>NZ_JBVVQD010000014.1:0-176301 GCF_055811755.1 Mesorhizobium sp. WSM4840
AGAGAAGCTGCGCTTCGCCATCCGTGAAGGCGGCCGCACCGTCGGTGCCGGCATCGTCGTCACCATCAAAGAGTAATTTGGACTTAAACCGATCTGTCGCGGGCGCTGCCCGCGCCGCGCCAGAACAAGGAAGTGACGCATGAACGGACAGAATATCCGCATCCGCCTGAAGGCGTTCGATCACCGGGTGCTTGACGCCTCGACGCGGGAAATCGTGTCGACGGCCAAGCGCACCGGCGCCAACGTCCGCGGCCCCATTCCGCTGCCGACGCGGATCGAAAAGTTCACGGTCAACCGGTCGCCTCACGTCGACAAGAAGAGCCGCGAGCAGTTCGAGATGCGCACGCACAAGCGTCTCCTCGATATCGTCGATCCGACCCCGCAGACGGTCGACGCTTTGATGAAGCTCGATCTTGCCGCCGGTGTCGACGTCGAGATCAAGCTCTAAGGAACCAGAGGGGCGGGGCGACCCGGAACTCTGAAGGAACAAGAGGCGTGGAGGGGCGACAGCCCCGACAGGGAACTCTAAAGGAATTGAACCGATGCGTTCAGGTGTGATTGCAAAGAAGGTGGGAATGACCCGCATCTACAACGATGCCGGGGAACATGTTCCCGTCACTGTTCTCCAGATGGAGAACTGCCAGGTCGTGGCGCAGCGCACGCAGGAGAAGAACGGCTATACCGCCGTCCAGCTCGGCGTTGGCCTTGCCAAGGTGAAGAACACGTCGAAGGCGATGCGCGGCCATTTTGCGACCGCTTCCGTCGAGCCGAAGGCCAAGGTTGCCGAATTCCGTGTCTCCGCCGACAACATGATCGATGTCGGCGCCGAGATCACCGTCGATCATTTCGTCGCCGGCCAGAAGGTCGATGTGACGGGAACCACGATCGGCAAGGGTTTCCAGGGCGTTATCAAGCGGCACCACATGGGCGGTGGCCGCGCGACCCACGGCAACTCGGTCTCGCACCGTACCCACGGCTCGACCGGCCAGCGCCAGGACCCGGGCAAGGTGTTCAAGGGCAAGCATATGGCCGGCCACATGGGTGACACCCGCGTCACCACGCAGAATGTCGAGGTCGTCTCGACCGACGCCGATCGCGGTCTGATCCTGATCCGCGGCGCGGTTCCCGGTTCGAAGGGCGCCTGGATCCTGGTCCGTGACGCGGCCAAGGTTGCGCTGCCGGCCAATGCGCCGAAGCCCGCCGCAATCCGCGCCGTTGCAACCAGTGATGGCGCCAAGAACGATGCCCCGGCCACAGTAGATGCCCCGGCCACAGAGGGAGCGGAATAATGGACCTCAAGATCACAACGATTGGCGGCAAGGACGCCGGCAAGGTGAAACTCTCCGAGGAGATTTTCGGCCTTGATCCGCGCGAGGACATCCTGCAGCGCGTCGTGCGCTGGCAGCTTGCCAAGAAGCAGCAGGGCACGCACAAGACCAAGGGTCGCGCCGAGATCGCCCGCACCGGCGCCAAGATGTACAAGCAGAAGGGTACGGGCCGCGCCCGTCACCATTCGGCACGCGCTCCGCAGTTCCGCGGCGGCGGCAAGGCCCACGGTCCGGTCGTCCGCAGCCACGAGCACGACCTGCCGAAGAAGGTGCGTGCGCTGGGCCTCAAGCATGCTCTCTCGGCCAAGGCCAAGAGCGCGTCGCTCATCATCATCGACGAGCTGATGCTGACCGAGGCCAAGACCAAGGCACTGATCGCGAATTTCGCGACGCTGGGCCTGTCCAACGCCCTGCTGATCGGCGGCGCCGAGCTCGACAAGAACTTCAAGCTGGCGGCCACGAACATCCCGAACATCGACGTGCTGCCCATCCAGGGCATCAACGTCTACGACATTCTGCGCCGCGGCACGCTGGTCCTTTCGAAGGCCGCCGTCGAGGCTCTCGAGGAGCGTTTCAAATGACCGACCTTCGTCACTACGACGTGATCGTCTCGCCGGCGATCACCGAAAAGTCGACCATGGCTTCCGAGCAGAACCAGGTCGTATTCAACGTCGCCAAGAAGGCGTCGAAGCCGGAAATCAAGGCTGCCGTCGAAGCGCTGTTCGGCGTCAAGGTGATGGCCGTGAACACGCTTGTCCGCAAGGGCAAGATCAAGCGCTTCCGCGGCACGATCGGCCGCCAGAGCGACGTCAAGAAGGCGATCGTGACGCTGGCTGACGGCCAGTCGATCGACGTCGCGACGGGTCTCTGAGCAAGACCGCGAGGACAACAAAGATGGCACTGAAAAAATTCAACCCGATAACGCCGAGCACCCGCCAGTTGGTCATCGTCGATCGCTCGGGCCTCTACAAGGGCAAGCCCGTCAAGGGCTTGACCGAAGGCCTGACCAAGTCGGGCGGCCGTAACAATTACGGCCGCATCACGGCCCGCTTCATCGGCGGCGGTCACAAGCGTACATACCGCATCATCGACTTCAAGCGCCGCAAGTTCGACATTGTCGGCACTGTCGAGCGTATCGAATACGATCCGAACCGCAGCGCCTTCATCGCGCTGATCAAGTATGACGATGGTGAGCTGTCCTACATCATCGCCCCGCAGCGCCTTGCTGCCGGCGACAAGATCGTGGCCGGCGAAGCGGTCGACGTGAAGCCGGGCAATGCGATGCCGCTGGCCTCGATGCCGGTCGGCACGATCGTCCACAACATCGAGCTGAAGCCGGGCAAGGGCGCCCAGGTTGCCCGTTCGGCTGGCGGTTATGCCCAACTCGTCGGCCGTGACCAGGGCATGGCGATCCTGCGCCTGAATTCGGGTGAGCAGCGTGTCGTCCACGGCTCGTGCATGGCCACTGTCGGCGCCGTGTCCAACCCGGACCACGGCAACATCAATGACGGCAAGGCAGGCCGCACGGTGTGGCGGGGAAAACGTCCGCACAATCGCGGCGTGACCATGAACCCGGTCGACCATCCGCATGGCGGCGGCGAAGGCCGCACCTCGGGTGGCCGCCATCCGGTTTCGCCTTGGGGCAAGCCGACCAAGGGCAAGAAGACGCGGTCCAACAAGGCGACCGACAAGTTCATCCTGCGCTCGCGCCATCAGCGCAAGAGCTAAGAAGAGGTAACGCCAAGTGACTCGTTCGATTTGGAAAGGCCCCTTCATCGACGGCTACCTTCTCAAGAAGGTGGACAAGGTTCGTGAAGGTGGTCGCAATGAGGTGATCAAGATGTGGAGCCGTCGCTCCACCATCCTGCCGCAGTTCGTCGGCTTCACCTTCGGTGTCTACAACGGCCAGAAGCACGTTCCCGTTTCGGTGAACGAGGACATGGTCGGCCACAAGTTCGGTGAATTCGCTCCGACCCGGACCTATTACGGTCATGGCGCGGATAAGAAGGCGAAGAGGAAATAATCATGGGCAAGGCCAAAGCTCCGCGCAGGCTTGCTGATAACGAAGCGCGCGCCGTGTTGCGCACGATCCGTATCAGCCCGCAGAAGCTGAACCTGGTTGCCGCGCTGATCCGCGGCAAGAAGGTCGCGACAGCGCTTTCCGATCTCGAATTCTCGGCCAAGCGGATTTCCGGCACGGTCAAGAAGACGCTGGAATCGGCGATCGCCAACGCGGAAAACAACCACGACCTCGACGTCGATGCGCTGATCGTGGCGGAAGCCTATGTCGGCAAGTCGATCGTCATGAAGCGGTTCCATGCCCGTGGCCGTGGCCGCGCCAGCCGTATCGAGAAGCCGTTCTCGCACCTCACGATCGTCGTTCGTGAAGTCGAAGAAAAAGTGGAGGCCGCATAATGGGCCAGAAAATCAATCCGATCGGTCTGCGTCTTGGCATCAATCGCACCTGGGATTCGCGCTGGTTCGCCAACACCGGCGAGTACGGCAAGCTGCTGCATGAGGACATCAAGATCCGCAAGTATCTTGAGAAGGAACTCAAGCAGGCTGCGATTTCGAAGGTCGTGATCGAGCGCCCGCACAAGAAGTGCCGCGTCACCATCCATGCGGCGCGTCCGGGCCTGATCATCGGCAAGAAGGGCGCCGACATCGAGAAGCTTCGCAAGAAGCTGATGGAGATGACGAAGTCCGAGACGCATTTGAACATCGTCGAAGTGCGTAAGCCCGAGATCGACGCCACGCTGGTCGCCCAGTCGATCGCCCAGCAACTCGAGCGCCGCATCGCGTTCCGCCGCGCCATGAAGCGCGCCGTGCAGTCTGCGATGCGCCTCGGTGCCGAAGGCATCCGCATCAACTGCGCCGGCCGTCTCGGCGGCGCCGAGATCGCGCGCATGGAATGGTACCGCGAAGGTCGCGTGCCGCTGCATACGCTGCGCGCCGACGTCGACTACGGCACGGCCGAAGCACACACCGCCTACGGCATCTGCGGCGTCAAGGTCTGGGTGTTCAAGGGCGAAATCCTCGAGCACGACCCGATGGCTTCGGAGCGCCGCGCCACCGAGGGCGATCATGCCCATGGCGGTGGTGGTGAGCGCGAACGCGGTCGCCGTCGCGAAAACGCCTGAGACAGTTGAGAATTTGGAGTTAGAACGATGCTGCAGCCAAAGCGCACAAAGTTCCGCAAGCAGTTCAAGGGTCGTATCCATGGTGCCGCCAAGGGTGGCACCAATCTGGATTTCGGCGGTTTCGGGCTGAAGGCGCTTGAGCCGAACCGCGTCACCGCGCGCGAGATCGAGGCGGCCCGCCGCGCGATCACTCGCGAAATGAAGCGCGCCGGCCGCGTCTGGATCCGTATCTTCCCGGACGTGCCGGTGACGTCGAAGCCGACCGAAGTCCGCATGGGCAAGGGCAAGGGCGCGGTCGATTACTGGGCGGCGCGCGTCAAGCCGGGCCGCATCATGTTCGAGATCGACGGCGTCAATGAGGAAACCGCCCGTGAGGCGCTGCGTCTCGGCGCGGCCAAGCTCTCGGTCAGGACGCGCTTCGTACAGCGCATCGCAGAATAAGGACGGGCTGATCATGAAAGCCGAAGACATCCGGACCAAGACCCAGGACCAACTGACCGACGACCTGGCCAGCCTGAAGAAGGAGCAGTTCAACTTGCGCTTCCAGAAGGCTACCGGCCAGCTCGAGAAGACCGCGCGCGTGAGGCAGGTCCGCAAGGACATTGCGCGTATCAAGACCATCGCTGCGGAAAAGTCCGCGGCTAAGAAGGCTTAAGGACGAAAACCATGCCAAAGCGCATTCTGCAGGGCACCGTCGTCAGCGACAAAAACGAGAAGACGGTTGTCGTCAAGGTCGAACGGCGCTTCACGCATCCCGTGATGAAGAAGACCGTGCGCATGACCAAGAAGTACAAGGCGCACGACGAGAACAACGCCCACAAGGTTGGCGATCAGGTGTTCATCCAGGAATCGAAGCCGATTTCCAAGGACAAGCGCTGGACCGTAGTGTCTTCGGACCAGGCCTGATCAGGGCGAACGAAACGAATTTTGGACAGACCGGGGAAGGGTGAAGAACCCGTCCCGTTAGAAGAGAAGAAGGCGGCCAGTCATGATTCAGATGCAAACAAACCTCGACGTCGCGGATAATTCCGGCGCCCGTCGTGTCATGTGCATCAAGGTGCTGGGCGGCTCGAAGCGGAAATACGCTTCCGTGGGCGACATCATCGTGGTGTCGATCAAGGAAGCCATCCCGCGCGGCCGCGTCAAGAAGGGCGATGTGATGAAGGCGGTCGTGGTTCGCACGGCCAAGGACATCCGCCGTCCGGACGGCAGCGTGATCCGTTTCGACAAGAACGCAGCCGTTCTCGTCGACAACAAGAAAGAGCCGATCGGCACGCGTATCTTCGGACCGGTTCCGCGCGAACTCCGCGCCAAGAACCACATGAAGATCATCTCGCTCGCGCCTGAAGTGCTGTAAGGAGCCGGACCAATGCAGAAGATTAGAAAAGGCGACAAGGTCGTCGTGCTGGCCGGCAAGGACAAGGGCCGATCGGGCGAAGTCCTCTCGGTACAGCCGAAGGAAGACACCGCGCTGGTGCGCGGCGTCAACATGATCCGTCGTCACCAGAAGCAGTCCCAGTCCCAAGAGGGCGGGATCATCACCAAGGAAGCGCCGATCCAGCTGTCGAACATCGCGCTGGCCGACCCCAAGGATGGCAAGCCGACTCGCGTCGGCTTCATCTTCCAGAAGGACGGCAAGAAGGTGCGCGTCGCCAAGCGCTCGGGAGAAGTCATCAATGGCTAAGGCTCAAACCAAGCAGGCGACTGCCCAGAACACGCCGCGCCTCAAACAGGTCTACAACGAGACCATCCGCAAGGCGCTGCAGGAGCAGTTCGGCTACGAGAACGAGATGCAGGTTCCGCGCATCGACAAAATCGTGCTGAACATGGGTGTCGGCGAAGCGACCGGCGACTCGAAGAAGCCCTCGATCGCGGCGGAAGATCTTGCGCTGATCGCCGGCCAGAAGGCCGTCGTCACGCACGCCCGCAACTCGATCGCCGGCTTCAAGGTCCGCGAAAAGATGCCGATCGGCGCCAAGGTCACGCTGCGCAAGGAACGCATGTACGAGTTCCTCGACCGTCTCGTGAACATCGCGCTGCCGCGCGTCCGCGACTTCCGCGGGCTCAATCCGAAGAGCTTCGATGGCCGTGGCAACTATGCCATGGGCATCAAGGAACACATCGTGTTCCCGGAGATCAACTACGACAAGGTTGATCAGATCTGGGGCATGGACGTCATCGTTTGTACGACTGCGAAGACGGACGACGAAGCCAGGGCATTGCTCAAGGCCTTCAACTTCCCCTTCCGCCAGTAACGGCAGCGAGAAAAGGAAAAATCTGAAATGGCAAAGACCAGCTCAGTCGAGAAGAACAACAGGCGCCGCAAGCTTGTGGACCAGTACGCTGCCAAGCGTAAGGCCCTCAAGGCGATCATCATGGATCAGTCCAAGCCGATGGAAGAGCGCTTCCGCGCTCAGCTGAAGCTTGCGGCACTGCCGCGCAACTCGGCCAAGATCCGCATCCGCAACCGCTGCGAAGTCACCGGACGCCCGCGTGCCTACTATCGCAAGCTCAAAGTATCGCGCATCGCGCTTCGAGATCTCGGCAACAACGGCCAGATCCCGGGCCTGGTCAAGTCGAGCTGGTAAGGAGGACATAACATGTCATTGAGCGATCCTCTCGGCGATATGCTGACCCGCATCCGCAACGCCTATGGCCGCAAGAAGTCGAGCGTTTCGACGCCGGCCTCGCGCCTGCGTACCCGCGTCCTCGACGTGCTGAAGGCGGAAGGCTATATCCGCGACTACAGCCAGACCGACTTCGACAACGGCAAGTCCGAAATCGAGATCGAACTGAAGTATTTCGACGGTGCGCCGGTCGTGCGCGAAATCGCCCGCGTCTCGAAGCCGGGCCGTCGCGTCTACGTTTCGGCGAAGTCGATCCCGCACGTCGCCAACGGCCTCGGCATCGCCATCCTTTCGACACCGAAGGGCGTGATGGCCGACCACGAAGCGCGTGAACAGAATGTCGGCGGGGAAATCCTCTGCCAGATCTTCTGATCTGGAGCGCGATCCCGAACCGAACCACGCAGTGAAAAGTGGAACCCGGCCTTCGGACAAGATCACGCTCGAAACAGAGACCTGAAACAAGAGAAGTGACGAGGACAACAAAATGTCTCGTATTGGAAAGAAACCCGTTTCGCTGCCGCAGGGCGTGACCGCGACCGTCGACGGCCAGACCGTCACGGCAAAGGGCCCCAAGGGTGAGCTGAAGTTCGTGGTGAACGACGAAGTGCTGGTCAAGATGGAAGGCAGCGAGATCGCTGTCCAGCCACGCGACCAGACCAAGACCGCCCGTTCCAAATGGGGCATGTCGCGCACGCAGATCGTCAACATCCTGCAGGGCGTCAAGGACGGTTTCGAAAAGAAGCTTGAGATCACCGGCGTCGGCTATCGCGCCGCCATGCAGGGCAAGAACCTGCAGCTGGCGCTCGGCTTCAGCCATGACGTCGTCTACGAAACGCCGCAGGACATCACGATCACCGTGCCGAAGCCGACGGAAATCACCGTAACCGGCATCGACAAGCAGAAGGTCGGTCAGGTTGCTGCCGAGATCCGCGAATATCGCGGTCCCGAGCCGTACAAGGGCAAGGGCGTCCGTTACGCTGGCGAGAAGATCGTCCGCAAGGAAGGCAAGAAGAAGTAATTTCAACGCCGCGGGGAGCGGTCGCGGGAGGCTTGTCTACCGCATAGGGTTGCCCCCGTTTTTTGAAGGCAAGGAAACTGATATCATGGGCTCGAAAGAATCCACACAACGCCGCGCTCAGCGCGTCCGCCGCCAGATCAAGAAGGTCGCGGGCGAGCGTCCGCGTCTGTCGGTCCACCGCACGTCGAAGAACATCTACGTCCAGGTGATCGACGACGCCAAGGGCCACACCATCGTTGCCGCCTCGACGCTGGAGAAGGACCTCAAGGGTTCGCTCAAGACCGGTGCAGACACTGCCGCCGCTGTGGCAATCGGCAAGCTGATCGCCGAGCGCGCTTCGAAGGCCGGCGTCAAGGAAGTCGTCTTCGACCGCGGACCGTACATCTATCACGGCCGCGTCAAGGCGCTGGCCGAGGCCGCCCGTGAAGGTGGCTTGAGCTTCTAAAGCATGATCCCGAACCGGAGGTTAGCGCAGCAAAAAGTTGCAGACTTTTCGGATAAGATCATGCGAAGGGAAAAATGAGTTTCGCCCCCGGCAACCCACAGAGGTGCCGGATATCATCATCAACCGTGCTTCCGGAAAAAAACAAGGAACAGGATATGGCACAGGAACGTAGGGATGGCGGCCGCGGCCGTGATCGCGAAGAGCGCGACGACGGCATGGTGGACAAGCTCGTCCACATCAACCGCGTCGCCAAGGTCGTCAAGGGCGGCCGGCGCTTCGGCTTTGCAGCACTCGTCGTCGTCGGCGACCAGAAGGGCCGCGTCGGCTTCGGTCATGGCAAAGCGCGCGAAGTGCCTGAGGCGATCCGCAAGGCGACCGAATCGGCCAAGCGCGACATGATCTTCGTGCCGCTGCGCTCGGGCCGTACGCTGCACCACGACGTCGAGGGACGCTGGGGTGCCGGACGCGTTCTGCTGCGCGCTGCCAAGCAGGGTACCGGCATCATCGCCGGCGGCCCGATGCGCGCCGTCTTCGAGACGCTCGGCATGCATGACGTGGTCGCCAAGTCGATGGGTTCGTCGAACCCGTACAACATGGTTCGCGCCACCTTCGACGCGCTGAAGAGCCAGATGCATCCCAAGGATGTGGCTGCTGCGCGCGGCATCAAGTATTCGACCCTTCAGGCCCGCCGCGGCACCGCCGTTGCGGCCGAAGAATAGTCGACGCTGACCAGGGATTTTGACCATGGCCAAGAAAGCAACCAAGACCATCACCGTCGAGCAGATCGGTTCGCCGATCCGCCGGCCGAAGGAGCAGCGCGCGACGCTGGTCGGCCTCGGCCTCAACAAGATGCACAAGCAGCGCACGCTGGAGGACACCCCCTCCGTGCGCGGCATGATCGCTGCCGTCCAGCATCTCGTCCGCGTCGTGGACGAGGGCTGAACCAGAGCGCAGGAGAACTCAGATGAAACTCAATGATCTGCGTGACAAGGACGGCGCGACGCATTCCAAGAAGCGTCTCGGCCGCGGCATCGGTTCCGGCTCGGGCAAGACCGCTGGTCGCGGCGTCAAGGGCCAGAAGGCGCGCTCCGGCGTCGCCGTCAACGGCTTCGAGGGTGGCCAGATGCCGCTCTACCGGCGCCTGCCGAAGCGTGGCTTCAACAACATCTTCGCCAAGAGCTTTGCCGTCGTGTCGCTGGCCCGCATCCAGGCCGCGCTCGACGCCAAGAAGCTCGACGCCAAGACGACCGTGACAGCTGAAGCGCTGGTCGCGGCCGGCGTCATCCGCCGCGTCAAGGACGGCGTGCGCATCCTCTCGGACGGCGACATCAAGTCGAAGCTCGCCTTCGACGTGGCCGGCGCCTCCAAGGCTGCCATCGAGAAGATCGAAAAGGCCGGCGGTTCGGTGAAGCTGCCGGAAAAGGCAGCCGCCGAGTAACGGCGATTTGAAGCGCGATCGGCAAGAGTGGGACACGTTTCGCTTTCGATTTGCGCTTTGATCCGATCAATATGGCGGCCGCATCAACGCGGCCGCTTGCATGTTTGCAGTCCGGAGCTTATCTCGTGAGCTTCGGTGACACGCGCCGCCTGAGTTGCGGGCCATCGAGCGTGACCAAGCGGAGAATCAGGCATGGCTTCGGCTGCTGAACAACTAGCCTCGAATCTGAATTTCTCGGCCTTCGCCAAGGCGGAGGATCTGAAGAAGCGCATCTGGTTCACCATCGGCGCGCTGCTCGTCTACCGCCTCGGCACCTATATCCCGCTGCCTGGCATCAATCCCGACGCTTTCGCCCAGGCCTTCTCGTCGCAGAGCAAGGGCGTGCTTGGCATGTTCAACATGTTCGCCGGCGGCGCCGTGGAGCGCATGGCGATCTTTGCCCTCGGCATCATGCCCTATATCTCCGCTTCCATCATCATGCAGCTGATGACCTCCGTCATCCCGTCTCTGGAGGCGCTGAAGAAGGAAGGCGAACAGGGCCGCAAGGTCATCAACCAGTATACCCGCTACGGCACTGTGCTTTTGGCACTGGTCCAGGCCTACGGCATTGCGGTCGGGCTGGAAGGCGGCAACGGCATCGTCAGCGATCCCGGCATGTTCTTCCGCATCTCGACCGTCATCACGCTGGTCGGCGGCACCATGTTCCTGATGTGGCTCGGCGAGCAGATCACCGCCCGCGGCATCGGCAACGGCATTTCGCTGATCATCTTTTCCGGTATTGTCGCCGGCCTGCCGCAAGCCATCTCCGGTACGCTGGAACTTGGCCGCACCGGCGCGCTGTCGACCGGCCTGATCCTGGCGATCATCGTTCTCGCCGTCGTCGTTATCGCGCTGATCGTGTTCTTCGAACGCGCCCAGCGGCGCTTGCTGATCCAGTATCCGAAGCGCCAGGTCGGCAACCGCATGTTCCAGGGCGACACCTCGCACCTGCCGCTCAAGCTCAACACGGCCGGCGTCATTCCGCCGATCTTCGCGTCTTCGCTGCTGTTGCTGCCGGCGACGGTCGCCGGCTTCTCGCAAACGACCAACATGCCGGCCTGGGCCAGCACCGTCCTGGCGGCACTCGGCCATGGCCAGCCGCTCTACATGGCGTTCTATGCGGCGATGATCGTGTTTTTCGCCTTCTTCTATACGGCGATCGTCTTCAACCCGAAGGACACCGCCGACCAGCTCAAGAAGCATTCGGGTTTCATTCCGGGCTACCGTCCGGGCGAGCGCACCGCCGATTACATCGACTATGTTCTCACCCGCATCACCGTCGTCGGCGCCATCTATCTGGTGCTGGTGTGTCTGCTGCCCGAGTTCCTGATTTCAGCGACTGGCGTACCATTCTACCTCGGTGGCACATCGCTTCTGATCGTGGTCAGTGTAACGCTCGATACGGTGGCGCAGATTCAGGGTCACCTGATCGCGCACCAGTATGAGGGCCTGATCAAGAAGTCGAAGCTGCGCGGGGGGAAAAAGGCCAGATGAGGTTGATATTGCTTGGACCGCCAGGGGCGGGCAAGGGGACGCAAGCACAAAGACTGGTAGAAAAATACGGCATACCCCAACTCTCCACGGGCGATATGCTGCGCGCCGCTGTTCAGGCCGGCACCGAAGTCGGCAAGCGCGCCAAGGCGGTGATGGACGCTGGCGAACTGGTTTCGGACGCCATCGTCAACGCCATCGTGGCAGAGCGTATCGATCAGGCCGATTGCGCAAACGGTTTTATCCTTGACGGATACCCGCGAACCCTGGTGCAAGCGGACGCGGTTGAATCGATGCTCTCGGATCGCGGCCTCACGCTCGACGCCGTCATCGAACTTGTCGTCGACGACAAGGCACTGGTTGGCCGAATCGGCAAGCGCGCCGAAGAGGCCAAGGCCGCGGGTCTGCCGGTACGCAAGGACGACAATCCAGCTGTGTTCGAAGAACGCCTGAAGGAGTACTACAAGAAAACGTCGCCGCTGATCGGCTACTACTATGCCAAGGGCAAGCTGAGAGATGTCGACGGCATGGCTGACATCGACGCGGTGACGCGACAGATCGAAATGGTGCTCACGGCGACGACCCAGCAGGTTGGCCAGGCGGCCAGCTAGAGAATTGAACGATTACGCTTGACTGGAGCGGTTCGCTGGGGTATGGCGGCCCGTCTTCCTATCAGGCATGAGGTTTGCTTGCCCGCAAGGGCAAGGCAGCCGCTTTGAACTGGAAACTCCCGCATGGGCCGGCCTCCACCGGACGCGGGGCAACTTTGATAGCGCCGGCTTGCCCGGCCCACATGGAGAAGAGAAGAACATGGCTCGTATAGCCGGCGTCAACATTCCGACCAACAAGCGCGTCGTCATTGCGCTTCAGTACATTCACGGCATTGGCAAGAATTTCGCCCAGGAGATCGTCGACAAGGTCGGCATCCCGGCCGAGCGCCGCGTCAACCAGTTGACCGACGCGGAAGTGCTGCAGATCCGCGAGACGATCGACCGCGACTATCAGGTCGAGGGCGATCTGCGCCGCGAAGTGTCGATGAACATCAAGCGGCTCATGGACCTCGGCTGCTATCGCGGCCTGCGTCATCGCCGCTCGCTGCCGGTTCGCGGCCAGCGCACGCATACCAATGCGCGCACCCGCAAGGGCCCGGCCAAGTCGATCGCCGGCAAGAAGAAGTAATTTAGGGCAGTACGGGAGTAGGGCAGTAAGGCAATAGGATCGGCAGACATACTGCCCTACTGCCGTATTCCCCTACTGCCTTCTCCCTGGTGGAGCCGCTGGCATTACGGCGGTGTAGAGATCAACTGAAAGGACCATCATGGCCAAGGAAGCCACACGTGTTCGCCGTCGCGAACGCAAGAATATTTCGTCGGGCGTTGCCCACGTCAACTCGACCTTCAACAACACGATGATCACCATCACCGACGCGCAGGGCAATTCGATTGCCTGGTCGTCGGCGGGAGCCCAGGGCTTCAAGGGGTCTCGCAAGTCGACCCCGTTTGCCGCCCAGATGGCTGCCGAGGACGTTGCCAAGAAGGCCCAGGAACACGGCATGCGCATGCTCGAGGTCGAGGTCTGCGGACCCGGCTCCGGTCGTGAATCGGCGCTGCGTGCGCTGCAGGCAGCCGGCTTCACCATCACCTCGATCCGTGATGTGACGCCGATTCCGCACAATGGCTGCCGCCCGCGCAAGAAGCGCCGCGTCTAAAGAATTACCGAACGCCGCGCGAACGCCCAGTAGCGTTCCTCCACGGCATTCCAGGTCGCCCGCCACGATTGGATGGTGGCGGGTCAACGGAAGGAAAGCATCATGATCCAGAAAAATTGGCAGGAACTGATCAAGCCGAACAAGATCGAGTTTTCGTCGAAGAAGAAGACGCTGACCACGCTGGTCGCCGAGCCGCTCGAGCGCGGCTTTGGGCTTACCCTCGGCAATGCGCTGCGTCGCGTGCTTCTGTCTTCGCTGCGTGGCGCGGCTGTGACCGCCGTGCAGATCGACGGCGTTCTGCATGAATTCTCGTCCATCGCCGGCGTGCGCGAGGACGTGACCGATATCGTCTTGAACATCAAGGAAATCGCCATCCGCATGGAAGGTGACGGCCCCAAGCGCATGGTCGTGCGCAAGCAGGGACCGGGCGCCGTTCTCGCCGGCGACATCCAGACGGTCGGCGACGTCGAGATCCTCAATCCCGACCACGTCATCTGCACGCTGGACGAGGGCGCTGAAATCCGCATGGAGTTCACCGTCGATACCGGCAAGGGCTATGTGCCGGCCGACCGCAATCGCGCCGAAGACGCGCCGATCGGCCTCATCCCGGTCGACAGCCTCTACTCACCGGTCAAGAAGGTTTCCTACAAGGTCGAGAACACCCGTGAGGGCCAGGTTCTCGACTATGACAAGCTGACCATGACGATCGACACCGACGGTTCGATCTCGGGCGAGGACGCGGTGGCTTTCGCCGCCCGCATCCTGCAGGACCAGCTTGGCCTGTTCGTCAATTTCGACGAGCCGCAGAAGGAAGTCGCCGCCGAACAGGTGACCGAGCTTGCCTTCAACCCGGCGCTGCTCAAGAAGGTCGACGAGCTCGAGCTTTCGGTGCGTTCGGCCAACTGCCTGAAGAACGACAACATCGTCTATATCGGCGACCTGATCCAGAAGACCGAAGCCGAGATGCTGCGCACCCCGAACTTCGGCCGCAAGTCGCTGAACGAGATCAAGGAAGTCCTGGCGGCGATGGGCCTGCACCTCGGCATGGAAGTGCCGGATTGGCCGCCGGAAAACATCGAAGACCTCGCCAAGCGTTACGAAGATCAATATTGAGGCTGTGGCCTCTTGAACCCGGAATGAAGGAGAAGAGCCATGCGCCACGGATTTAAAGGCCGCCGGTTCGCCCGCAGCATAAGCCATCGCAAGTCGATGTTTGCCAACCTTGCCGTATCGCTCATCGAGCATGAGCAGATCCTCACCACCTTGCCGAAGGCGAAGGATCTGCGTCCGATCGTCGAGAAGCTGGTGACGCTCGGCAAGCGCGGCGATCTGCATGCCCGCCGCCAGGTGATTGCCCAGATCGGCAATGAAGGCGTCGTCAAGCGCCTGTTCGACACGATCGCGCCGCGCTACGCCACTCGCAACGGCGGCTATTTGCGCATTATGAAGGCGGGCTTCCGCCACGGCGACAATGCCGCCATGGCGGTCATCGAGTTCGTCGATCGCGATACCTCGGCCAAGGGCGCCGGCGACCGTGCCCGCATCGAGGCAGAAGGCACCGACGAGGAAGCCGCAGCCGCATAAGCTTCGGTTTGCTTGAAAGAGTTCAAAAGGGCCTGCGGGCCCTTTTGTGCATTCTGGAAGCGGTACGGAGCATTGCGGCGATT
Organism: Mesorhizobium sp. WSM4840; assembly: GCF_055811755.1. Classification (NCBI taxonomy): domain Bacteria; kingdom Pseudomonadati; phylum Pseudomonadota; class Alphaproteobacteria; order Hyphomicrobiales; family Phyllobacteriaceae; genus Mesorhizobium; species Mesorhizobium sp. WSM4840. Next base: position 14,902 of record NZ_JBVVQD010000014.1, read on the forward strand.
TTCTTGACTCAGCTCATGTCTTTTCCTCGAGAATAATTCGATTTCATTGCCTTAGCCTTTCATTTTGCACAATCGTCGGGACAATGGCGCCCGACCCGGAGGATTCGGAATGCGCGTAAAACGGCTGTCCCTTGTTCTACTCTGCGCCTTGATGGCGCTGGCAGTCGTGCCGGCGGCCAGGCAGGCGCTGGCTCAGGACACCAAGGCCGATCCCGGTCTGTCCGATGTGCTGACCGACATGCTGCGCGGCGCCGAAGGCGAAAATGCCACCTCCGGTCCAGACAAGCGCGTGCCGTTCGGCCGCGAGGAGATGCAACTGTCCTTCGCGCCGCTGGTCAAGCAGACGGCGCCAGCCGTGGTCAATGTCTATGCCTCGCAAACGGCCAAGTTGAGGTCGCCCTTCGACGGCGATCCTTTCTTCGAAGAGTTCTTCGGCCGTTCGCAGCCGCGTGCGCAGTCCTCGCTCGGCTCCGGCGTGCTGGTCGATCCGACAGGCATAGTGGTCACCAATTTCCACCTCATCAAGGACGCCGATCAGGTCAAGGTCGCCACCGCGGACGGGCGTGAATTCGACAGCAAGATGCTGCTCAAGGACGAGACGCTTGACCTCGCTGTGCTCAAGATCTCCTCCGACAAGCCATTTCCGGTCGTCGCCATCGGCGATTCCGACGCGCTCGAGGTTGGTGACCTGTTGCTGGCCATCGGCAATCCCTTCGGTGTCGGCCAGACCACCACCAGCGGCATCGTTTCGGCGCTTGCCCGCAGCCACATCGGCGTTTCCGATTCCAGTTTCTTCATCCAGACCGACGCCGCGATCAATCCCGGCAATTCCGGCGGTGCGCTGATCAACATGGGTGGCCAACTGGTCGGCATCAACACGGCGATCTACAGCCGCAGCGGCGGCTCGATCGGCATCGGCTTTGCTATTCCCTCCAACATGGTTCGCGCGTTTGCCGATGCGGCCAAGGCCGGGCGCGACTTCTTCGAGCGGCCCTATATCGGCGCCGAATTCGAGCGCGTGACGCCGCAGATCGCCGAATCGCTCGGTCTGGAGACCCCGACCGGGGCGCTGGTTTCGACCGTCGAAGAAGCAGGGCCGGCGGCCACGGCGGGGCTCAAGCCCGGCGATGTCGTGCTGTCGCTCAACGGCACGCCGGTCGAGAGTATCGAGGCGCTGGATTACCGGATGGCGACGCTGTCGATCGGCACCAATGCCAGCTTCGGCGTCCTCAGCAAAGGCCAGCAAGCGACGATGGAGATTGCGCTGGAGCGCGCGCCGGAAGGTGCAAAACTCGCGGAAGTGACACTGCGCGGTCGCAGCCCGTTTTCCGGTGCCAAGGTTGCGGAACTGTCGCCCCGGCTCGCCCAGCGGCTCGGCATGCGTGCCGATGTCAAGGGTGTTACGGTGGTCGACATCAATCGGGGTTCGCCCGCAGCCGATTTCGGGTTCCAGCCGGGCGACATCGTTCGCGAGGTCAATGGCTTGACCATCGATACCGCCGCGACCCTGGAACAGGCAGCCATGGAAGAGACGCGCTGGTGGCGCTTTACCGTCGAGCGCGGCGGGCAGATACTGCGCCAGGTGTTGCGTTACTGAGCCCGAGCGTCGATCCTTCGGACGAGATCGCGCTCCAACGAAACGAAGTGCATGGCCGATCTGTTCAGTGTCGATGAACCGGAAAAGGCGCCGCCCGGCAGGCCGCTGGCCGACCGGCTGCGCCCGAAGAACCTCGGCGAGGTCGTTGGCCAGGAGCATCTGACCGGGCCCGACGGCGCACTGACGCGGCTGATCGGCTCTGGCTCGCTCGGCTCGATGATCTTCTGGGGGCCGCCCGGGACGGGCAAGACCACGGTCGCGCGGCTGCTTGCCGGCGAAACCAGCCTTGCCTTCCAACAGATATCGGCGGTGTTTTCCGGTGTCGCCGACCTGAAGAAAGTGTTCGAGGCGGCGAAGCTGCGCCGCTCCAACGGCCGTCAGACGCTGCTCTTCGTCGACGAGATCCATCGCTTCAACCGCGCCCAGCAGGACAGTTTTCTGCCTGTCATGGAAGACGGCACCGTCGTGCTGGTTGGCGCCACAACCGAGAACCCGTCCTTCGAGCTGAACGCGGCGCTTCTATCCCGCGCGCGCGTGCTGGTCTTCCATTCGCTCAGTGAGGACAGCATCGCAAGACTGCTGGCGCGTGCCGAGGAGACCGAGGGCAGGGCGCTGCCGCTCGACGACGAGGCGAGGGCGATGCTCATCCGCATGAGCGATGGCGATGGCCGCGCGGCGCTGACGCTGGCCGAAGAGGTCTGGCGCGCCGCCAAGTCAGGCGAGGTGTTCGGCGCCGAGGGCCTGCAGCGCATCGTCCAGCGCCGGGCGCCGATCTACGACAAGGGCCAGGACGGCCACTACAATCTGATCTCGGCACTGCACAAATCGGTGCGCGGCTCCGACCCGGACGCCGCCCTCTATTATCTCGCCCGTATGTTCGACGCCGGCGAGGATCCGCTCTATCTCGGCCGCCGGCTAGTGCGCATGGCGATGGAGGATATCGGGCTGGCCGACCCGCAGGCGCTGGTCATCGCCAATGCGGCCAAGGATGCCTACGACTACCTGGGCTCGCCAGAGGGCGAGCTCGCCTTCGCCGAGGCCACCGTCTATCTCGCCAGCGCGCCCAAATCCAATGCCGTCTACACCGCGTTCAAGGCCGCCACACAGGCGGCGAAGGACTTCGGCTCGCTGCTGCCGCCCAAACACATCCTCAACGCGCCGACCAAGCTGATGAAAGAAGAAGATTACGGCGCCGGCTACCGTTACGACCACGACGAGCCGGACGCTTTTTCCGGACAGGATTATTTTCCGGAAAAGATGGGCCGCCGCACATTCTATGATCCGCCCGAGCGCGGTTTCGAGCGTGATATCAGGAAACGGCTCGACTATTGGGCGAAGCTGCGCGGCGAGCGGCAAAAGTAGGCTCGCGCGGCCCTGCGGTCTCTTGAGACCAAGAAGGCCCGAGGTGCCTGACACCGTAGCTTGACCGGCAGGAGGGAGCATGACGTATCATCTGTTGCTTGTCTGTCTTGGCGGCGCGATCGGCGCAATGGCCCGCTTCTTCCTGTCCGGCTTCGTCGCCCGCCGGGTCGGCGAGACCTTTCCCTGGGGCACTATGGTCGTCAACGTTTCGGGGGCATTTGCGATCGGTGTCGTTGCGCATGCGGTGGCGCGCGACAGCATGCCCGCCATCTGGGCCTTTGCCGCAACCGGCGGCCTCGGCTGCTACACCACGGTTTCCTCCTTTAGCCAGCAGACGCTGGCACTGGCGCGCGAGGGCGAATGGCTGCGCGCCGGCGGCAATGTGCTGCTTTCGGTCTTTCTGAGCCTCGGTGGTGTGACGCTGGGCTTTGCCGCAGGAAGTCTTCTGATTGGCAGTGGGGCGCCATGAGCAGCCCGCGGAAGCTCCGCTCCGGCGGGACGGACACCGCCGCAGCAGAGCATGCGGCGCGCCTTATTAGCTGGCGCAAAACGAACGAAGCGGTTCGGATCTATGCGACCGTGGCCGCAGGCAGCATGATTGGCGGCGTGCTGCGGGCGCTTGCCTCGCTGACGAGCACTGCCCTGTGGGGCAATGGATTCCCATTCGGCACGCTCCTCGTGAATATTGTCGGCTCATTCCTCATCGGCTTCTATGCGACATTGACGGGGCCGGATGGCCGCGTCTTCGCCAGCCCGTTGCAGCGCCAGTTCTTCATGACCGGCTTCTGCGGTGGCCTGACAACCTTCTCCGCCTTCAGCCTTGAAACGCTCACCCTCGCGCAAAGCGGGAAGCTTATGGCGGCTGCGGCCAATATCGCGATCTCCGTGGTAACGTGGCTTGCCGCCGTCTGGCTTGGCCACATCCTTGCAGTGCGCCTCAACCGGCTGAGAGGATCCAGGCAATGAAGATACCAAGACAGGCGCAGTTGCTGCGCATATTCATCGGCGAGAACGACAGGGCAGACGGCCGTCCGCTGTATGAGGCGATTGTGCTGAAGGCCCGCGAAATGCAGATTGCCGGCGCTACCGTCCTGCGCGGGGCGATGGGGTTCGGCCATTCCAGCCGGCTTCACACCTCGAAGATCCTCCGTCTGTCGGAGGATCTGCCCCTTGTGATCGAGATCGTCGATGACGAGGAAAAGATAGCCGCTTTCCTGCCCGTCCTTGAAACAATCATGACAAGTGGTTTGATCACACTGGAGAAAGTTCAGGTTCTGCAATATGGAACCGATAACGAATGATCGAGTGTGAGGTTGCGGGTGCCGGTGAATGCCGTTGCATGCCAGCGAAACGGCGATTGGAATTATGGCAGGCGTTGAACAGATCACGGTAGAGGCCGGCGAGGCGGGTATGCGGCTCGACCGCTGGTTCAAGACCCATTTTCCGGGTCTTGGCTTCGGCCATCTGCAAAAACTGCTGCGTTCCGGCCAGATCCGTGTCGACGGTGGCAGGGTGAAGGCTGATACCCGCGTCGAGCCGGGCCAGATGGTCCGCATCCCGCCGCTCGAAGTGGACAAGAAGGGCGAGAGCCCGCTCACCGGTCACTCGATCCGCAACCAGGGCGACGCCGACGTTCTGGCCAAGATGCTGATCCATGAAGATCCGAAAGTCTTCGTCTTCAACAAGCCTGCAGGCCTTGCCGTTCAGGGTGGCTCGGGTGTCACCCGCAATGTCGACGACATGCTGGAAGCCTGGCGCAACCAGAAGGGCGAGAAACCGCGTCTGGTGCACCGGCTCGACCGCGACACGTCAGGCGTGCTGGTCGTCGCCCGCACCAGGCTCGCCGCCATGAAACTTGCCGAGGCGTTCCGGGCGCGTGAGACCAAGAAGACCTATTGGGCGCTGGTCAAGGGCGTGCCGCCGAAGCGCGAGGACAAGATCTCGACCTGGCTGATCAAGGAGCCGACACCCGACGGCGACCGCGTTCGCGTCGCCAAGCATGGCGAAAAGGGTGCCGACCACGCGGTGTCTTATTACCGGATCGTCGAACAGGCGGCGCAGACCCTGTCCTGGCTGGAAATGGAACCCTATACCGGCCGTACCCACCAGCTTCGCGTCCATGCCGCTCACATCGGCTGCCCGATCATCGGCGACCCCAAATATTTCGAGGCCGACACCAATTGGGATTTTCCCGGCGGCATGCAGAACCGCTTGCACCTGCACGCGCGCCGCATCGTCATCCCGCATCCCGACAAGGGTCTTATCGACGTCACCGCACCGATGCCGCCGCATATGCGCCAGAGCTGGAATCTGATCGGCTTCGACGAGGCCAGCGCGGAGGACTAGGTCCAGTGGGTATCGCCACCGATACACTCGACCGCCGCGACAGGGTCGACATAGCGGCCGCCGCCATCATGGTCGGACTGACCTTTTCCTGGGGGCTGAACTACGTCGCTGCCAAGATCTCCTATGCCGGCTATGATCCCGTTTTCCTGTCGATTGCGCGGTCGATCATTGGCGGGCTGTGCGTTCTCGCCTGCTGCCGCTGGCGCGGTATTGTGCTTTTTACCCGCGACGGAACGCTTGTCGCCGGCATTCTGGCAGGTGCGCTTTTTGGTCTCGAGTTCCTGTTTCTCTATGTCGGGCTCGAACAGACGACCGTCGCGCGCAACACCTTGCTGGTCAACACCATGCCGTTCTGGGTATTGGTCGGCGGGCATTTCCTGCTGGGCGAACGCATCACCGTGCGCCGGCTCGTCGGACTTCTGCTCGCATTCGCTGGCCTGGTCGCGGTGTTTTCCGACCAGTTGAGCGCCGATTATGGTGCGACATTGACCGGTGACCTGCTCAGTCTTGGCGCCGGCATTCTTTGGGCATTGACCTACATCGTCATCAAGCGGACGAAATTGGCGGAAACGAGCGCCGAGAAATTGCTGCTCTACCAATTGGCCGGCGCTGCCGTGGTCGGCGCCTTGGTGGCGCCTTTTGCCGGGCCGCCTGTCCGCGACTTCGCCGCGTTGCCGACCTTGGCTCTGCTTTTTCAGGCGGTCTACATCGTCGCCTTCACCTATGTGCTGTGGTTCTGGCTGCTGCGGCGCTATCCGGCGTCGGGCCTGTCGAGCTTCACCTTCCTGTCGCCGGTGTTCGGCGTGCTGTGCGGCGCCATCTTCTTGAACGAGCCGCTGACCATTCGTATTTTCCTGGCACTCGGCCTCATCGCAGCCGGCCTGATCATTGTGAATCGGCCGGCCCGAAAACAGATCCCCGGATGAAAGGCTCCGGCATGCGCGATATTCTCAACGACCTCGAAGCGGGAAAGCAGCTCTCCGATCCGGATCCGGTACGCCGTGCCCAGATCCAGATGAAGACGCACCTGCCGAAACGCTTCTACAAAGCCGTCTCGGTCGCACCGGCCGAAGCTGGTTTTGCCGTTCATCTCGATGGCAAGCCGGTTCGCACGCCGGGCAAGGCGCTGCTGGTGCTGCCGACCGAAAAAGCGGCCGCGCTGGTCGCCGACGAGTTCGCTGCGCAAGGTGAGACCATCAATCCGATGACGATGCCGGTCATGCGTCTGGTCAACACGGCCATCGACGGCGTCGCCAGTGACCCGCAGGCGGTGCTGGAGGACATCCTGCGCTTCGCCTCGTCCGACCTGCTCTGCTATCGCGCCGACGCCCCACAAGGGCTGGTCGACCGTCAGAACGAACATTGGGATCCCATCATCGACTGGGCGCGGAGCGCGCTCGGCGCCCGGTTTCACCTCGCCGAAGGGGTGATCCATGTCGAGCAGCCGCGCGAGAGCATTGCGGTGCTCGGGGTTCATCTTGCCCAGCGTGCCGACCCGCTGCGGCTGGCGGCCATCCACGTCATGACGTCGCTGACAGGATCGGCTCTGCTGGCGCTGGCCGTCGAGTTCGGCGAGATCGACGGCGACGCCGCCTGGACTGCCGGCCATGTCGACGAGGACTGGCAGGCCGAGCACTGGGGCCATGACGCGGAGGCCGTCGCCCGCCGTGCCCACCGCAAGCGCGACATGATGGCCGCCGTCGGCCTTCTCGAGGCGCTCAAGGGCTGACCACAATCACCGCCCTCATTCGTTTCGTGTTGCCCATTAGAGCGACGTGCGTTCCAGTTGGACGTGCAAAGTACGCTCTAACACCTTGAATCTATGCATCATGCTTTCCGAAGATCGATTCCGATCTTCGGGCCGATGCATTGGACCAAAGTCATAATCCCAAAGGCGGGCTGCCTCTGGGCGGCGCTTTCTGTCATTTCTCGCGGCGATTGCTGCCCGAGTTCGTGTCTAGGCACGACACCGCGCAGCATCAAGCACAGCGAGATGTCACGGGAGGACAAATTCATGGCAATGGCAGCGACCGCCGGCAGAGCAAGCCGCGGCATGACGCGGGAAGAGAAGAAAGTCATCTTCGCTTCCTCACTCGGCACCGTTTTCGAATGGTATGATTTTTATCTCTACGGCACTTTGGCGGCCGCGATCGGCGCTGCGTTCTTCACGCAATATCCCGAAACAACGCGCAACATCTTCACGCTGCTGGCTTTCGCCGCAGGCTTCCTCGTGCGCCCGTTCGGTGCGCTGGTGTTCGGCCGCATCGGCGATCTCGTCGGCCGCAAATACACTTTTCTCGTCACCATCCTGATCATGGGCCTGTCGACCTTCCTGGTCGGCATACTTCCTGGCGCGGCCAGTTGGGGCATCGCGGCGCCGATCATCCTGGTTGCGCTGCGCATGCTGCAAGGCCTGGCGCTCGGTGGCGAGTATGGCGGTGCCGCGACCTACGTCGCCGAGCACGCTCCCGACGACCGTCGTGGCTTCTACACGTCGTGGATCCAGACGACAGCCACGCTCGGCCTGTTCCTGTCGCTGATCGTCATCCTGACCGTGCAGAATTCACTGAGCAAGGAAGACTTCGCGGAGTGGGGCTGGCGCATTCCGTTCCTGGTTTCGGCGATCCTGCTGGGCATTTCGGTCTGGATTCGCCTGTCGCTTGCCGAATCGCCGACATTCCAGCGGATGAAGGACGAAGGTAAGGGTTCCAAGGCGCCGCTGACGGAAGCATTCGGCCAATGGAAAAATGCCAAGATCGCCATTCTGGCGCTTCTCGGCCTTACTGCCGGCCAGGCCGTGGTCTGGTACAACGGCCAATTCTACGCGCTGTTCTTCCTGCAGAACGTGCTCAAGGTCGACGGCCAGTCTGTCAACATCATGATCGCCATCGCGCTGGCGCTCGGCACGATCTTCTTCGTCGTGTTCGGCTGGCTCTCCGACAAGATCGGCCGCAAGCCGATCATCATGGCGGGCCTGGCGCTGGCGATCGTCACCACCTTCCCGCTGTTCAAGGCGCTGACCTGGGCAGCCAACCCGGCGCTCGCCACTGCGCAGCAAAACACCCGTGCGACGATTACCGCTGCGCCTGGCGACTGCAAGTTCCAGTTCAATCCAACCGGAACGCGCAAGCCTCTCACGTCGTGCGATATTGCGACGGATTTCCTTGCCAAGAGCTCCGTCCCCTATGACATTGTCACGACAGCGGCAGCGGGCACCGCGGCCAGCGTCAAGATCGGCAACGAAACGGTGGCGTCCTATGATGCCGTGGCAGCCGCAGACAAGGCAGCTTCAAGCGACTCCGCGTTCAAGAAGGCAATCAACATTGCTTTGCAGGACGGCGGCTATCCGCTGAAGCGTGCTGCGGCCAAGGTCGCCGACCAGAAGCTTGACGCCTTCGTCGCGGCCAATCCGGAACTGAAGCTCGACGCCGCCGCAATCCGCGCCGGCGACAAGACGACGGTTGCGGCCGACCAGGCGATCAAGGACAAGCTGCTGACGGCCGACGAGGCCGCGGCGGGAGCGCCTGAGGTCACCGTCTACAGCGTCCCGGCAGCAGGCGCCTTTGCGATGTTTGCCGACCCTGAACAGGTCAACTGGGCAAAGGTCATCGGCATCCTGTTCGTCCTGGTCCTTTACGTGACCATGGTCTACGGACCGATCGCCGCGATCTTGGTCGAGATGTTCCCGACACGCATCCGCTATACCGGCATGTCGTTGCCCTATCACATCGGCAATGGCTGGTTCGGCGGCCTGCTGCCGGCGACGGTGTTCGCGCTCAGCGCCTACAGCGGCGATATCTATTACGGCCTCTGGTATCCGGTGGTGATCGCGGCGATGTCGCTGGTCATCGGTATGATCTTTGTCAAGGATACGCTGGGAACGGACTTGCACGCCAAGACCTGATCCTCGCCTGACAGCAAAAATGAAAAGCCCGGCGCGAGTGATCGCGCCGGGCTTTGCAATTCGTCAAAAGCGATGCGGACGAAAGGTTTAGCTCTTCCGGTCCTGTTTTTCTTCCTCGATGGCCGCTTCGTGATACCAGCCGCTTCCGAAATCCGTACGGTTGCGCAATGAAGCAAGTTCTGCCGCGAACTTAGCCTTTCCGCTTAAATTTGAGGCAGAAGCGCGCGCTGCCGCCGGGAACATCAGGATTTTGGCCGACTGACGGGTAGGAGTGATTTCCATTGTCGGTCTCCCTTCTTCTGCAGAGCCTTGCCGATTCAATCTTTCCCGAACATAGGTTCTGCAATCCAGTTAGGCAACATGATTACGAAAAGATCAGTAGTTGCCTATTATTTGTGCGAAATGTGCTTGTGATTGATCCGGACGCATTGCGGTGACGGCGCAATGAATTTTGTCGGGATCCGGCGTCACTTCTGCCGCATCCTTGCCGGCGAGAATGGCACACGAATTGCTTTTTAATAGTCCGGCAGGTCGGCTGCAGGGTGGCTGGCACGCCAGCGCCGTCCAAGGTTCGGTGATCAAAGCAACGAGAGGCTAGAATGACGAAATACAAGCTCGAGTACATTTGGCTCGATGGATACACCCCGGTTCCCAACCTTCGTGGAAAGACGCAGATCAAGGAATATGCCGAGTTCCCGACGCTCGACCAGCTTCCGCTGTGGGGCTTCGACGGTTCCTCGACCATGCAGGCCGAAGGCCACTCGTCCGACTGCGTGCTGAAGCCGGTCGCCATCTATCCGGACCCTGCGCGCACAAACGGCGTGCTCGTCATGTGCGAAGTCATGATGCCGGACGGCATGACGCCGCATGCATCCAACAAGCGCGCAACCATCCTCGACGACGAGGGCGCCTGGTTCGGCTTCGAGCAGGAGTATTTCTTCTACAAGGACGGCCGCCCGCTCGGCTTCCCCGAGAGCGGTTACCCTGCGCCGCAAGGCCCGTACTACACCGGCGTCGGCTACAGCAACGTCGGCAGCGTCGCCAGGCAGATCGTCGAGGAGCATCTCGACTTCTGCCTTGCCGCCGGCATCAACCATGAAGGCATCAACGCCGAGGTGGCCAAGGGCCAGTGGGAATTCCAGATTTTCGGCAAGGGCTCCAAGAAGGCCGCCGACCAGATGTGGATGGCCCGCTACCTGATGCAGCGCCTCACCGAGAAATACGGCATCGACATCGAATACCACTGCAAGCCGCTCGGCGACACCGACTGGAATGGTTCCGGCATGCACGCCAATTTCTCGACCGCCTATATGCGCGAGGTCGGCGGCAAGGACTATTTCGAGGCGCTGATGGCCGCCTTCGACAAGAACCTGATGGATCACATCGCCGTCTACGGCCCGGACAACGACAAGCGTTTGACCGGCAAGCATGAGACCGCGCCGTGGAACAGGTTCAGCTATGGCATTGCCGACCGCGGCGCCTCGATCCGTGTGCCGCATTCCTTCATTAACAACGGCTACAAGGGTTATCTCGAGGATCGCCGCCCGAACTCGCAGGGCGACCCCTACCAGATCGCCTCGCAGATCCTGAAGACGATCGCCTCCGTCCCGACCAGCGCCCAGGTTTCGGCTGCCGCTTGAACATGTAGTCACGGTGCGGACCTGAGTGTCTGCGTCGTGACTGCTCCTCGTCGCGTCGGCGTTTGCCAAGGGCGACTACACCAACTGCTCGATTGAGTATTTTCTCCATCCCAAACAAAACCCCGCAGGATCGCTCCGGCGGGGTTTTGTTTGTCGCTTAGCCGATCCGGTCAGACCGAATAATACATGTCGTACTCGACCGGATGCGGGGTCATTTCGAAGCGCATCACTTCGGCCATCTTGAGCTCGATATAGCTGTCGATCTGGTCGTCGTCGAACACGCCGCCGGCCTTCAGGAAGCCGCGGTCCTTGTCGAGGCTCTGAAGGGCTTCGCGCAGCGAGCCGCAGACGGTCGGGATTTTCTTCAGTTCCTTCGGCGGCAGGTCGTAGAGATCCTTGTCCATCGGCTGGCCGGGATGGATCTTGTTCTTGATGCCGTCGAGGCCGGCCATCAGCATGGCGGCAAAGGCGAGGTAGGGGTTCGCGCCGGGATCGGGGAAGCGGACCTCGACGCGCTTGGCCTTCGGCGACGAGCCGAATGGGATGCGGCAGGAGGCAGAACGGTTGCGGGCCGAATAGGCGAGCAGCACCGGCGCTTCATAGCCCGGGACCAGGCGCTTGTAGGAGTTGGTCAGCGGGTTGGTGAAAGCATTGATCGCCTTGGCGTGCTTGATGATGCCGCCGATGTAAAACAGGCAGCTCTCCGAGAGGCCGGCATATTCATTGCCGGCGAAGGTCGGCTTGCCTTCCTTCCAGATCGACTGGTGGACGTGCATGCCCGAGCCGTTGTCGCCGAAGACCGGCTTCGGCATGAAGGTGGCCGTCTTGCCGTAGGCATTGGCGACCTGGTGCACGACGTACTTGTAGATCAGCATCTTGTCGGCGTTGCGGACCAGCGTGTCGAACTTGATGCCGAGTTCGTGCTGGGCAGCGGCCACTTCGTGGTGATGCTTTTCGACCCGCACGCCCATTTCGGCGAGCACGGTCAGCATCTCCGAGCGCATGTCCTGCGCCGAGTCGATCGGCGGCACCGGGAAATAGCCGCCCTTGATGCGCGGACGGTGACCGAGGTTGCCGGTCTCATAGTCGGTGTCGTCGTTGGACGGCAATTCGGTGGAGTCGAGCTTGAAGCCGGTGTTGTACGGGTCGGCCTTGTACTTGACGTCATCGAACACGAAGAACTCGGCTTCCGGGCCGACGAAGATCTGATCGCCGATGCCTTCCGCCTTCATATAGGCTTCGGCCTTCTTGGCGGTGCCGCGCGGGTCGCGGTTGTAGGATTCTCCGGAGATCGGGTCGAGGATATCGCACAGGATGACCATGGTCGACTGCGCGAAGAACGGATCCATATGCACCGTCTCGGTATCGGGCATCAGCACCATGTCGGACTCGTTGATCGCCTTCCAGCCGGCGATGGAGGACCCATCGAACATGACGCCGTCGGCAAACATGTCTTCCTCGACCTCGACGACATCCATCGTCACGTGCTGCAGCTTGCCCTTCGGATCGGTGAAGCGCAGATCAACGAATTTAACGTCGTTGTCCTTGATCTGCTTCATGATGTCTTTGGCTGTCGTCATGTCATGTTTCCCTGTCTGATGACGTTTCGAGGAAATGATCTGAAATCAGAAAGCTCAGACCGCGTCCATCCCTGTTTCGCCGGTGCGGATGCGCACGACTTCCTCGATGTTGGAGACAAAGATCTTGCCGTCGCCGATGCGGCCGGTCTGGGCCGCCTTGCGAATGGCTTCGATCGCGCCTTCGACCGCCTCGTCGCCGAGCACGACCTCGATTTTCACCTTGGGCAGAAAATCCACGACATATTCAGCGCCGCGATAGAGTTCGGTATGGCCCTTCTGGCGGCCAAAACCCTTGGCCTCCGTAACGGTGATGCCTTGCAGCCCGGCCTCCTGAAGCGCTTCCTTCACTTCGTCTAGCTTGAACGGCTTGATGATCGCTTCGATCTTTTTCATGTAAAAAATGGCCTCCACTGCCAAAAAGACGGGTTGTGAGCCCCGCTTGCGCCTCCTTCAAGCACGAATTGTGCCAATTTGAGGGGATTCGAAGCGGTATCACGCGATTTCGATGCCATGCCGCGTTGGGGGGTAAATTCGCGTCATTCGCTGCGTTGGATGCGTCATGGATACCGGGAACCTACACATTGTCGGCGCTTTCGTCCGCACAATAATTGGGCAGACAGAGCATTTCGTGAGCATTTGTGCTTCGACGAAGCCATTGTCCCCAAGATGTGCTTATGGATTGTGCCACCTCATCACCGTTTGCTTCGAACCGAAAACTGGACAATGTTTTGACCACAAGGATCGGGCTTGAGCCAATGCGGATCGGCATCCATGAACAATGAAATTTTGTCTCCGGCCGAAATGGCTGAGGCCGACCGGTTGACGATCTCCGCCGGACCTCTCGACGGCATTGGCCTGATGCGCAATGCAGGTGCCGCGGTCGCTGCGGTGGTGCTCGCCCATTTTCCGGCTGCCAGGCGCGTCCACGTGTTGTGCGGGGCGGGCAACAATGGCGGCGACGGATATGTCGTCGCCCGCATTCTTCAGGACAGCGCCATCGACGTCTTGACGTGGGCATCCGGCTCGGCCAAAGCCGGCAGCGACGCGGCGCTCGCCGCTTCGGAATGCCCCGTCAGGCCTCGGCCGCTGTCGGAATTTGCCGCCGAGACAGGAGCGATCCTGGTCGATGCGCTTTATGGGGCAGGGCTGTCCAAGCCGCTGTCCGGTGATGCCGCCAGGGCGGTCGAAGTTGCGACAGAACTGAACCTGCCTGTCGTCGCGGTCGATCTGCCCTCAGGCGTGTCCGGAGAGAGCGGCCAGATTCTCGGCCAGGCATTCCGCGCCCGAATCACGGTGACGTTCGCGCGAAAAAAGCCCGGCCATCTGCTGTTGCCTGGGCGCGAGATGTGCGGCGAACTCGTGCTTACCGACATCGGCATCGGCGATAGGATCATTGCGCAGCTTGAACCGCGGACCTTCGAGAACACCCCGCCGCTTTGGTTAGAAAGTTTCCCGATTCCAGTCGTCGACGCGCATAAATACAGGCGCGGCCATGTCGGCGTTTTTTCGGGCGGGCCATCTGCGACGGGTGCGGCACGGCTGTCGGCGCTTGCCGCGGCCAGAAGCGGGGCAGGGGCGGTGACCGTGCTGTCGCCGGCGAATGCGGTGCAGGTGAATGCCGCGCATTTGACTTCGATCATGTTGCGCAAGGCCGACACCATCGCGGACGTACAGGAATTCATCGGCGACCGCCGGCCGTCGGCTTTCGTCCTCGGACCCGGATTTGGCGTCGGCGAAAAAACACGCGATTTTGCCCTCGGCGTACTGGCCGCCGGACAACGGCCAGACGGCAGGGTCGACGGGCTGGTGCTCGATGCCGATGGCATCACTGCGTTTCGCGATACGCCCAACGTTTTGTTCGAAGCCGCCCGCCGCCCGAACGCACCGGCGTTGGTGCTGACGCCACATGAGGGCGAATTCGCCAGGCTGTTTCCGGACATCGCCGGAGACAAGAACCTGTCCAAGCTGGCCAAGGCGCGCTCTGCCGCCGCGCGCGCCGGCGCCATCGTCGTCTACAAGGGCGCGGACACGGTGATCGCGGCGCCCGATGGCAGGGCGGCGATCAACGGCAACGGCGCGCCATGGCTGGCCACAGCTGGTTCGGGCGACGTGCTGTCGGGCATCATCGCCGGCTTCCTGGCGCAAGGCATGCCGGCTTTCGAAGCCGCCTGCGCGGCGGTCTGGATCCATGCCGAGGCCGGCAGCCGTTTCGGGCCTGGGCTGATCGCCGAAGACTTGCTGGTGCCGGTGCTGCGCGAGCTTGTCGAAAATCGCCACGGGATGACCGCTGAATGAACCGTCGGCTCGCCTTGATCGCTGTGATTTTCGTCAGCCTCTTCCTAGCCAACCTCGCGCGCGCCGAAGGTCCGGTGATGATCGTCGACGATCCGGCCTTGCTTGCCGCCCTCGACACCAAGGGTTTTGGCTTCGCCGGCATTTTTGGCGTCGATGGCGGGGGCGACCTGAAGGCGCTCTATGACAAGACGCCTGCTTATCACCAGATCGTCGAAACGGTTGCCGGCGATGTCGCCGCGCTGCGGGCCGAGATGAAGGCTGGCGGGCGGCCGCTCTACGAAGTCACCGACGGCAATGTCGGCCGCATCATGGACATGCGCTGGCTGAAGACCGACGCCGCCCGTTTCCGGCTGGTCGGTGTCGTCAACCGGCTCGATCGGCGTGATTTCGCCGATATACGAGGCGACGGGCGCTGCGGCGAGGTGCGTTTCATCTATCGCCTTGCCTACAGCTTCAAGAAAAACGGCAAGGTTCTGGCCTCGCGCCTGCCGTTCAACTTCAATGCTATCTACAGCGCCGCGCCGGACGCCGACGGCGGCTGCGTCGGCGTTGCCGGGCGCTGGACGCCGCAGCTCGACGAGACCGTCGATACCGGCTGGCTCATCGGCGGGCCGCTGGAGAAGGCCGGGCTGACCTTCAAGCAGCTCGAGCTCAACGCCCAGGTGGTGCGCTTCCCCTCCGGCCAGGAGACCGAATTCGGCGGGCAGGCCGCCTATCTCATGCGGATTTTCGGCGTCGATGGAGAAACGGTCAGCGAAAAGCCGCTGGAAAACACGCCGGATGTGGCGCTGCTCTCGGAAAACGCCGCTCTGAAAGCAAAACTTGCCGACTATATCAGCTCCAATCTCGCGGCGGTCGATCTCGGCGTCTATGAAATCCCCGATGAATTCCTGGCGAAGAAGGTCATTTCGTGGTCGACTTTCGGCAGCGCAAGGCAGGCCAATCACCCGTTCACGCCGCTGTTCCAGCCCGCGGATTTTTCTGGGCTCGACTATTCCGCACTGAAGCTGGTGCGCACGCCGGAAGCGCTGGTCGAGCGGCTGGATAATGGCGCCTGCCAGGGTTGCCATCAGGCGGGTTCGACCGCCGGTTTCCATTTCATCGGCCTCGACGACAAGACCACATCGCCGCTGAACCGCATCGAAGTCGGCATCTCGCCGCATCTCCACGCCGAGATACCGCGGCGCGAAGCGTGGCTGCGCGCGACCGTCGAGGGCAAGGAGCCGAACCGCCTCCGCCCGCTGTCCTTCGCGCCGCCGGCCGCATGGCAGGACGCCGGCGAGGTCGCCTATCTGCCGGCCGAGGTGGCGATGCCGTGTCTGATGCCGGAGGACGCAAAGCACTTCGCTGCGGGCTGGCAATGCGGCGGCGGCACCGTCTGCACGGTGCTAGCGACTGCATCGGGCGTGCGGATGAAACTGGCGCAATGCCTGTTGCCCAAGCACAGCGAAAAGATGTTCTCCGGCCATCCATGTCTGACCGGCTCGATCGCCAGCAACCCGGCGCAGCCTTTCAAAGACCGCTACATCATATCAGGCCAATTCGCGGCCTTCGCCACCGATATTTCGCGCACCGCCTACACTTGCCGGCCGCCGAAGATCGGCGTGCCGGCCGGCATCGCCTATCGCGGCTGCAATGACAAGGATCGTGCTTTTGCCGGCTTCAAGCCGGGCAAGCCGATGCCGAACGAGATCTGCGGGCTCGTCGGCGGGAAAAAATTCGACATTTGCGTGGCGACCAACAATTTCGACCAGTGCCTCGGCGGCGCCGTTAATCGCGGCAACAGGCCGGCCTGCTCGGCCGATCATTTCTGCCGCGAGGATTATATGTGCCAATCGCTGCCGCCCGATACGCCTGGTATCGGCAAGGTGAAAGGTATCGGCTTCTGCTCGCCGACCTATTTTATCTTCCAGATGCGCATCGACAATCATGCCACACCCTGGGCGGGCGCTGTCCGCGCCACCATGTGGGCGGGGTCTGGCGCGGCGGAAGCGGAGTGAGCTTTTGCTGTGGTCGCTTTCGCGACATCAGCGTCTCACAACGGAATGTTGTCGTGCTTCTTCCAGGGGTTCTGCATATCCTTGTTGCGCAGCATGCGGAGCGCGCGCGCAATGCGGCGGCGGGTCGAATGCGGCATGATCACCTCATCGACATAGCCGCGCTCGGCGGCGACGAAGGGCGACAGGAAGCGATCCTCGTAAGCCTTTGTATGCGCTGCGATCTTCTCCGCATCGCCGATGTCCTTGCGATAGATGATCTCGACCGCGCCCCTAGCGCCCATCACCGCGATCTGCGCCGACGGCCAGGCATAGTTCATGTCGCCGCGCAGATGCTTTGACGCCATCACGTCATAAGCGCCGCCATAGGCCTTTCGGGTGATGACGGTGATCTTCGGGACCGTCGCTTCGGCATAGGCGAACAAGAGCTTGGCGCCGTGCTTGATCAGCCCGCCATATTCCTGCGCGGTACCGGGCAGGAAGCCTGGAACGTCGACGAAGGTGACGATCGGAATCGAAAAACAGTCGCAGAAGCGCACGAACCGCGCCGCCTTGCGGCTGGCGTCCGAATCGAGCACGCCGGCCAGCACCATCGGCTGGTTGGCGACGAAGCCGACCGTGCGGCCCTCGACGCGCCCGAAACCGGTGACGATGTTTTTCGCAAAATTCTGCTGGATCTCGAAGAAGTCACCCTCATCGGCAACTTTAAGGATCAACTCCTTGATGTCGTAGGGTTTGTTGGCGTTGTCAGGGATCAGTCGATCGAGCGACAAATCGTGATCGGTGACCGACTGGTAGCATTCGATCTCGGGGATATCAGCCGTGTTGGAGGCAGGCAGCAGATCGACCAGCCGGCGCATCTGCAGCAACGCCTCGACGTCATTGTCGTAGGCGCCATCGGCGATCGAGGACTTGGTCGTGTGGACGAAGGCGCCGCCGAGGCTCTCGGCAGTCACCGTCTCGTTGGTGACCGTCTTCACCACGTCCGGCCCGGTGACGAACATGTATGAGGTGTCACGAACCATGAAAATGAAGTCAGTCATCGCCGGCGAATAGACGTCGCCGCCGGCGCAAGGGCCCATGATCAGTGAAATCTGCGGGATGACGCCGGAGGCGAGCACATTGCGCTGGAAGATCTCGGCATAGCCGCCAAGTGCTGCCACGCCTTCCTGGATGCGAGCGCCGCCGGCGTCGTAGAGGCCGATGATCGGCGCGCGGTTGCGCAACGCCATCTCCTGCACCTTGACCACCTTTTCGGCGTGGGCCTCGGACAGGGAGCCGCCGAACACAGTAAAATCCTTGGCGAAGACATAGACCGGGCGGCCGTTGACGGTACCCCAGCCGGTGACGACGCCGTCGCCGGCGATCTTGGTCTTCTCCATACCGAAATCGGTCGAGCGATGCTCGACATACATGTCGAACTCCTCGAACGAACCCTCGTCGAGAAAGACGTCGATGCGTTCGCGCGCGGTGAGCTTGCCCTTCTTGTGCTGGGCGTCGATGCGGGCCTGGCCGCCGCCCATGCGCGCCATATCGCGGCGGCGCTCGAGTTCCTTCAGCACGTCCTTCATCGGTCGATCCCCAAATGGAAGCTGATTTGTGGTATCATGGCGACAGGGGAGCGCAAGCTCTGCTTTCGTCACGGCTTTTGCTGCGCAATACTGGCCGCGCTTTTGCCTCCGGTCTCGATACGCCGGTGCCCCATGGCTGGCTCTCCCGCGGCGAAACTTCTTGGCAGGCATTCGCCTGATATGGCAGACTAGAGCTATGAAGAACGACATTGAAATATCCGAGGATTTGAGCCGCCGGATCGACATGCTGGCCTCACGGTCCACTTTGACTCGCGATCAGATCATTGAGGATGCGCTGTCGCACGGCCGTTCTCTGGCTTGGCAGGAAAAATGGATCGCCGGTGTCCAGGCGGGAATCGAGGCCGCCGACCGTGAGGACTTCGCAAGCGAAGAAGAGATTACGGCGGTTCTCAACAAATACAGTCGGGCATAAAGGTCTGTGCGGATTGTCTGGACCCGACATTATCTGATCGAGCTTGCATCAATCGGCGACCATATCGGCCAACACAACCCACGTGCTGCCGCCCGTGTCGTCAATGATATTCATTCAAAGACTGCTCGGCTGTTGTCTGCCAATCCGTTTATCGGGCGCATCGGTGAGATCAAAGGCACTCGTGAACTGGTGATTTCCGGCACACCCTACGTCGTCGCGTATCGCGTGAAAGACACTCAAATAGAAGTTCTATTCGTCCAGCATGGGGCGAGGGAATGGCCGGACGAAGTTTAAGTTGACGTCCACTGCTGCTCCTGGCTGTTTTTGTTGCGCTGCAACATGACGCCCCTTGCATTTCGCGGCGAACTGGGCCATATGCGGCGACATAGGCGCTTGGGCCGGGACCATCCGGCCTTCTCGACGAATGAGACTGGTTGCGTCTGTTTTCCCTCTTTCCGACATATCGGCAAGGCGGCGAAAAGCCCCGTGGCATGATGCCTGCGGGCACGACAGCGCAGCCGTGCGGACGATAACGTCCGACGCCTTGTCGTTTCATGACAGTTTTTTCGACGGCAGGTTGTTGCGCCCTGCCGCCATCGATGTTTGCGGCCAGGAGCCGCGTGAAAGAAGAATATTTTGACCAACGAAAACACTTTGACCGGCAAGGACACTGGGGAACTTTCAGGTTTCGCAGCACTTGGAATTACGGGCGCGCTGCTCAAGGCCACCCATGGCGCCGGCTTCACCGATCCGAAGCCGATCCAGGCGCAGGCGATCCCGCCGCAGCTGGAAGGCCGTGACATTTTCGGCATCGCCCAGACCGGATCGGGCAAGACTGCGGCGTTCGCGCTGCCGATCCTGTCGAAGATCATCGCGCTCGGCACCAAGCGCCGGCCGAAGA
This sequence comes from Mesorhizobium sp. WSM4840, assembly GCF_055811755.1. NCBI lineage: Bacteria > Pseudomonadati > Pseudomonadota > Alphaproteobacteria > Hyphomicrobiales > Phyllobacteriaceae > Mesorhizobium > Mesorhizobium sp. WSM4840. The sequence goes on from NZ_JBVVQD010000014.1 coordinate 34,528, forward strand.
CCGCTCGCGCGCTGATCCTGGCGCCGACGCGGGAACTCGCCGTGCAGATCGAAGAGATGATCAAGCTGCTCGCCAAGGGCGCGCATGTCTCGACAGCACTCGTGCTTGGCGGCGTCTCGCGCTTCAGCCAGGTGAAAAAGATTGCTCCCGGCGTCGACATCCTTATTGCCACACCCGGCCGGCTGACCGACCTGGTGCGTGAGGGCGATCTCGTGCTTGCCGACACCAAATGGCTGGTGCTGGACGAGGGCGACCGCATGCTCGACATGGGCTTCATCAACGACGTCAAGCGCATCGCCAGGGCGACCGCGCCGGACCGTCAGACGGTGTTGTTCTCGGCGACCATGCCGGCCGAAATCGCCGAACTGGCCAAGGGTCTGCTGAAGAACCCGATCCGCGTCGAAGTGGCGCCTCACAGCACTGCGGCGGCCGAGATCGTGCAGGGCGTCGTCTTTGCCCGTACCAAGCAGAAGCGCCAGGTGCTGTCGACGATGCTCGCCGACGACGCCATGAAGTCCGTCATCATCTTTTCGCGCACCAAGCATGGCGCCGACAGGGTGACCAAGGACCTCGAGCGCGACGGCTTCAAGGCCGCCGTCATCCATGGCAACAAATCGCAGAACGCCCGCCAGAAGGCGCTGAATGATTTCCGCGAGGGTTCGGTGCGTATTCTTGTGGCGACCGATATCGCGGCGCGCGGCATCGACGTGCCCGGCATCAGCCACGTGGTGAATTTCGACCTGCCGGACGAGGCGGAGAGCTATGTCCACCGCATCGGCCGCACCGGTCGTAACGGTATGGACGGCATCGCCATCACGCTTTGCGACCCGTCCGAGAACAGCAAGCTGCGCCAGGTCGAGCGTATCATCCGCACCAAGCTGCCGATTGTTGCCGACCATCTCGGCAGCCCCGATCCGCAGCGCAATCCCGCCGAAAAGAACGAGCGCAGCTTCGAGCCGGCCAACGACCGCAATGGCCGTCGCGACGGCAGGCGTCCCGGTGGCCAGAACAACGGCTTCGGCAAGAAGCGCTTCGGCGAGGCCTTCGCCGGCGAGCGTAAGCCGGAAGGCGCCAAGCCCTTCAAGGGCAACAACAAGCGTCGTTTCGGCGGCAAGCGGCCAGCGGCGCGGGCTGCGTAATCAGATAGTGCAGCCGGCCGAGCCTGTCGGGCTCGGCTCGGCTGCTCACAATTGAAAAAGGCGATCGGAGCGATGCTTCGGTCGCCTTTTTCGCCTGAGATCTACTTCACCACCGCCTGTACCCACACGACAATGCGCTGCGCGAGGAAAGCTGTGGTTGCTGGCGACAGCGCGTCACCGGCAATGACGTGGTTGTCTCGATCGCCGGTATCGTCGACCGGCACCAGTTCGTGCGCGGCGCCCCAGCGCCCGGCGATTTCGCGGGTGCGGTCTTGCCGCACGATCTTGTCCGAATCCGAAAAGATGAAGAGGGCAGGGATGGTCGCCTTCTCCACCGGCGCGCCATAGGCAAGCTCGGTCAGCGCCACCATCGGCAGGGTCGCGGCGATCGGATAGCGGTAGGTCCAGAATCTCTCGTGCAGCGCATTGCGTGGCACGAAGCTGCGCTCCTTGCCGGCGACCAACTCGGCGATCTCTCGGCCCCACGGCATGGTCAGAAGTTCGGCGCCGGAAGCCTTGACGCCGAAATTCGGCGAGATGAACGCGATTGCCGCCACTCCGTCCGATGCGCCCGGCTGCGTCGCAGCCCAGGCTGCCAGCGAGCCGCCGGTCGAGGTGGCGATGACGATCACCTTGTCGCCGATCGCCCGGCCTATGGCGAGAGCTTCCTCATAGTCGTTGATCCAGGCGTTGACGCTGCCGTCCGCCATTGCGGCACCGCCCCGTCCGTGGCCGGTGAGGCGGGTGTAGTAAAGATTGGCATCGAGCTGGTCGGCCACCTCGTCCGGCAGCGGACGAACCTCGCCCTTCGACGCCGAAAAGCCGTGGATATAGACGATCGACAGCGGCGTCCTGGCGTGAACCATCGGATTGGCCCAGATGATCTCCTTCTCCAGCCCGTAGTAGACGCCCGGTACGGCAGCCTCCTTGCGTGCCAGATAAGCTTGTGGATCATCGCCGATCACGGAAGGATCGAAGCGGATCGTGGTGTCGGCTTGGATGCGCGGGCCAAGCGCGAAGGCCAGGACAAGAATGACGGCGAGACCCAATACCGCAAGCACGATCCGTCGCCCCTTCGCAGACTCCACGCAACAATCTGCAACCTATGGCCGCGATGGCAAACAGGCAACGGCGTCTCGCCGGCGGCGGGATCGCCAACTTTGAAGGCCCGTCTATTCGCTTGGCGGCTTGCGGTCGAAAATCAGCGGACGCGCCTTCCAGCGGGTCGCGGTGCCGATGACCCATCGGCAGAACGGTCTCGGCAGGATTCTGAGCAGCTTCAGGCCCCAGCTCAAGCGGCGCGGGAAGGTGACTTCGAAGCCGCCGGATTTGATGCCGCGCGCCATGCGGCGCGAGGCGCGATTGACGGGCATCAGACCGGGCATCGGCAGCAAATTCTTCTCGGTCAGCGGGGTGTCGACGAAGCCCGGATTTATCACCTGGATGCGGACGTTCATCTTGTCGAAATCGTATTTCAGCGACTCTGCGAGGATATTGACCGCTGCCTTGGTGCCGCCATAGGCGGCCGTGGTCGGCCAGCCGAAATAGGCGGTGACCGAACCGACCAGGACGATATGGCCGCGCGCGCGGACGCGCATGCGTTCGATGACCGGCACCAGGCCGTTGATGATGCCGAAATAATTGACATCGAAGGACTGGCGAAATCCATGGACGGTGAGGTCTTCGCCGGCGGTCGCAATATAGCTCCCGGCATTGAAGACGGCCAAGACGATCGGGCCAAGATCCTTCTCGATCGCCGCGACTGTCTTTGCCATGCGCTTCTCGTCAGTGACGTCGCAAGGATAGGCCGTGACATGGCCCGGCATCTGCGCCGTCTCGACAACAAGCGTGTCGATCGGATCGTCGTCGAGCGCCGTCACCGCGACGGCATAGCCTTGCTCCGCAAGGTCCTTGGCCAATGAACGGCCGATACCGCTGCTGCCGCCCGTGATCCACGCGACGCCGTCTTTCGGGTTGGCCCGGTAGAGAGTCATGCTATGCCCTGCGACTTTTTTAGCCTGTGCTCTAGCGGTGAAGAAATCGAATGAAAAGAGCGCTTTTCAGTGGGAGCTTCAACGAATAGCGGAAGGCGACGTCTATTTTAGGAATTGCAGCCCAGAAATGCCGCTGGACCAGACAAATTCTTGCCTTGAAACCGAAGCTTCGGGTTTCTAGGGTTCCGCCGCAAGCATAAAGGAATCTCCATGCCCCGTTCTGTGATCGAAGCGATCGGCAATACGCCTCTGATCCGCCTCAACAAAGCCTCGGAAGAAACCGGCTGCGAGATCCTGGGCAAGGCCGAATTCATGAATCCGGGCCAGTCGGTGAAGGACCGCGCCGCGCTGTTCATCATCCGCGACGCCGAGCAGCGCGGGCTCTTGAGGCCGGGCGGGGTCATCGTCGAGGGGACGGCCGGCAACACCGGCATCGGATTGACGCTTGTGGCCAAGGCGCTTGGCTACCGCACCGTGATCGTCATCCCCGACACGCAAAGCCAGGAGAAGAAGGACACGATCAAATTGCTTGGCGCCGAGCTGATCGAGGTGCCTGCCGTTCCCTACAAGAACCCCAACAATTATGTGAAACTGTCGGGCCGCCTGGCCGAGCAGATGGCCCAGTCCGAGCCGAACGGCGCGATCTGGGCCAATCAGTTCGACAACGTCGCCAACCGTGACGGCCATACCCGCACCACGGCGGAAGAAATCTGGGCCCAGACTGGCGGCAAGGTCGACGGTTTCGTCTCGGCGGTCGGCTCCGGCGGAACGCTGGCCGGCGTCGCCTTCGGGCTTAAGTCCAGGAGCAAGGACGTCAAGATCGCGCTCGCCGATCCGCTGGGTGCGGCGCTCTATAGTTTCTACACCACCGGAGAGCTGAAATCCGAAGGCAGCTCGATCACCGAAGGCATCGGGCAGGGGCGGGTCACCGCCAATCTGGAAGGGTTCACACCGGATTTCTCCTTCCAGATTCCGGACGAGGATGCACTGCCGATCGTCTTCGATCTTATCCAGGAGGAGGGTCTGTGCGTCGGCGGCTCGACCGGCATCAACATTGCCGGCGCGATCCGGTTGGCGCGTGAGATGGGTCCCGGCCACACCATCGTGACCGTGCTTTGCGACTACGGCACGCGCTATCAGTCGAAATTGTTCAACCCTGAATTCCTGCGCCAAAAGAAACTGCCGGTGCCGGGCTGGATGGAACAGCGGAGCACAATTTCGGTGCCGTTCGAGAAGGTCGCGTGATGGCTTACAAAACGGAAGCGCTGTTTCGCGACGACGCCTATCTCAGGACGGCTGATGCCACGATTGTCGCCGTCAACGACCGTGGCGGCATCATTCTGGACCGGACGGTCTTCTATGCCACGTCGGGCGGGCAGCCGGGCGATACCGGCACCCTCGAACGCGCCGACGGCAGCCTGATCAACGTTGCCGCCACCATCACCGGCGAGACCAAGGACGAGATCATCCATGTGCCGCCTGAGCAGGCAGTGCTTGAGGTCGGCGAACCGATAAAGCTCGCCGTCGATTGGGAGAGGCGGTATCTGCTGATGCGCATGCACACAGCCTGCCATTTGCTCACCGTCGTCTGCCCGTTCCCGATCACCGGCGCCTCGGTTTCCGAGGACGACAGCCGTGTCGACTTCGACATCCCGGATGCCGGGTTCACCAGGGAAGACGTGACGGCCAGGCTGATGGATCTGGTGCGGGCCGACCACCCGGTCTTTGTCAGGCTGATCACAGACGAGGAACTGGCGGCCAATCCGGGACTGGTGAAATCGAAAAATGTTCGGCCACCCGTCGGCACGGGCAAGATCCGACTGGTCTGCATTGGCGAGAATGCCTCGATCGACAGCCAGCCTTGTGGCGGCACCCATGTAAAGAGCACTGGAGAAGTCGGCGAGATCCATATCGGCAAGATCGAGAAGAAGGGTCGCGAGAACCGGCGCTTCCGAATACGCTTTGGACCGATGCCGCCGGCCTGATAAACAGATGTCAAAGGCGTGCAGGAGAAGAAGAATGGCCGAAGACGGCCCTTTCACCGTCGATGCGGACTGGTTGCAGAAGCGCCTCGGCGAGCCTGGCCTGACCATCGTCGACGCGTCCTGGTATCTGCCGGCGCAGAAGCGCGACGCGCGCGCCGAATATGACGCAGCGCACATTCCAGGCGCCCGTTTCCTGGATCAGGATGCGATCTCGGATCCTGATTCCCCACTGCCGCACACGCTGCCGTCGCCGCAGCATTTCGCCCAATATGTCGGCGCCATGGGCATTTCGGCCGACGACACCATCGTCGTCTATGACGGTCCGGGCTTCTTCTCGGCGCCGCGCGCCTGGTGGATGTTTCGTGTCATGGGGGTGTTCCAGGTCTACGTATTGGACGGCGGTTTCGACCGCTGGAAAGCGGAGGGACGGCCGGTAACGGCGGAGCCGACGAAGATCGCGCCCTGCGTGTTTCATGCCGACTTCGATGCCGCTCGCGTCGCCAGCCTGGCCGATATGCGCCGGATCGTCGAGACCGGGGAAAGCCAGATCGCCGACGCGCGTTCGCCTGGCCGGTTTGCCGGTACCGAGCCGGAGCCTCGCGCCGGCATCCGCTCGGGCCATATGCCCGGCGCGCACAATGTGCCGTTTTCGGCGCTTGCCGAGGACGGCGAGCTGCTGTCGAAAGACCGATTGCGCAAGGTGATCGAGGACGCAGGCATCGACCTGTCGAAGCCGGTTGTCACCTCTTGCGGCTCAGGCGTCACTGCGGCGGCGATCACGCTGGCGCTTGAGACGCTTGGCCATACCGACAACAGGCTCTACGACGGTTCATGGACGGAATGGGGAGGGCTTGGCGATACGCCCGTCGTGACGGGCAAGGATCGACAGTGATGGAAAACGGAGCGCTTGAAGACATCGAGGTCACGGTGACGTTTCTCGAAATGCATGTGCCGCCGGCCTATTCGCCGCCGGTGCCGTACAACCGCCAGGTCGCTCTGCTGAAGACCAAAGACATTCCGCTGCATTTCTACCGCTATTTGATGGATCGGGTAGGCCGCAAATGGCACTGGGTCAACGTGCTGAGGCTGAGCGACGAGGAGCTTTCTGCAGGCATCCATCGCGAGGACCGCGACATCAGGGTGCTGTATCTCGATGGATCTCCGGCCGGCTTCTTCGACCTAAAGCCGCATCTGCCTGAAGAAGTGGAACTTGCCTATTTCGGCATGATGGAGCACGCGACCGGCCAAGGCATCGGCCGTTGGTTCCTCGGTGCGGCGATCGCCGCCGCCTGGTCGCACGGCCCAAGGCGGGTGACGGTGCAGACCTGCACGCTCGACCATCCGGCGGCATTGCCGCTCTACCAGAAGCTCGGCTTTGCACCGGTCGCGCAAAAGAAGGAGATCGTGCATCCAATGACCTTCGCCGAGCGTGCGGCCAGTGTCATGCGGCCATGATTTTCTCCGCAAACTGAACCTATTGTTCATCAATGCTTCAGCTTGTCTTTGCCATCTTGCCGGCACCATCAATGCGGCAGAGGCCGAAGGAGAAAAGACATGCTGACCCGACGCACATTTGCCGCCGCGCTGATTGCGGCCCTCGCCGTGCCGACCTTTGCCGCCGCCCAGGCAACCACGCCTTCGGCGGCGACGATCGAGCGTCAGCTCGAGGCCGCACCCCGCGTTAAGCTGCGCCCGAACCAGCGCGTCTCCATCCGCGAATTCAAGAGGCGGCCGGACCTGCGGCGCATGGCCCGTTCGATCGATATCCAGTCGATCAATTTCGCCTTTGGCTCGGCGGCCATTTCCGAATCGCAATATGGCAAGATCGAAAATATCGCCGATGCGCTTCGGCGCATCCTGCGGCGCGACCGCGGTGCCCGCGTGCTGATCGAAGGCCATACCGACGCGGTCGGCTCTTTCCAGTCGAACCAGATCCTCTCCGAACAGCGCGCCGCTTCGCTGAAGCGCACCTTGGTGCGCGAATTCGGCGTGCCGGACTATACATTGGAAACCGTCGGCTACGGCGAGGAATTCCTGCTGGTGCAGACGCAGAACGAGAATTGGCGCAATCGCCGGGTGACGCTGCGCCGCTTCGACGACTTCATCCGCTGAGCCTGTCCGAAATCCGCATTGGCGGCCATCTGAAGGCGTTTTCTGCGCTTCCGGTTCTCGAAGACACCATCATCTGACTCGCCGCTGTAATTTTCGAAACAGGCTCAGTCACTGCGGTCTGGATCAACAGCCGAAAAAGAGCCTGGCTTGAATGAGTCGCGCTCTTTCCATATCGCTGTCGGTCAAAGCCTACCGCATCGGCCCGAAAATCGGGATCGATTTTCGGAAAGCACGATGCGTAGACTCAAATGTTGGAGCGTCCTTTGCGCGTCCAAAAAGGACGCGTGGCGCTCCAATGATGATGGAGGATCAAACGATGACGATTCGGGTGGTGATGGCCGGTGCGACCGGCTGGATCGGCAAGGCACTGGTTCCGGCGATCGGGGCGCAAGGCGACATGGCACTGGCCGGGGCTGTGTCGCGCAGCGGCGCGGGGCAGGATTCCGGCCTCCTGGTTGGCATGCCGGCCAACGGCATCACCGTTTCCGCCTCGCTGACCGAGGCGCTGGAGGTACCGTCGGACGTGCTGGTCGACTACACCAGGCCGCATGTGGTGAAAGACCATGCGCTGCTGGCCATAGAGAAGGGGCGGCACGTTGTGATCGGCACGTCGGGGCTGGGTGCGACCGATTTCGGCGAGATCGACGCTGCAGCACGCGCCAATCGTGTCGGCGTCATTGCAGCCGGCAATTTTTCGATCACCGCCACGCTGATGAAGCGGTTTGCCCTGATGGCGGCGAAATACGTGCCGGATGTCGAGGTGATCGACTATGCGAGCGCCAAGAAACCCGACGCGCCGTCCGGCACCGCGCGCGAGCTTGCCGAAGCGCTGGCCGATGTCCGCAAGGCTTCGACGGTGCGGCCGGTCTCGGAGGTCTCGGGTGTGCCGGGAACCCGCGGTGCGGCGGTCGGTACGGGCGAGGGGGTGCAGGTGCATGCGCTTCGCCTGCCTTCCTACATCCTGTCCTGTGAGGCGCTGTTCGGCCTGCCCGACGAGCGGCTGACCATTCGTCACGACGCCGGCTCGTCCGCTGCTCCTTACGTGGCCGGCACACTGCTCGCTATCAGGCGGGTACAGGAGATCACAGGGCTGGTGCGCGGTCTCGACGCCTTGATGGACTGATCCAAATTGGCAGGAATCGGGTGGGAGACGCTGGCGCAGCGGCGTAATTTCCGGTCGACGATACCGGAGATTTCGCCATGACCATCCAGTTCAAAGCCTTGCCCACGGAAGATGTCAGAGCCTTGCAGCGCGGCGCGCCGGACGCCTATGGCCTGATACCAGAGCGGAAAATATCCGACGGCGACGGCGTGCCTTGCCGCCACTGCCTGAAGAACGTGATCGCCCGAGGCGCCTATCTCATCCTGGCCTACCGGCCATTCCCGGAATTGCAGCCCTACGCCGAAACCGGACCGATCTTTCTGCATGCCGAGGAATGCGAGCGCGCCGCCGAAGCCGAGGCGCTTCCAGAAATGCTCGAAAGTGCCGACTACATCGTGCGCGGCTACGGCAGGGACGACCGCATCGTCTATGGCAGCGGCGGCGTCATTCCAACGGCCGCTATCGCGGCGCGGGCCGAGACCTTGTTCGAGCGCAACGATATCGCCTATGTGCATGTCCGCTCGGCGCGCAACAATTGCTACCAGTGCCGGATCGAGCGCGCGTGACGATCCGGGCGGTATTCATCGGTCGCAGCTGTCGTACGCCTGTCGCATTGTCGCGTTACGGAATGACTGTCGATCGATTTGCCGACCGCGGATGAACCGGCGGGAAGTCTCGATATCAGAGGAAGCGGGGCTTTGGCTCCGCTTTTTTGTTGCCCGCCCTGTCCGCCCCGCATTTCTTCCGCCCCAAAGAAAAAGCCCGCCGGAATGACCGGCGGGCTTTGACTGTTGTCTGGACGGTTTTTAGTTGAACTTGTACTTCGCGCCGATGCGGACGGTATGGAACGAAGGCGTGGAGGTGGTCCGGCAGCCCAAGTTCCGACGAGAAATCCTTCTCGGAGAACTGCGAATAGCGGTACTCGAGGCCGACGGTCACGTTGCTGGACATGGCCGTTTCCAGACCACCCACCCACCGAGAAGCCGCTGGAGTCCCAATCGAGGATATCGCCGATGGGTGAAGACGCGTTCAGATCGAAGTGCTGCCAACTGTAACCACCGAGCACGTAGGCGAGGGTTGATTCGTTGACTTTCATACCGACACGACCAAGCACATCGAATCCGTAATCAGTATCCAGATTGATCGACCCGCCCGGGATCTCAAGTTCCGAAGTCATGCCGGAGTAGCGGGCATCCACCATGACGCCTGCGACCCAGCTGCCGAAATCATGGTCGAAGCCGACGTTCAATTCGCCGAACACGCCTTCGCCACCGATCCCGTTGAACTCGAGGTCGCCAGCCGGCGGAACGTCGATCTGATGCACCGATGCACCCGCACCGGCGGCGCCGCCGACGTAGAAGCCGGTCCAGTTGTAGGCAGGAGCCTCAAAAGAGGCGACGCCACCATTCTGGGCGCCAAAGCGGTAGTTGGCCGCAACCTGGAACGTATGCCGCGACGTGTCGAGGTTGAGGGTGCCATCCGGCACACCGAAATCGGAAAGGAGATCATCATTAGTGCCGAAGCGGGTATAGCGATATTCTGACTTGATGGTCCAGTTACTGTTGATGGCCGTTTCAACGCCAGCTCCGACGAAGTAGCCGCTCTGGTCCCAATCGAAATCAAAACCAGCGTTCGTGTCGAGTTTGTATTTCTGCCAGGAATAGCCACCCAGCACATAGCCCAAAGTGTTCGGCGTGAAGAGATAACCAAGCCGCACCCAGCGTCGAAACCGTAGGTCTCGCGGACCGAAGCTTCAAAACCAGCAACATCGAGCGTGGTTTCAATGTTGCCGGCATGGGCATCCAGAAGTCCGCCGATCAGGAAGCGCGGCGACACCATATAGTCGTACCCAACGGTCAGTTCACCGTAAACGCCTTCACCACCAAAGCCGATCAGCCAATCGCAAACCGTGAAATTTGCTTGTGGAAAAAAGAGCCGCCGAGGGCGTCGGCGGCTCTGTCGGGAGAGGATTGAGCGGCGGGTTCAGGCGGCGAGAACGGCCTTCGGCTCGACCAACTCATAGCCGAGTGCTTCGGCCACCGCGCGATTGGTGATCTTGCCCTTGTGGACATTCAGGCCGTTGCGCAAATGATGATCGTCGATCAGCGCCTTCAGGCCCTTGTCGGCGAGCTGCAGGCCGTAATGCAACGTTGCGTTGTTGAGCGCGTGGGCCGAAGTGACCGGCACCGCACCCGGCATGTTGGCAACGCAATAGTGAATGACGCCGTCGACCTCATAGGTCGGCGCGGCATGAGTTGTGGCGTGCGAGGTCTCGAAGCAGCCGCCCTGGTCGATGGCGACGTCGACAAGCACCGAGCCTTTCTTCATGCCCGACAGCATCTCGCGCGAAACGAGTTTCGGCGCGGCGGCGCCCGGGATCAGCACGGCGCCGACGACGATGTCGGCCGAAAAACATTCCTCTTCCAGCGCCTCGACGGTCGAATAGCGGGTGTGGACGCGGCCGCCGAAGATATCGTCGAGCTGGCGCAGGCGCGGGATCGAGCGGTCGATGATGGTGACGTCGGCGCCAAGGCCGACCGCCATCCGGGCGGCGTGCAGGCCGACGACGCCGCCGCCGAGCACCGTGACCTTGCCGGGCAGAACGCCGGGCACGCCGCCAAGCAGCACGCCGCGGCCGCCATTGGCCTTCTGCAGCGCGGTGGCGCCGGCCTGGATCGACAGGCGGCCGGCGACTTCCGACATCGGCGCCAGCAGCGGCAGGCCGCCGCGGTCGTCGGTGACCGTCTCGTAGGCGATGGCCGTTACGCCCGAGGCCAGCAGGCCCTTGGTCTGCTCCGGATCCGGAGCGAGATGGAGATAGGTATAGAGGATCTGGCCGTCGCGGAGCTGAGCCCACTCATTGGGCTGCGGCTCTTTGACCTTGACGATCATGTCGGACTTGGCAAACACGTCGGCGGCCGTCTTGGCGATGGTGGCGCCAGCGGCGCGATAGGCGTTGTCGTCGGCGCCGATGCCGGCGCCGGCACCGGCCTCGATCAGTACTTCGTGGCCATGCGCGACATATTCGCGGACCGAGCCCGGCGTCAGGCCGACGCGGTATTCGTGGTTCTTGATTTCCCTGGGGCAGCCGACGCGCATCTTCTTCTCCTCCTGATCCGGCCCTTTGAGGCACGTTCCCTGTTTAGACATAGTGAACCACGAATCGTCCCGTAAGTGTTTGCGAATGCGCTTGCGCAGAAGGGCACGGCTCGATAATCGTTGCGCAAAACAGCTGGATTGTCGCAGGAATCCCGAAAAATGCCACTCGACAGGATCGATATCGCCATTCTCGAAACGTTGCAGAAGGATGGGCGGATACCCAACGCGGCGCTTGCCGAGAAGGTCGGATTGTCGCAGTCGGCCTGCTCGCGGCGGCTGGACAATCTGGAGAAATCCGGAACCATCCGCGGCTATCACGCCCGGCTTTCCAATGCCGCTCTTGGCCACCAGATGACGGCGATCGTGCATATATCGCTGTCGGGGCAATTCGAGAAGACGCTGTCGGATTTCGAGGCGGCGATAAAGCGCTGCCCGAATGTCCTGTCCTGCCACCTGATGTCGGGTGAATACGATTATATCCTGCGCATCGCGGCAAAGGACCTCGTCGACTATGAGCGTATCCACAAGGAATGGCTGTCGGCGATGCCGCATGTGACGAAGATCAATTCATCCTTCGCCTTGCGCGAGATCGTCGACCGGACGGCGGTGGGGATGAAGCCGGAACTTGCTTAGGCCTTGAAGGCCCCCGTCACCACCCGGTCCATCGGGATGTCGTGCGGCTGCGGATAGATGGTGGCAATGCGCTGCAGTTCGTAGCCGACACCGATGACCAGCGGCTTGAAAGGCATCGCCGCCAGTGTGCGGTCGAAGAAGCCACCGCCATAGCCCAGCCGATACTGTCCCGGATCGATGCCGACGATCGGTGAGATGACGATGTCGGGCAGCACCGGATCGCCTTCAGCCGGGATCGGGATATTCCAGACGCCCTTCTCCAGTCGGTCGCCCGGTGTGTAGGCGCGAAAGACAAGCGGCCGGCCTTTCTCGATCACAACAGGCAGTGCGGTACGGCCGCCGCGCTCATTGACGGAAGCCATCCATGGCCGCAGATCCGGCTCGCCGCGGAACGGCCAGTAGAGGCTGACCACGCGGCCGGCGACGTCGCCGATAACCGCGTCGAGGCTTTCGCCGATGCGCTGCGACATTGCCGTTCGCGCGTCAGCCGAGACAGCGAGGCGCGCCGCAATCAGCCGCTCGCGCTCGGTCTTGCGCCATCGTTTCACGTCGGTCCAGTCGGATAGGGGCGCCCGGAATTCCGGGTCGTGCATGAAGCAAGGGGGCGAGGAATAGTGAGCCGGACGTTCATCGTCATGATCGCTATCCAAGTTCCACTCCTGTCGTCAGTTTCAATGAAATTATACTCGGCGGCAGGATAGGGCATGTACATTCGCGACATCTTAGGGCGGGCAGTCAGCAAAGTCGGATGTTGTTGCAGTGCACAAAAGTCCCTACATCAGATTTGGCGAAATTGCTCTCCAGCCTTCTCTCCCGGCCGACCTTCTCTCCCGGCCAACCTGTTCTCCCGGAGTGAATGAGATGAACGAATCCAGCCATCATGTCGTCGTCGTCGGGGCGGGCTTTGGGGGCTCGAATTCACCCGCGCGCTTGACGGTGCGCCGGTGCGCATCACCATGATCGACAAGCGCAACCATCATCTCTTCCAGCCGCTGCTCTACCAGGTGGCGACCACGGCGCTGGCGACCTCGGAAGTCGCCTGGCCGATCCGCCATCTCCTGCGCAAGCGCAAGGACGTGACGACGCTGCTCGCCACCGTCAGCGGCGTCGACCGCGTCGGCAAGCGCGTGCTGTTCGATGATGGCGGCGCGGTCGCCTACGACACGCTGCTGCTGGCCACCGGCGCCCGCCACGCCTATTTCGGCCATGACGAATGGGAGCCTTTCGCGCCAGGGTTGAAGACGCTGGAGGATGCCACCACCATTCGACGGCGCATTCTGCTGGCCTTCCACCAAAAAATTACCGTGCCCGCGGGCGGCAATTCCCGGAGATCAACGCCTCGAAGATCATCTGCGAGGCGCCGGACACCAACCGCGACGTGATTGTGCTACCTCATCAGCCAGGGCACGATCAACCCGTCGGCGGACGCCCTAAGCCCTGTAAACCACCTGGCGCACATCGATGTAGCTGGCGCGGAAGCCAGCTTCGCAATAATGCAGGTAAAACACCCAGAGCTTCTTGAAGCGGTCGTCGAAACCGAGTGGGACGATCTTTTCCCATGACCCCCAAAAGCGGTGGCGCCATTCGGCGAGCGTGCGGGCATAGTCGTCCGGGAAAATGCGCTCGCGCAGATGAGCAAGGCCATGGTCTTTGCCGAGCGTTTTCAGGATCGACGGCGTCGGCAGCATGCCGCCCGGGAAGACGTAACGCTGGATGAAATCCGGCCGGGCGCGATAGGTGTCGTAGGCTTTCTCGTTGATGGTGATGATCTGCAGGCCGGCGGTGCCGCCAGGCCGCAGGCAATCCTTCATCTTGCCGAAAAACACTGGCCAGTATTTTTCGCCGACCGCCTCGAACATCTCGATCGAAGCGATGCGGTCGTAGGAACCGGTTTCGTCGCGGTAGTCCTGCAGCTTGATGTCGACCTTGTCGGCAAATCCAGCCTTCTGGACGCGTGCGCTGGCGAAATCATGCTGCTCGCGGCTGATCGTCAGCCCGGTGACGCGGCAGCCGATCTCGCGCGCCGCGAATTCGGCAAAGCCGCCCCAGCCGCAACCGATTTCAAGCACGTGGTCGTTCGCGCCGATGCCCGTGTCCTTGGCCAGCGCGCGATATTTGGCGGCTTGCGCGCTTTCCAGATCGTTGGCGCCAGCCGCATAGAGCGCCGACGAATAGGTCATGCTCGGATCCAGCCATTCCTTGTAAAAGGCGTTGCCGAGATCGTAATGCGCCGAAATGTTGCGCTTCGAGCCGGTGCGGGTGTTTTGGTTGAACCAGTGGCGAACACGCTGGACGGCGTTGATCAGCCAGTTGGCGCCCCCGGCGATGCGCTCTCCGATTTCTGAATTGACTACGAACAGTTCCAGGAAACTGGTCACATCGGGACTGTCCCAATCGCCGTCCATGTAGGATTCGGCGATGCCGATGGTGCCGCCGGTGAAGGCACGGCCGGGCAAGCGCCAGTTCTTGAGCACCAGTTCGGCGTCCGGACCCGGGCCCTTGCCGCCGACGAGGACGGCGCGACCGTCCGGCATCCTCACCTTGAGCGAGCCACGCGGCAGGTTCATCGCCGCCGACAGCACCATGCGCGCCTTGGCCGGCAGGCCTTTGACGGTCTCGGCGAAATTGAATTCGTCCAATCTGACCGCGTCGCCCGACGCAACGCTGGTGTCTTCCTTGTGAGCCATGTCACGCCCCCCGGGACTTTTGCGGCGCCGGCGCAAAATCGCCGGTTTCAACACTCTCTCGCAGTTCATTCGCCAGGGCGCGAACGCCGCTTCCCGATGAATCCCCGCAGCAATCTTTCATGCCATCAAAGGGAACTTCAAGAGCCAAGGCAAGCGAACATGGATCAATGGATAGATTTTGCGGGAGGGCGCTGATCAACGCCGGAATCACTATGGTTGCAGCCACCCAGATGCAGTAGTTTTAGCCATGCGTTATGTCATCGTCATCTGCACCGTCACGTTCTTCCTGATCTGGGACGGACTCTACAATCAGGGCCGCTATCTCGACACCACGGTCAGCGAGATAACGCGCATCGTGCGCTACATCACCGGGATGGTATAGGTTCTTTTCCCCGCCCAACGCGTTGTCGCCGCGACATCGTTGCCGGTTGACGCGACCGTTTTGCCCACACAAAACACGCTTGCACATCGATCGAGGAGGCTGGGGTTGATCCGGCATATCGTTTTCTTCAGCGCGCGGCACAAAGAGGATGTCGAGGTCGTGCGCACGGGCTTGCTGGCGCTGGGCAACATCCCCCATTCCCGTCTTTTCGAGGTGACGCTCAACAGCAAGGTCGACCCGCTTTCGGACGAGATCGACGTGGTCGTTTATGCCGAGTTCGAGGATGATGCCGCTCTGGCCGCCTACAAGGCGCATCCGCTCTATGCCGAGACGACCAGCCAGGTCAAACCGCTGCGCGAATTGCGATATTCGGCGGATGTTGTGGCTGCAACCTGAAGAGAAATTGAGCGAAGCAGGAGCAACGTTACTCCGTCTGAGCGGCGGTCGGGTCTGTCGATTCGGCGCCCGGCCGCTTCGGCGCGTCCCAGACCAGCATGGCGAGAACAGCCATCGCGACGACCGCTGCCGCTATGAACAGGATCTTTCTCATTTTGGTTGACGTTCGCGTAACGCGGCCACGCGATCGGCTGCCTTGGATCCTTGCGGCGTCAGGCGAGGCTCTTGAACCAAATTCCGGAATGATGCACACCGCGCCCGGCATGACCGAGACGAAGACAGCAGGCCCTTATCCGCCAGGCCCTTATCCGCCGGGCACCTATCCGCTTGACCATCTTGTGCTGCCGACCGCGAGCCTCGACGTGGCGCGGGCGCGGCTGGTTTCGCTTGGCTTTGTCGTGGCGCCGACCGGCATCCATCCTTTCGGGACGGAAAACTGCTGCGTCTTCCTTGAGGACGGCACATATCTCGAGCCACTGGCAGTTGGCAACGGGCAAGCGGCGGCGAAAGCGATCGCCGACGGCAACGTCTTCGTCGCGTCTGATCGTGCCTATCGCGACAAGCGCGGCAATGAGGGATTTTCCGCCCTGGTCTTGGGCACCGAAGATGCGGATGCCGATCACGTGCGCTATGTCGAAGCCGGCCTGTCTGCCGGAGACATGCTGAGCTTTTCGCGCGCCTTCACCGACCCGGCGGGAGAGAGCGACACGGCATCGTTCAAACTGGCCTTCGCCTCCGGCACCGGGGCGACGGACGCATTCCTGTTCGCCTGCGAGCGGATCAATGCGCCGAAGGTAGACCGCACCGCGTTGCAGATCCACCCCAATGGCGCAACCGGCATCATCGAAGTCGTGGCGGTCAGCAACGAGCCATCCGAACAGCACCGATTGATTTCGATCGCGACGCGCAGTCCGGCTGCCGGACAGGGGAGCAGCACTGCGTTTGGCCTGCCGAACGCAACCTTGACCCTGCTTGACCCCGTTGCTTTCGAAACGCGCTTCGACATACCTGCCGGCGCGCCATCGGAACTCCGCTTCGCGGGGATCGTCTTTTCAGTTCGCTTCGCAGACACGGTCGCCAAGCTGCTTGCAGCCAGTTCCGTCGAACACGAAATACGCGGCAATGATATTGTCGTGCGGCCGGCATCCGGGCAGGGTGCGGCCTTCATTTTCCGGGAGATCGCATGAACAAGCCCAATTCGTCCGTAACTGTCGGCAATGTCGTCTTCAGCAACACCGCGCCGCTATCGCTGATTGCCGGCCCGTGCCAGCTTGAATCCCGCCAGCACGCCTTCGACATGGCTGGGGCGCTGAAGGAACTGACTGAGAAGCTGGGGCTGGGCCTCGTCTACAAGACCAGTTACGACAAGGCCAACCGCACCTCGCTTGGCGGCACGCGCGGCGCCGGCCTCGATGCGGCGCTGCCCGTCTTCGACGATTTGCGCAAGGCGTTTTCGCTGCCGATCCTGACCGATATCCACACCGAGGAACAGTGCGCGGTCGTGGCGCCGCATGTCGATATCCTGCAGGTTCCGGCATTCCTCAGCCGGCAGACCGATCTGCTGATCGCGGCAGCAAGAACCGGCAAGGTCGTCAACGTGAAGAAGGGCCAGTTCCTCGCACCGTGGGACATGAAGAACGTTGTCGCCAAGATCACCGGTTCCGGAAACCCCAACGTACTGGTCACCGAGCGCGGCGCGTCTTTCGGCTACAACACGCTGGTGTCCGATATGCGCGCGCTGCCGATCATGGCCGAGATCGGCGCGCCGGTGATTTTCGACGCCACGCATTCGGTGCAGCAGCCGGGCGGGCAGGGCGGCTCCTCGGGTGGCGATCGGCGCTTCGTCGAGACGCTGGCGCGCGCTGCGGTTGCGGTCGGTGTCGCCGGCGTCTTCATCGAGACGCATCAGGATCCCGACAATGCCCCCTCCGACGGTCCCAACATGGTGCCGCTGAAGGACCTTCGGGCGCTGCTTGAAAGGCTGATGGCATTCGATCGCGTCGCCAAGGGCTGAGCAGGCTTGGGGGGCCGACCCCAAATCCCGACCCCTCAACTTGTGATCAACCGGTGCCGGTTGTACGCTGCCCAGGCAACAGAGTGCCTTGGAGGAGGAAGCCATGTCCGTCGCCCGCGTCACCGAAATCACATCATCGTCTAATAAGAGTTTTCAAGAAGCCATCGAACTGGGAATTGCGCGCGCCGCAAAGACCTTGAAGAACGTCGAAGGCGCCTGGATTCAGGACCAGAAGGTGGTCGTCGAGGACGGCAAGATCTCCGCGTATCGCGTCAATATGAAGGTCACCTTCATCCTCGCTGAGTGACCGGTTAGAGCATTTTTGCAGCCAAGTGGAATCACTTGACGTCGCTGAAATGCAGCTAAAACAAATAGATAGAGCGGGATGCTCATGCTCAGTTCAATTTGAATGCATCCCGCTCTAGCGTCGAAAACTCTGGAACCTTCATCCGCGCCCCTCATTGTCAGGCATAGCGTCAACGACAACGAGGAGTACACAATGACCACCCAGACAGGACACACTGAAGCCATCGCTGCCTCGCGGGTCATCGGCACATCCGTCTACAACACGGAAGGCACGCACATCGGCGACATCGAGGATGTCATGCTCGACAAGTTGTCGAATGGAATCATGTTTGCCGTGATCGGCTTTGGCGGATTTCTCGGCATCGGCGAGAAGTACCACGCCATTCCGTGGGCGAGCCTCGACTATGACGAGAACAAGGGCGGCTATGTCGTACCGTTCACGAAGGAGCAACTGAAGGCTGCTCCCGCCTATTCGATCAACGAATTGACGGGCGCCGACGGCGAGGCCGCGCGTGATGCTTCATACAGCTACTACAAGGTGGAGCCTTATTGGCATTGACCTTGCTCTGCCGGAATCAAAAAAGGCCCCGGTTGGACCGGGGCCTTTTTTTGGGATATCTACTCCGCCGCAAGGGTCGACAACTCTACCGCGCCCTGCTGAGGCTGCTGAGTGTCACACGACGTGAGAAACGCCGCCGCGATCAGGAACAAACTCACGATACCGCTCAACTGAGACATGGCGAAACTCCTCCTGTTTCGCCCCGCGCAGCGCGAGCATAAACCAGAAAGCCGTATGCCGCCAAGACTTATGACTGACATGACTTATGATGACAGCAATTTGTGCTTCGTGAACCGGCATGGCGGAGGTGGCGGCACTATTTGCGGACGCCCCGATTGCGTTTTGCAGCACTTTGGCTAAGAGGTGCCCGACGCTTCGTCGGATCAATCGGGGACATCGCAATGACTGCCATCATCGACATTGTCGGGCGTGAAATCCTGGACAGCCGCGGAAACCCGACCGTCGAGGTCGACGTCGTGCTCGAAGACGGCTCGATGGGCCGCGCTGCGGTGCCCTCCGGCGCCTCGACCGGCGCGCATGAGGCGGTCGAACTGCGCGACGGCGGCGCACGCTACCTCGGCAAGGGGGTCCTGCGGGCGGTAGAGGCCGTCAATGGCGAGCTGTTCGAGGCGATCGGCGGTATGGAAGCCGAGAACCAGATCCACATCGACCAGACCATGATCGAGCTCGACGGCACGCCCAACAAGAGCCGGCTCGGTGCCAATGCCATCCTCGGCGTCTCGCTGGCTGTCGCTAAGGCTGCGGCGGAAGCGGCCGGCCTGCCGCTCTACCGCTATGTCGGTGGCAGCAAGGCGCATGTGCTTCCAGTGCCGATGATGAACATCATCAACGGTGGCGCGCATGCCGACAACCCGATCGACTTCCAGGAATTCATGATCCTGCCGATCGGCGCGCCGACACTGCGCGACGGGGTGCGCTGGGGCTCGGAAATCTTTCACACATTGAGGACGCGGCTGAAGGACGCCGGCCATAACACCAATGTCGGCGACGAGGGCGGCTTCGCTCCTAACTTGAAAAGCGCGCCCGCTGCGCTCGATTTCATCATGGAATCGATCGAGAAGGCTGGCTTCAAGCCGGGCGAAGAGGTTGCGCTCGGCCTCGATTGCGCCGCGACCGAATTCTTCAAGGACGGCAACTACGTCTATGAAGGCGAGAAGAAGACCCGCGATCCGAAGACCCAGGCCAAATATCTGGCCAAGCTCGCGGCAGACTATCCGATCATCACGATCGAGGACGGGTTGGCCGAAGACGATTGGGATGGCTGGAAAACGCTGACCGACCTCATCGGCAAGAAGACGCAGCTGGTCGGTGACGATTTGTTCGTCACCAATACGGCGCGGCTGCGCGACGGCATCCGCATGGGCGTCGCCAATTCTATCCTGGTCAAGGTCAATCAGATCGGCTCACTGACCGAAACGCTCGACGCCGTCGAGACCGCGCACAAGGCCGGCTACACCGCTGTCATGTCGCACCGCTCGGGCGAAACCGAAGATTCGACCATCGCCGATCTCGCCGTTGCCACCAATTGCGGACAGATCAAGACGGGCTCCCTGTCGCGCTCGGATCGCATGGCCAAGTACAACCAGCTCATCCGCATCGAGGAAGAGCTCGGCAAGCAGGCGCTCTACGCCGGCAAGTCGATCGTGAAAGGCTGAGTCCACACAAATAATGAAAAGGCGGGGGCATTCCCCGCCTTTTCTGTCTCAACACCACCAAATCCGGTCGTCCGTAACCGTCCATTAAGCACAATCGAGCGAGAAAGGGCTAGGTCGCAGAGTGTTAGAGCGTCCTTTGCGCGTCCAAGAGGACGCGCGGCGCTCTAAGGGATTTGGATCATGTGGACACGTCAGCACAAGCAGAGAAATACCGGTCGGCTGATCATTCCCTCGCTCTGCGTGGCATTCCTCGCCTATTTCGGCTTCCACGCCTATCACGGCGAATTCGGCATCTATTCCAAGTATCGGTTGCAAGCCGAAACCGTCGATCTGCAAAGTAAGCTCGATGCCGTCAAGGCGCGCCGGATCGACCTGCAGAGACGCGTTCAGCTGATGCATCAGGGCACGATGGAGAAGGATATGCTCGACGAGCAGGCGCGTAGGGCGCTCAATATGTCCCATGCCGACGAAATCACCATCATGTTACCGCCACCGGCAAGATAACCATTTTCAAGTTAATCGCCGATATTTTCAATGATTTTAATCGCTTAGATGCATGTCAGCCATGCATTTTTCAGCATGGCGAAACGCTTTCTCGCGTGTTAGCCTTCCCAAATCGGTGGGGAGAACTGATCTCCCTCAGTGTCCGCAAGAGACGCCAACAGGGAGTGATGCATGGCCACCGCCGCCAGAAAAGCGCCTGCCAAATCCAGATCCGACGGCAAATCGGCGGGGCTTTCAGCCCCCAAACCTGTCGACTTCACCAAGGACGAGGAGCTTGACGCCTACCGGCGCATGCTGCTTATCCGCCGCTTCGAGGAAAAGGCCGGCCAGCTCTACGGCATGGGCTTCATCGGCGGCTTCTGCCATCTCTATATCGGCCAGGAAGCAGTTGTCACCGGCATGAAGATGGCGCTGATCGACGGCGACCAGATGATCACCGCCTACCGCGACCATGGTCACATGCTGGCCATGGAACTGTCGCCGCGCGGCGTCATGGCCGAATTGACCGGGCGCCGCGGCGGCTTGTCCAGGGGCAAGGGCGGTTCCATGCACATGTTCTCCAAGGAGAAGCATTTTTACGGCGGCCACGGCATTGTCGGGGCGCAGGTTTCGCTCGGCACCGGCCTCGCCTTCGCCAATCGCTATCGCGGCAACAACAACGTGACCCTGACCTATTTCGGCGACGGCGCCGCCAATCAGGGTCAGGTCTATGAGAGCTTCAACATGGCCTCGCTGTGGAAGCTGCCGGTGATCTATATCATCGAGAACAACCGCTATGCCATGGGCACCTCGGTATCGCGTTCGTCGGCCGAGACGGATTTTTCGCACCGCGGCGCCTCCTTCAAGATCCCCGGTATCCAGGTCGATGGCATGGACGTCCGTGCAGTCAAGGCAGCCGGCGATCTCGCAACCGAATGGTGCCGTGACGGCAAGGGGCCGCTGATTCTCGAAATGCAGACCTACCGCTACCGCGGTCACTCGATGTCCGATCCGGCAAAATATCGCTCCAAGGAAGAAGTGCAGAAGATGCGCTCCGAGCGTGACCCGATCGAGCAGGTCAGGGCTCGCCTGCTCGACAAGAAGTGGGCCGACGAGGACGAGCTCAAGACCGTCGACAAGGAGGTTCGCGACATTGTCGCCGACGCCGCCGAATTTGCCCAGAACGACGCAGAGCCGGATCCGTCCGAGCTCTGGACCGACATCGTATTGTAACGAGAGGGCAAGGACATGCCGATCGAAATTCTCATGCCCGCTCTCTCGCCGACCATGGAAGAGGGCAATGTTTCCAAATGGTTGAAGAAAGAGGGCGATAAGGTTGTCGCTGGTGATGTCATCGCCGAGATCGAAACCGATAAGGCCACGATGGAAGTCGAGGCCGTCGACGAAGGCACGCTAGCCAAGATCGTGGTTCCTGCCGGCACCGAAGGTGTCAAGGTCAACACGCTGATCGCCGTGCTCGCCCTTGATGGTGAAGACATCGACAAGGCAGGCGAAGGCATCGGCGAGGAACCTGCCAAGGCTGAAACAGCAGCGCCAGCGCCTGCTGCGGCCAAAAGCGAGGGCGCAGCACCTGTCGCCGCGGCGCCGAGAACCGAAATCGCCGCCGATCCCGACATCCCGGCCGGCACGGAAATGGTCTCGACCACCGTGCGCGAAGCGCTGCGTGACGCGATGGCCGAGGAAATGCGCCGTGACGACGACGTCTTCGTGATGGGCGAGGAGGTCGCCGAGTACCAGGGCGCCTACAAGATCACGCAAGGGCTGCTGCAGGAATTCGGGGCGCGGCGCGTCGTCGATACGCCCATCACCGAGCACGGTTTTGCCGGCGTCGGCGTTGGCGCGGCGATGGCCGGCCTGAGACCGATCGTCGAGTTCATGACCTTCAACTTCGCCATGCAGGCGATCGACCAGATCATCAACTCCGCCGCCAAGACGCTCTATATGTCCGGCGGCCAGATGGGCGCGCCCATCGTGTTTCGCGGGCCGAACGGCGCGGCCGCCCGTGTCGCCGCCCAGCATTCGCAGTGCTATGCCGCCTGGTACAGCCACATTCCCGGCCTGAAAGTGGTGATGCCCTACACCGCCGCGGACGCCAAGGGGTTGCTGAAGGCCGCGATCCGCGACGCGAACCCGGTCATCTTCCTCGAGAACGAGATCCTTTACGGCCAGTCCTTCGACGTGCCGAAGATGGACGATTTCGTGCTGCCGATCGGCAAGGCGCGCATCCACAAATCCGGCAAGGATGTCACCATCGTCTCCTTCGGCATCGGCATGACCTACACGGTGAAGGCCGAGGCCGAATTGCGCGGCATGGGTATCGATGCCGAGGTCATCGACCTCAGGACCATCCGCCCTCTCGATTTCGACACCATTATCGCCTCGGTCAAGAAGACCAATCGGCTGGTGGTGGTGGAAGAAGGGTTTCCGCAGAGCTCGGTCGGCGACCATATCGCCAACCAGGTGTCGCAGCGCGCCTTCGATTTCCTCGACGCGCCGGTCATCACCATTGCCGGCAAGGACGTGCCGATGCCCTATGCGGCAAACCTCGAAAAGCTGGCGCTGCCCAATGTCGGCGAGGTCGTCGAGGCGGTCAAAGCCGTCACATATCGCTGAGCAGGGCGGGAGGAAAACATGCCGATCAACATCACCATGCCGGCCCTCTCGCCAACGATGGAAGAGGGCAACCTTGCCAAGTGGCTGGTCAAGGAGGGCGACAAGGTTTCGCCGGGCGACGTGATCGCCGAGATCGAGACCGACAAGGCGACGATGGAGGTCGAGGCCGTCGACGAAGGCACGGTCGCGAAGCTAGTGGTTCCGGCCGGTACCGAAGGCGTCAAGGTCAACGCGCTGATCGCCGTGCTCGCCGCCGAAGGCGAGGATGCGGCGGCTGCCGCCAAGAGCGGTGACGGCGCTGCCGCTCCGGCAAAAGCCGAGGCACCAAAAACAGAAGCCCCCAAAACTGAAGCACCAAAGGCGGAAACCCCAAAGCCGGAAGCGCCGAAACCTGCGGCCGCACCGGCGCCCCAGGCGGCTCCGGTCGCCAACGGCCATGCAAGCGGTGACCGCATCTTCGCCTCGCCGCTTGCCCGTCGCATCGCCCGGGAAGCCGGTGTCGATGTCTCCGCGGTGACCGGCTCCGGCCCGCATGGCCGCGTGGTCAAGGCCGATGTCGATGCAGCGATTTCCGGTGGTGGCGCCAAGGCGGCGCCAGCCGCGAAAGCCGCACCTGCCGGCGCTCCGGCTCCGGCTGTCGCGCCAAGACCAATGTCGGACGACCAGGTGCTTAAACTGTTTGCCGAAGGCTCCTACGAACTTGTCCCGCATGACAACATGCGCAAGACCATTGCGCGCCGGCTGGTAGAGGCCACGACCACCATCCCGCATTTCTACCTGACGCTCGATTGCGAACTCGATGCACTTCTGGCGCTGCGCACGCAGATCAACGCGGCCGCCCCGGTGAAGAAAACCGACAAGGGTGAAACGCCGGCCTACAAGCTGTCGGTCAACGACATGGTCATCAAAGCGATGGCAAAGGCGCTGATGGCGGTGCCGGATGCCAATGCCTCATGGACCGAGAGCGCCATGGTCAAGCACAGACATGCCGATGTCGGCGTTGCCGTATCGATCCCCGGCGGCCTGATCACGCCTATTATCCGGCGCGCCGACGAAAAGACGCTGTCGGTCATCTCCAACGAGATGAAGGATCTTGCCAGCCGTGCCCGCAGCCGCAAGCTGAAGCCGGAAGAATACCAGGGCGGCACCACGGCAGTGTCCAATCTCGGCATGTTCGGCATCAAGGACTTTGCCGCCGTCATAAACCCGCCGCATGCGACGATCCTGGCGGTCGGCGCCGGCGAGGAGCGTGCGGTGGTCAAGAACGGTGAGATCAAGATCGCGACAATCATGTCGGTGACGCTGTCGACCGATCACCGCACCGTCGACGGCGCGCTCGGCGCCGAACTGCTCGGCGCCTTCAAGCGCATAATCGAAAACCCGATGGGCATGCTGGTCTAGAAAGGAAGAAGGCGGTGCGGAAATTCTCCACCAGCCTTTTTGCCTTCAGCCTTGCCAGCGTCGCAACGATCGTCGTGCATTGGCTGTTCGTGGGCTGGCGGGTAAAGCGCGCACAAGCAGGCTTTGGCGGGAGCGGGGCAAGCGCATGAAAACAGTTCTTTGCTACGGCGACTCGCTGACCTGGGGCTATGATGCCGCAAGTCTGGATCGCCACCCGCTCAAGGACCGCTGGCCGAGTGTGCTGCAGGCGACGTTGGGAGGCGGTATCGAGGTCATCGCCGAAGGCTTGAACGGCCGCACAACAGCTTTCGACGACCATCTGGCCGGCGCCGACCGTAACGGCGCAAGAATGCTGCCGACGATCCTGATGACGCATGCGCCGATCGACCTGATCATCATCATGCTCGGCGCCAACGACATGAAGCCGTGGATCCACGGCAATCCGGTCGCCGCCAAGCAGGGCGTCCAGCGCCTGGTCGATATCGTGCGCGGGCACGATTACCCATTCGATTGGCCGGCGCCGCAGATCCTGATCGTCGCGCCGCCCGCGGTCAGCCGCACGGAAAACGCCGAGTTCAAGGAAATGTTCGCCGGCGGCGATGAAGCGTCGAAGCGGCTGGCACCGCAATATTCCGCTCTTGCCGACGAGGCCGGCTGCGGCTTCTTCGATGCGGGCTCGGTGGCCGAGACCACGCCGCTCGACGGTGTCCATCTCGACGCGGAGAACACGCGGAAAATCGGGCAGGCATTGGCGCCAATCGTGCGCGTCATGCTGGAACTCTAGAGAATCAGGGAGAAATCCGTGGCTGAGAACTACGACGTCATCATCATCGGCTCCGGCCCCGGCGGCTACGTCACGGCGGTGCGTTCCGCCCAGCTCGGCTTCAAGACGGCAATCGTCGAGCGCGAGCATCTCGGGGGCATCTGCCTCAACTGGGGCTGCATCCCGACCAAGGCGCTGCTGCGCTCGGCCGAGATCATGCACTATTCCGATCATCTGAAGGACTACGGCTTGAAGATCGACGGTAAGGTCAGCGTCGATACCGCTGCCGTGGTCGACCGCTCGCGAAAGGTCTCGTTGCGGCTGAACGGCGGCGTTGCCTTCCTGATGAAGAAGAATAAGGTCGACGTCATCTGGGGCGAGGCCAAGCTGGCCAAGGCGGCTTCCGGCGATAAACCAGCCGAGATCGTCGTGTCGAAATCGTCGAAGAAGCCGATGGAGCCGCAGCCGCCGGCGCCCAAGGGCGTCAAGGGTGAGGGCACCTACACCGCCAAGCACCTCATCCTGGCGACCGGCGCCAGGCCGCGTGCGCTGCCCGGCATCGAGCCCGACGGCAAGCTGATCTGGACCTATTTTGAAGCGATGGTGCCGAAGGAGATGCCGAAGTCGCTGCTGGTGATGGGTTCGGGCGCAATCGGCATCGAATTCGCCTCATTCTACCGCACCATGGGCTCGGAGGTGACAGTGGTCGAGTTGTTGCCGGCGGTGATGCCGGTCGAGGACGCAGAGGTCTCGAAATTCGCGCAGAAGCAGTTCGAGAAGCAAGGCATGAAGATCATCCTCGAGGCCAAGGTCACCAAGGTCGAGAAGGGTACGAATTCGGTAACCGCGCATGTCGAGATGAAGGACGGCAAGGTCGAGAAGATCACCGCCGACCGCATGATCTCGGCCATCGGCGTGCAGGGCAATATCGAAAATCTCGGCCTCGAAGCGCTCGGTGTGAAGACCGAACGCGGCTGCGTCGTCGTCGACGGCTACGGCAACACCAATGTCCCCGGCATCTATGCCATCGGCGATGTCGCCGGCCCGCCCATGCTCGCCCACAAGGCCGAACATGAAGGCGTGGTCTGCGTGGAAAAGATCGCCAATTTCCCCGGCGTGCACGCCACTGACAAGCTGAAGATTCCGGGCTGCACCTATTGCAACCCGCAGGTCGCCTCCGTCGGGTTGACCGAAGCGAAAGCGAAGGCCGAGGGCAAGGACATCCGCGTCGGCCGCTTTCAGTTCGCCGCCAACGGCAAAGCCATCGCGCTCGGTGAAGACCAGGGATTCGTCAAGACCATCTTCGACAAGAAGACTGGGCAGTTGCTCGGCGCGCATATGGTCGGCGCCGAAGTGACCGAGCTGATCCAGGGCTTTGTCGTGGCGATGAATCTGGAGACCACCGAGGAAGAACTGATGCATACGATATTCCCGCATCCGACGCTGTCGGAGATGATGAAGGAAAGCGTCCTCGACGCCTATGGCCGCGCGCTGAACGCGTGATAAATTGACCGCGTGAGACTCGACACGTGAAAGCCAAGGAACTCAACGGCAAGGTAATTCGTTTCCGGATGCATTCATCACACAAGGAGAGGGCATATGGACGTGAATGGCGTGGGCTGGATCGCAGCTATCATCATCGGCGGTTTAGCGGGGTGGCTTGCCGAGATGTTCATGAAAAGCAACATGGGCATCTTGATGAACATCGTTCTTGGCATCGTCGGCGCGATCGTGCTGAATGCCATCCTGCAGGCGCTCAATATCGGCGCTTTCGGCGCCGGCTGGATCGCTTATCTGATCACCGGTTTCATTGGCGCCTGCCTGTTGATCTGGGCAGGGCGCATGGTGCGCCGTTAGTTGCTGAACTCTTGCCATGCGAAAACGGCTGTGGCGGCATGCGCCGCCGCGGCCTTTTTCTTTGCTGCGAAAAGTCCTAGATGACTTGTGAAAGCGAACGCCGGAAGGCGATCGCGAATGAACTGGATTTCTGATGGTCACCGTCCTCGACACGATCGCCAATGCGCCGCGCCTGCGGCACCCTGAAAAGGCGCACAAGCCTGACCAGGATGTGCTGCGCAAGCCCGACTGGATCCGCGTCAAGGCGCCGATGTCGAAAGGCTATGCCGAGACGCGCGAGATCGTGAAGTCGCACAGACTGGTGACGGTGTGCGAAGAGGCCGGTTGCCCCAATATCGGCGAGTGCTGGGAGAAGAAGCACGCCACCTTCATGATCATGGGTGAGATCTGCACGCGCGCCTGTGCCTTCTGCAACGTTGCCACTGGCATTCCGACCGCGCTTGATCCCGATGAACCGGCGCGCATCGCCCACGCCGTCAAGCAAATGGATCTGACCCATGTCGTCATCACCTCAGTCGACCGCGACGATCTCGCCGATGGCGGAGCTCAGCACTTTGCCGAGGTCATCCGCGCCATCAGGGCGGCAACGCCTTCGACGACGATCGAAATCCTGACGCCCGACTTCCTGCGCAAGGAAGGAGCGCTGGAGATCGTGGTGGCGGCGAAGCCGGACGTATTCAACCACAATCTGGAGACCGTGCCGTCGAACTATCTGACGGTCCGGCCAGGGGCCCGCTATTTCCATTCGATCAGGCTGCTGCAGCGGGTCAAGGAACTCGATCCGTCGATCTTCACCAAATCCGGCATCATGGTTGGCCTGGGCGAGGAGCGGAACGAGATCCTGCAGTTGATGGACGATCTGCGTTCGGCCAATGTCGACTTCATGACCATCGGCCAGTATCTTCAGCCATCGAAAAAGCACCATCCGGTGATCCGCTTCGTCACGCCGGAGGAATTCAAGTCCTTCGAGACAATCGGCAAGACCAAGGGCTTCCTGCTGGTGGCGTCAAGCCCGCTGACGCGCTCGTCGCACCATGCCGGCGACGATTTCGCCAGGCTGCGCGCGGCGCGAGAAGCGTTTCTCAGGAAATCCGCCTAACAAACTGGTTTCATGCCACAATTCGAAGCCCATCGCCGCGTCACGCATACGCCTGAACAGATGTTCGCTCTGGTCGCCGATGTCGAATCCTATCCGCAATTCCTGCCGCTTTGCGAGGCACTGACGGTTCGCTCGCGCAAGGAACGCAACGGACGCACCCTGCTCATCGCCGACATGAGCATTGGCTACAAGGCGATCCGCGAGACTTTCACGACGCAGGTGTTTTTGAAGCCTGACGAGAACGCCATCGACGTCAAATACATCGACGGCCCGTTCAAATATCTGAGCAATGTCTGGCGCTTCGAGCCGGCCGATGGCGGCTGCAATGTCCGCTTCTTCATCGACTACGAGTTCAAGAGCCGTATTTTGGGCGCGGTGATGGGAACGATGTTCGATCGCGCGTTCCGCATGTTCTCCGAGGCGTTCGAGAAGCGCGCCGACATCATCTATGGGCCAGCGCCGGCAGCCTGATCCGCAGCGAGCGCGCGCAAGCCCAGTTCAAGCGCATGCCTGACCGTCTCCCGGCGGATGAAATTGCGGCCCTTATCGGCGAACAACTGGCATTCGCTGACGACCGGCCGGCCAGTCAAGGCGACACCGAACCAGACCAGGCCGACGGGCTTTTCCGTCGAGCCGCCGCCTGGACCGGCAATACCGGTGACGGCAAGGGTGAGTCCGGCGCGCGAACGGGTCAGGGCGCCCTGCGCCATCTCCACCGCCGTTTCCCGCGAGACCGCGCCGTGCCCCTCAAGCGTGGCGGCGGAAACACCGAGCATCTCCGTCTTGGCCTCGTTGGAATAGGTGATGAAACCCCGGTCGACCACCGTGGACGAGCCGGCGATGTCGGTCAGGGCGGCGATGATCATGCCGCCGGTGCAGCTCTCGGCCGTCGCCAGCAGGATGCCGCGCTGCTGGCAGGCTTGAAGCAGGGCATCTGCGAGGTCGCTGTTGCTCATTCGGGGACGTCCCCTGGAAACACGACACTGGCGGTCGCGATGGCGGCTATGCCTTCCTCGCGGCCGATAAAGCCGAGCTTTTCGTTGGTTGTCGCCTTGATCGAGATACGGTCCCGGGAAATTGCCAGCATTGCCGAAAGGGCTTCGGTCATTGCTTCGCGATGCGGACCGACCCGTGGCGCCTCGCAGATCAGCGTGACGTCGGCATTGGCGATGCGCCCGCCGCGCGCGCGCACCAGTCTTGCCGCATGTTCGACGAAGATCCGCGAGGCCACGCCTTTCCACTGCGGATCCGACGGCGGGAAATGCGTGCCGATGTCGCCGGCGCCGCAGGTGGCGAGCAGCGCATCGGTCAAGGCGTGGAGACCGACATCGGCGTCCGAATGGCCGGCCAGTTTCTTGTCGTGCGGGATGGAGACGCCGCACAGGACGACATGGTCACCGGGCTCGAAGGCATGGACGTCGTAGCCATTGCCGGTGCGGATGTCCGGAAAACGCGGCCGCTCGCCGGAAAGCCGCTGATCCGCCATCGAAATATCCCTTGCCCAGGTCAGCTTGACATTGTCCGGCGAACCCTGAACTATTTTCACCGGAATACGCGCCCATTCGGCAATCGCGGCATCGTCGGTGAAGTCCGTCTTGCCCAGATGATGTGCCTTTTCATGGGCGGCCAGGATCGGCCAGAACGGAAAGCCTTGCGGCGTCTGGGCGGCATGAAGCCCGTTCCTGGAAACCGTCTCGCCGATCATGCCGGCGGCCGACTCACGTTTCAGCGTGTCGGCGACGGGCAGGGCAGGCAGCGCTCCCTGGCGCTCGCCGATGCCGGCGATCGTACGGTCTATCAATTCCGCGTCGACGAACGGGCGAACGGCATCATGGACCAGGACCTGGCTCGGTGCATAGCCTCTCAGCGCAAGCAGCCCGAGCCGGACGGAGTCCTGCCTGGACGCGCCACCGGTCACCGTGATGACCCGATCGGCGTTGGCTCCGGCGGCGCTGCGAAAAAGCGCGCTGTCGTCGGCGTGGATGGCGACGACGACAGGACCGATTCTCGGATGCGCCAGAAACATGTCCAGTGTGCGCGCGATGACGGCACGGCCACCGATCCTTTGGTATTGCTTCGGTCCGTCGGCCTGACCGGCGCGCGCGCCGCGGCCAGCGGCGACGATAACAACGGCAACCTTGTCGTCCGCAGCCAAGGCCTGCTTTTCGCTTGCATCTGTCATGCCGAGACGCTTAGCGCATGATCCTGAAAAGTGGAATCGCTTTTCGGAAGAGATCATGCGCAGATGCAAAGCGCCAAAGCTTCCTTTCCCAAGGACGCACGGCGCTTTGGACGCGGTATGGGCCGAACGCCAGCATTTTTCCCAAATGCGCCTTAATGTGACGTCATTGCGCGTTGCACATTGCTGCCATTCTGGCTAGAGAATGTGCAGCAATTAGAAATGCTTGGTTTTTGTGCATGCTTGACCTGACCAAATTGGCTTCGCCGCTGGATGTGGGTCGTGTGAGAATCCGCAATCGCGCTTTTCTCGCGCCCATGTCGGGTATATCAGATGAGCCGTTCCGGCAGCGTGCCTATGCGCATGGCGCCGGATTGGTCGTGTCGGAGATGGTGGCGAGCGGCGAGCTTGCCAAGGGCAGGACCGGTTGCGGCCTTCGCATCCGCCATTCCGGGCTGCCTGTGCACATGGTCCAGCTTGCCGGCCATGATGCAGCGCATATGGCCGAGGGCGCTCGAATCGCCGCGGGCGAGGGCGCCGACATCATCGACATCAACATGGGTTGCCCGGCCAAGAAGGTGACGGGCGGCTATGCCGGCTCGGCGCTGATGCGCGATCTCGATCACGCTTTGTCGCTGATCGAGGCGGTGGTCGGCGCCGTCGAGGTGCCGGTCACGGTCAAAATGCGGCTCGGCTGGGACGAAAGCGCGCTCAACGCGCCGCTGCTGGCGCGCCGCGCCGAGCAGGCGGGCGTCAAGATGGTGACGGTGCATGGCCGCACGCGTTGCCAGTTCTACCAGGGCAAGGCGGACTGGCGCGCCATCGCGCGCATAAAGCAGGCTGTGTCGATCCCGGTCGTCGCCAATGGCGATGTCGGCTCGCCGGCGGAGGCAGCAATGATCCTCGACCAGTCGGGCGCCGACGCGGTGATGATCGGCCGCGCGCATTATGGCGCGCCCTGGACGGCAGGCAGCATCGCGGCAGCCGCGGCAAAAGAGGCGGCGCCTGATGTGCCCGAAAGTCCGCAAGCGCTGGCCGACTACATCGTTGCCCACTACGAGGACATGCTAACGCTCTACGGCATCGAAAGCGGCGTGCGCCAGGCGCGCAAGCATCTTGGCTGGTATCTCGACCGCCACGCCGCTGGCGTCGTTGATGAGCGGCGAAAGGCCATCCTCACCTCCTTCGAGCCCGTCCGCGTCGTTGCCGCGTTGCGCGAGGTGTTTTCACGCGCTGCCAAGGCGATGAACCTGCGGAGCGCAGCATGAATGCCACCATTGCACAGAGCATGGGTATGGCGGACGCCGCCCACATCGTACTCAACACCATCCGCCGCCCGGTGATCATGGTCGATGCTGAAGGGGTCATCACCTTCGCCAATGCCGATGCCGAAGATTTCTTCCGCTCGAGCGCGACCATGCTCGCCCGCAACACATTGCCCAAGCTCATTCCCTTCGGCAGCCCACTGCTGACGCTCGTCGACCAGGTGCGCGAGCGCCGGGCACCCGTCAACGAATACCGGGTCGACGTATCGTCGCCGCGCCTCGGCATCGAGAAGGTCGTCGACCTCTATGTCGCGCCGGTGTCGGAATTCCCGGGCTCCGTCGTGGTGATGTTCCAGGAACGATCGATGGCCGACAAGATCGATCGTCAGATGACGCACCGCGGTGCGGCACGCTCGGTGACCGGCCTTGCTGCGATGCTCGCCCACGAGATCAAGAACCCGCTATCCGGCATTCGGGGTGCTGCCCAGCTGCTCGAACTATCCGCTTCCGACGAAGATCGCGCGCTGACCCGGCTGATCACCGACGAGACCGACCGCATCGTCTCGCTGGTCGATCGCATGGAGGTGTTTTCCGACGAGCGGCCCATCGACCGCTATCCGGTCAACATCCATGTCGTGCTCGACCATGTGAAGGCGATTGCCAAGAACGGTTTTGCCAAGCGGATCAAGATATTGGAGGATTATGATCCATCGTTGCCTCCAGTTTTCGCCAACCGCGACCAGCTCATCCAGGTGTTCCTCAACCTGGTCAAGAATGCGGCCGAGGCCATTGGCGGCGATCCGCAAGGCGAGATCACTCTGTCGACCGCGTTCCGGCCGGGCATCCGTGTTTCCGTTCCGGGAACGCAGGGCCGCGTGTCGCTGCCGCTGGAATTTTGCGTGCGCGACAACGGTTCTGGCGTCTCCGAAGATATCCTGCCGATCCTGTTTGATCCCTTCATCACCACCAAGCCTAACGGGTCGGGGCTTGGTCTGGCGCTGGTCGCGAAAATCGTCGGCGAGCATGGCGGCATCATCGAATGCGATTCAACGCCCCGCGCAACCACCTTCCGCATCCTGATGCCAGCCTGGAAAGAAACGCCGTTCGGCACAGATGACGATGGTGAAGGAGACCGCAAATGACGGTTCGCGGCAATATTCTCGTCGCCGACGACGATGCGGCCATCCGCACCGTCCTCAATCAGGCGCTTTCGCGCGTCGGCCATGAGGTGCGCGTGACGTCCAACGCCTCGACGCTGTGGCGCTGGGTGGCGGCGGGCGAGGGCGATCTCGTCATCACCGACGTGGTCATGCCGGACGAAAACGCTTTCGACATGCTGCCGCGCATCAAGAAGGCACGGCCGGAACTGCCCGTCATCGTCATGAGCGCCCAGAACACGTTCATGACCGCGATTCGCGCCTCCGAGACCGGCGCCTACGAATATCTGCCGAAACCGTTCGACCTGACCGAGCTTCTCAACATCGTCAACCGGGCGCTTTCCGAGCCCCGACGGCCGAAGATCGATGCGCGGGCCGACGAGCCGCCGGAAACGATGCCGCTGGTCGGCCGCTCGGCCGCCATGCAGGATATCTACCGGATGCTGGCGCGCATGATGCAGACCGACCTGACGGTGATGATTTCAGGCGAATCGGGCACCGGCAAGGAACTGGTGGCGCGCGCGCTGCACGAATACGGCCGCCGCCGCGGCGGCCCGTTCGTCGCGATCAACATGGCGGCGATCCCACGCGACCTGATCGAATCGGAACTGTTCGGGCACGAGAAGGGCGCCTTCACCGGTGCGCAAAACCGCTCCACCGGCCGTTTCGAGCAGGCCGAAGGCGGGACGCTCTTCCTCGACGAGATCGGCGACATGCCGATGGAAGCGCAAACGCGCCTGCTGCGTGTCCTGCAGCAAGGCGAATATACCACCGTCGGCGGCCGTACGCCGATCAAGACCGACGTGCGCATCGTCGCCGCCACCAACAAGGATCTGCGCACGCTGATCAATCAAGGGCTTTTCCGCGAGGATCTGTTCTATCGCCTGAATGTCGTGCCGCTAAGGCTGCCGGCGCTGCGCGAGCGGTCCGAGGACGTTCCGGATCTCGTCCGGCACTTCTTCAAGCTCGGCGCCAGCGAAGGCCTGCAGACCAAGCGCATTTCCACAGGCGGCATCGAGCTGATGAAGCGCTATCCGTGGCCAGGCAACGTGCGCGAGCTCGAAAATCTTGTCCGCAGGCTGGCCGCGCTCTATTCGCAGGATGAGATTTCCGCCGAAGTCATCGAGGCGGAACTGAAGACCGGCGAGAGGCCGGTCGTTCCCGGTGGCGGCAACCTCATACCCGACGATCTGTCCATCGGCCAGGCGGTGGAACATTTCCTGCAGCGCTATTTTGCTTCGTTCGCCGGCGATTTGCCGCCCGCCGGCCTCTATCAGCGTATTCTCTCCGAGGTCGAATATCCGCTGGTCCTGGCCTCGATGACGGCAACCCGCGGCAACCAGATCAAGGCTGCGGAACTCCTCGGGCTAAACCGCAACACGCTGCGCAAGAAAATTCGCGAACTCGGCGTCAACGTCTATAAATCGACCAGGCAGGCTTAGAGCGACGTCCGTCCGTTCGGACGTACAAAGTTCGCTCTAGCACTTTGAGTAGTCGCATCGTGCTTTCCGAAAAATCGATTCCGATTTTTCGGGCTGGTGCGACAGAGCGAAGCCTTTTCGGGGGATCGATCGCCGAAACATTTCCGTACAGGCCACACTTGTTGCATAATCGCCACAATGCGTTGCATACATCCGACGCAATCACTGGCTCTAGACGGCGACATGGCTTCACAGGCACCGACACCGAGCGAAACGCTTTTCAGCGAACCTGGCACACGGGACGGGCGCCGGCTGCTCGCGCTGCCGGGCGTGGTGGCAATTGCCGGTGCGCTGGTTACGGCAGCGATCTCCTTCGCCATTCTCGTCGGCGCCACGCCGATCACGCCGGACGAGAGGACGACGCTGGCGCTTATCGCCCTCAATGCGGCGTTCATCCTGTTCCTGATCGCGCTGGTCGGCCGCGAAGTGCATCGCATTTTGATGGCGCGCCGGCGCGGCAAGGCGGCGTCGCGGCTGCATGTGCGGATCGTCGCCATGTTCGCGCTGGTCGCCGCGATTCCCGCCATCATGGTGGCGATCATCGCCTCGATCACACTCGATATCGGCCTCGATCGCTGGTTCGAGATCCGCACCAAGACGATCGTCAATTCGTCGCTTTCGATCGCCGACGCCTATGTGCAGGAGAACGCGCGCAATCTCCAGGGGACGACCCTGTCGATGGCTTACGATCTCGACGCCTCCCGCACGCTCTACGGCCTCGATCGAACTGGCTTCCTCGATCTCATGAACAAGGAAGCCGTCGGACGCTCCTTGGCCCATGCCGCACTGGTCAGGCCCGACGGTTCATTCGTCATGAGCGCCAAGACCGACGCCGATTTTGCCATGCCGGAGCCACCGGAAGGCGCCATGAGCAGTGCCGCCGACGGCAGGCCGGTGCTGATCGAGCCGAAGACGCGCAACATCATGGGCGCCATCGTCAAGCTGCGCGAGATCGAAGGGCTCTATCTCTACACCATCCGGCTCGTCGATCCCGAGGTGATCAAGGCGCGGCAGATTGTCAGATCCAACACCGACGAATATCGCGGTCTGGAAGACAATCGCCGCACCTCGCAGGTCGCCTTCGCACTTCCCTACCTGTCGCTGACGCTGATCATCATTCTGTCCGCCATCTGGACCGGCATCGCCGTGGCAGACCGCCTGGTGCGGCCGATCCGCCAGCTCATCGGCGCAGCCGACGAGGTCGCGACCGGCAATCTTGACGTTGCCGTGCCGGTTCGGCCCTCCGACGGCGACGTCGCCTCGCTCGGCGACACCTTCAACAAGATGCTGCTGGAACTGAAATCGCAGCGCAACGAGATTCTGTCCGCCAAAGATTTGATCGACGAGCGGCGGCGCTTTTCGGAGGCCGTGCTTGCCGGTGTCACCGCCGGCGTCATCGGGGTCGATCCATATGGCATCGTCACCATCGTCAACCGCTCGGCGGAAACGATGCTGGCCATATCCGCCACCGCCGCACTCGGGCAAAACCTCTCCGCGGTGCTGCCGCATGTCGGCCGCGTCTTCGAGATCGGCCGCAAGTCGGGCAAGCCTGTCCACCGCGAGCAGGTGACCTTCTATCGCGCCGGTACGGAGCGCACCTTCAACGTGCAGATCACGGTCGAGGCCGGCGATGACGGTGCGGAGGAGAAATCCTATGTCGTGACGGTCGATGACATCACCGATCTGGTTCAGGCGCAGCGTTCTTCGGCCTGGGCGGATGTGGCGCGGCGCATCGCCCACGAGATCAAGAACCCGCTGACACCGATCCAGCTATCCGCCGAGCGCATCAAGCGCCGCTACGGCAAGGTCATCACCGAAGACCGCGAGGTTTTCGATCAGTGCACCGACACGATCATCAGGCAAGTGGAGGACATCGGCCGGATGGTCGACGAGTTCTCCGCTTTCGCACGCATGCCCAAGCCCGAAATGAAGGCCCTCGATTTGCGCGAATCGTTGCGCGAAGCCTCGTTCCTCGTCGAAGTGAGCCGCGCCGATATTACCTTCGAGCGCGTGTTCGGCAACGAACCGCTCAAAGGCACTTTCGACAGCCGCCTGATGGCGCAGGCCTTTGGCAATGTCATCAAGAACGCGGCCGAGGCGATTGACGGACTTGATCAGAAGGACCGCTCGCACGGCATAATCCGGATTCAAGCCAGGCGCCAGAATGGTGCGATTCGCATCGATGTCATCGACAACGGCAAGGGCTTGCCGCGCGAGAATCGTCAGCGATTGCTCGAGCCTTACATGACGACACGCGAGAAGGGCACTGGGCTCGGCCTCGCTATCGTCAAGAAGATAGTGGAGGACCATGGCGGCCGGCTCGAATTGCATGACGCGCCGGCGGATTTCCACGACGGGCGAGGCGCGATGATCAGCATCATCCTGCCGCTCGCCGCCACCGTGCCGCCGCGCGGCGAAGGCAGGACGGAACACGAAAGACAAACTGAAAAGGTCGGTAATGGCGTCTGACATTCTCATCGTCGATGACGAGGAAGACATCCGCGAACTTGTCGCCGGTATCCTGAGCGACGAAGGTCACGAAACCCGCACGGCATTCGATGCCGACAGCGCCCTGGCGGCGATCGCCGACCGGGCGCCTAGGCTGATTTTCCTTGACATCTGGCTGCAAGGCTCACGTCTGGACGGACTGGCGTTGCTGGACGAGATCAAGACGATGCATCCGAGCCTGCCCGTGGTGATGATCTCGGGCCACGGCAACATCGAGACGGCGGTCTCGGCCATCCGCCGCGGCGCCTATGACTTCATCGAGAAACCGTTCAAGGCCGACAGGCTGATCCTCATCGCCGAACGTGCAATTGAAACCTCGAAACTGAGACGCGAGGTTTCTGATCTCAAGCTGCGCAGCGGCGAGACCTTCGACCTGATCGGCATGTCGTCGGCGATGAGCCAGTTGCGCCAGACCATCGAGCGCGTCGCGCCGACCAACAGCCGCGTCATGATCATCGGCCCGTCCGGCTCGGGCAAGGAACTCGCGGCACGCGCCATCCACACGCTGTCGGCGCGCAAGAGCGCCCCATTTGTCACGCTGAGCGCTGCCAACATCACGCCCGAACGCATGGAAGTCGAGCTGTTCGGCACCGAATCCAACGGTGTCGAACGCAAGGTCGGCGCGCTTGAGGAAGCCCATCGCGGCATTCTCTACATCGACGAAGTGGCCGACATGCCGCGCGAAACGCAAAACAAGATCCTGCGCGTGCTGGTCGAACAGCAGTTCGAGCGGGTAGGGGGCACCAAACGGGTCAAGGTCGATGTCCGTATCATCTCGTCGACCTCGCAGAATCTGGAGGCAATGATTGCCGACGGTCGCTTCCGCGAGGATCTCTATCACCGTCTGGCGGTGGTTCCGGTCATGGTGCCGGGACTGGCCGAGCGGCGGGAGGACATCCCATATCTGGTCGACAATTTCATGAAACAGATCGCCCGCCAGGCCGGCATCCGGCCACGGCGCATCGGCGACGACGCGCTGGCGGTCCTGCAGGCGCACAACTGGCCAGGCAACGTCCGCCAGTTGCGCAACAATGTCGAGCGGTTGATGATCCTGGCGCGCGGCGACGATATCGATGCACCGATCACCGCCGATCTGTTGCCTGCCGAGATCGGCGATGTCATGCCGCGCACACCAAACCAGTCCGATCAGCACATCATGGCGCTGCCGTTGCGTGAAGCGCGCGAACAGTTCGAGAAGGACTACCTGATCGCCCAGATCAACCGTTTTGGCGGCAACATCTCGAAAACGGCCGAGTTCATCGGCATGGAGCGCTCGGCGCTTCACCGCAAGCTGAAGTCGCTGGGCGTCTGATAGCCAATCCAATCGTGGCTTACGCAATTATCGGTTACGGCGGCGGCGGAATCGCATAAGAAAGCGCTACAGCGCCGCGCGTCTTTTGGGACGCGCAAAGGGCGCTGTAGCGTTTTGATTTTTGCGGGCATGATCCTTTCCGAAAATCGATTCCGATTTTCGGGGTCATGCGCTGACTTCTCCAGGGGTGACCCATGCCGCGCATTGCCTATGTGAACGGGCGCTATGTCGCTCACGCCGACGCTTTCGTGCATATCGAGGACCGCGGCTATCAGTTCGCCGATGGCGTCTACGAGGTCTGCGAGGTGGCGCGCGGCTTCATCGTCGATATGCCTCGCCATCTCGGGCGGCTGAACCGTTCGCTGACCGAATTGTCGATCGCCTGGCCGGTCACGCGGGGCGTGTTGCCGATCATCATGCGCGAGCTGGTCCGCCGCAACCATGTCACCGATGGCCTGGTCTATCTTCAGGTGACGCGTGGCGTCGCCAGCCGTGACTTTGTTTTTCCGGCGGGCACGAAGCCGTCGCTGGTGGTGACCGCCAGGAAAGCCGACCCCGCTGCTGCCACGAAGAGAGCCGAAAGCGGAATCAAGGTTATCACCGTGCCGGAGAACCGTTGGGATCGGGTCGATATCAAGTCGGTCGGCCTGTTGCCAAATGTGCTCGCCAAGCAGAAGGCCAAGGAAGCCGGCGCCCAGGAAGCTTGGTTCGTCGATGCCGACGGCACGGTCAAGGAAGGTGGATCGTCGAATGCCTGGATCATCACCAGGGATGGCGTGCTGGTCACGCGTCCGGCCGAGCACGGCATCCTGCGAGGCATCACCCGCACCACGCTGTTCGAAGTGGCCGCCAAGCTCGGCCTGAAGATCGAGGAACGGGGCTTTTCGGTCGCCGAAGCCAAGGCCGCGCGCGAGGTTTTCATCAGCTCCGCGACCACAATCGCCATGCCGATCGTGGCGATCGACGGTGCACCCGTCGCCAACGGCCATCCGGGCTCCATAACACTTTCCTTGCGGCACGCCTTTTTTGACGTTGCGGAAAAAAGTCCAGCCTGATAACCGCACAGGTGGAATGAACATCAATATATCTCGTTCTGCTTGTCGTTATTGACGGCAAGACGGTGTTTGCGCGCTTGACATGTGCCAGGTAATTTGGCGCATTGGCCTGCAAACCGAAGGGGATCGGCGAAAGACAAGAACAATGGCGGAACGATCGCAAAATCTTCAGGACCTGTTCCTGAATTCAGTTCGCAAAAGCAAAAACCCACTCACCATCTTTCTCATCAACGGTGTGAAGCTGACCGGTGTGGTCACTTCGTTCGACAATTTCTGCGTTCTGCTGCGTCGAGACGGCCATTCTCAGCTCGTCTACAAGCACGCCATTTCCACGATCATGCCGAGCCAGCCGGTTCAGATGTTCGATGGTGAGGAAAGCCAGGGCGCCTGATTGGCACGTAAGAAAGACGCGGACCGCAGCGTTCGCGAAAAACCAGCATATCAGCCGGGGCCGGAAGCCGAAGGCCCGACCCGGGCCGTGGTCATTGTGCCCGTGCTTACCCGCCAGCCACGAGGCGACGAAGACACGAATCGCCCGCGCCTGACGCGTTCCGCCGAGGCTCGCCACGACGAGGCGGTTGGCCTTGCCCAAGCCATTGACCTCGACCCGATCCATACCGCGGTGGTGACCGTCAACGATCCGCGGCCTGCAACCCTGCTCGGAAGCGGCAAGGTCGCGGAGTTCGCCGAGATCGTCAAAGAGGGCCGTGCCGAACTGGTCATTGTCGACCATCCGCTGACGCCGGTGCAGCAGCGCAACCTGGAAAAGGAATTGAACGCCAAGGTGCTGGACCGCACCGGGTTGATCCTGGAAATTTTCGGCGAGCGCGCACGGACCAAGGAAGGCACGCTGCAGGTCGATCTGGCTCACCTCAACTATCAGAAGGGCCGGCTCGTGCGAAGCTGGACCCACCTCGAGCGCCAGCGCGGCGGCGCCGGTTTCCTCGGCGGTCCTGGTGAAACACAGATCGAGTCGGACCGCCGTGCCCTGCAGGACAAGATCAAGAAGCTGAAGCACGAGCTGGAAACCGTGCGGCGCACCCGTGACCTGCACCGCGCCAAGCGCAAGAAGGTGCCGTTCCCGGTGGTGGCGATCGTCGGCTATACCAACGCCGGCAAGTCGACGCTGTTCAACAGGCTGACCGGAGCAGGGGTGCTGGCCGAGGACATGCTGTTTGCCACGCTCGACCCGACACTGCGTCGGGTGCGACTGCCGCACGGCACGCCGGTCATCCTTTCGGACACGGTCGGTTTCATTTCGGATCTGCCGACGCATCTGATTGCAGCCTTCCGGGCAACGCTGGAAGAGGTGGTCGAGGCCGATCTCGTCATCCACCTGCGCGATATTTCGGACCCCGACACGGCCGCCCAGGCCGAGGATGTCGAGCGCATCCTCGCCGATCTCGGCGTCGATGCCGGCGACACCAAGCGTGTCATCGAAGTGTGGAACAAGATCGACCGGCTCGATGAAGGCAACCGGGCGCGATTGCTCGCCGACGGCATCGACGGCAACAAGGCGCCGCCGATTGCCATATCGGCCGCCACCGGCGAGGGCATCGATGTGCTGAAGGCGATCATCGAGACAAGAGTGTCTGGCGAACTGGAAACGCTGACCGTCACGCTCAAGCCTGAGCAGCTCGGGCTCGTCGATTGGCTCTACCGCAATGGCGACGTCGTCTCGCGCACCGACAATGAAGACGGCGGCGTGACCGTCGCGCTCAAGGCGACGCAAAGCGCGCATGAAGAGATAGAAAGCAGATTGCGCCGTAAAAACAATGGGTAATCGCTGTTACTTCGCGCTCTTGGCTTGCTGCCAAAGCGCCTCCATCTCGTCGAGCGTCGCCTTTTCCAGGGTGTTTCCGGACGCTTCCAGCGCGTGCTCGACATAGTGGAACCGCGACCGGAATTTCTCGTTGGTGCCGCTGAGCGCCGCTTCGGAATCGACCTTGAGATGACGTCCGAGATTGACGACGGCAAACAGCATGTCGCCGAACTCGTCCTTGATCGAAGCCGTATCGCCCTTGGCAAGGGCTTGGCGCAACTCGCCGATCTCTTCCTCGATCTTGTCGAGGATCGGCGTGGCCTCGCTCCAGTCGAAGCCGACGCGGGCCGCTTTTTCCTGTAGCTTGAGCGCTCGGGTCAAAGCGGGCAGGGCGACCGGTACGCTGTCCAGAAAACCCTTGCCATGATCCTCAGGATCGTGCCCGCGGGCGAGGCGGGCGTTTCGCTTTTCCGCCTTTTCCTCGGCCTTGATCTTCTCCCACATGCCCTTGGCCATGCCGGCGCTGCGCGCCTTGTCGTCGCCGAAGACATGCGGATGGCGGCGGATCATTTTTGTGGTGATGGCCTGGACCACGTCGCCAAAGGCGAATTCACCGGCCTCCTCGGCCATCTGCGCATGGTAGACGACCTGCAGCAGCAGATCGCCGAGCTCGTCGCGTAGATCGCCCAGGTCGCCGCGCGCGATCGCATCCGCCACCTCGTAGGCTTCTTCGATCGTGTAGGGCGCGATGGTCGAGAAATCCTGCTCGATATCCCACGGGCAGCCGGTTTCCGGCGCCCGCAGCGCCGCCATGATTTCGATCAGCCGGGAAATGTCT
The DNA here is from genome assembly GCF_055811755.1 of Mesorhizobium sp. WSM4840. NCBI lineage: Bacteria > Pseudomonadati > Pseudomonadota > Alphaproteobacteria > Hyphomicrobiales > Phyllobacteriaceae > Mesorhizobium > Mesorhizobium sp. WSM4840. Next base: position 76,406 of record NZ_JBVVQD010000014.1, read on the forward strand.
TTCGAGGGTTTCATCTGTCGAATGCTATCGTGCACCGATCACTCGGCAAATGCTGTCAGCCGGCAAGGGCGCATTGTCCACAGTTGCGGGCCATGATCCGAAAAGTGGAAGCCGGTTTTCGGAAAAGATCATAGTCAAGCAAAGTGCTCAGTCGAGCACGGAGACGATCGCCTTGGCGAGCGCGTCCATGCCGTCCTCCGGCAGGCCAGCGACGTTGATGCGGCTGTCGCCGACCATATAGACGCCGTGCTCGGCGCGCAGCCGCTCGACCTGCGCTTCGGACAGGCCAAGCCGGGAAAACATGCCGCGATGGCTGGCGACGAAATCGAAGCGATCGGAATTGGACTGCCGCCGCAGCGCTTCGGCGAACTGGACACGAAGCCGCAGCATACGCAGGCGCATCTCCTCGAGCTCAGCTTCCCAGTCGGCGCGCAGCGTGGCGTCTTCAAGCACGATGCGCACCGCGGCCGCGCCGTGGTCAGGCGGCATCGAGTACATGGCGCGGGCGGCCGACAGCATCTGGCTCATTGCCACATCCGCCTGCGTGCTGTCTTTGGCCAGGATCATCGCCGCGCCGACACGGTCACGATACACGGCAAAGTTCTTCGAGCAGCTCGAGGCAACGACCATTTCCGGGACTTTCGCCGCCAGCAGGCGCAAGCCAACGGCGTCAGCGTCGAGGCCTTCGCCAAAGCCCTGATAGGCAATGTCGACAAAAGGCAGCAGGCCGCGCTCGACGACGAGGTCGGCTATTTCAGCCCACTGCGCGGTGTCTAGATTGGCGCCTGTCGGATTGTGGCAGCAACCATGCAGCAGCACCACGTCGCCGCTTTTGGCGGTCGCCAGCGCACTTATCATGTCGGCGAAGCGAACAGCACCTGAGGCGGTGTCGAAATAGGGATATTCGCGTATCTGCAGGCCGGCGGCTCGCATCACCGGCATGTGGTTCGGCCAGGTCGGGTCCGACAGCCAGATCGTCGCGTCCGATCGCGTCCTCTTGAGCAGCTCAGCCACCAGTCGCAGCGCGCCCGAGCCGCCGGGCGCCTGCGCCGCACGGATGCGCGTCAGCTCGGCCGCAGGGCCAAAGACCAGCTTCGCCATCGCCGTGTTGAAGCCGGTATCTCCGGCAAGGCCGAGATAGGTCTTGGTATCCTGGCCCTGCAGCAGTCGCTTTTCGGCTTCGCGCACGGCGCGCATCACCGGCGTCTTGCCATCGCGATCCTTGTAGACGCCAACGCCGAGGTCGACCTTGCCGGGGCGGGGATCGGCGCGAAAGAGGCCGATCAAGGCGAGGATCTTGTCGGCTGGGGCAGGCTGGAGGTCTTCAAACATCGGCGCGGTTCCGTTGGCGGCGGAGTGATACGCAAATCGGCCGTGCTGCGCCAGCGGTTTCATTTGCACCAAGCTGAAAACCGCCAAACCGGAAGACAAGCCTCTATTGGCACGGCTCATCGTACTCGTCATTTACACGACACGGCGAGGAGGACGCAGCAGGCAAATGTGGCTTTCCGCATGTCAGTTGGTCGACGCCGTTCTATGACGCCAACTTGAGGGCGGCCGACGGCAAGGCGGCGACAGGTTGCTGTTTCTTGCCGCCCCAACCGATCCGCGGCAACCATTCGAGGTAATAGGCGAAGCCGAATTGCAGCGCGATGCCTGTCGAGATCAGGATTGCGTCGTAGAGGAGCCCGCCTGGGCTGACGACCTTCATGACCTGCGCGATCATGGCGAAGATCGTTCCGGCGATGAAGACCGGCAGCGAATGCTTACCGAGAACCGCGAGCGGGTGTCCGGGCCTGGTCCTCGCCAGGTTGGAAAGCGCCGGGATTGCCACGATCAGATAGGCGATCGCCAAAATGTGCATGAGGCGCGACAGCGACAGGAACGTCTTGTCGAAGCCGGTCAGCACGGTAGGCAGGCCGGAGGCCGTCTCGATGCCCCACAGCGGCAGCCGCACCCAAATCAGCGCACCGACCAGATACCCGACAGCCGCGCTCGCCATCATCCAGTTGAAGCGGATTTCGCCGCCGCGCTTGACATGCAGCATGCCGGCGATCCCGATGACGAAAAGAAACTGCCAGGAGAGCGGGTTCAGGAACCAGAAGCCGTCGCCGGGAAAATTCGAAGGCGCGATCTGGAAAATTCCGACGATGAGCCAGAGGAGAGCGGACGCAGCAAGCATAAGGCGCAGGCTGAAAGTGCCGATCCACAAGAAAAGCGGCATCATCAGAAGTACGACGGCATACATGGAAAGAATGTTGTTATAGCCGATCTGATGCCCGAGCGCCGCGATGCCGAGCAGCGCTTCCGGCGTGTCCTCGATGATCATCTGGATATTGATCAGCTTCAAAAGGTCGGGCCGCGAAAAATGCAATGCAGCCGCCGAGAAGATCGCCAGCGTCGCGACAGTGGTCATGACGTGGGTGACATAGAGGACACCGGCACGCCGCCAGGCCTTCAGGGTGATGAGCAACCGGTTCCCCGGCTGGAACTTCAGTCCGTAGGCGAGCCCAACGGCAATCCCTGAAATCAGCACGAAGGCTTCGGCCGAATCGGAAAAGCCGAAATTCTTATGCGTGAAATACTCGAAGATCGTCCCCGGCACATGGTTGACGAAGATCGTCAGTAGCGCTAGCGCGCGGAAGACATCGATGCGGGTATCCCGCTGGGTTGGCACATTGCTTGTCATGTCGGGTCGATAATTCGTTGAACAAAGCGGGCCCAAAGGGCCGTCGGCGAAGCGAAGATTCGGCGGTGAATGTTTCCTGCCTATAACTCGCACGTGCCCCGAGAAAGATGACACCTTCGCGATTTTCCGCGTCACAAATTAATTCAGGTATAAACATCGAAATCCCCGGTGCGCTAAAACCGCGCTCCGAATTGTGGCGGCTGAGGGATCGTTCGCGGACAAACAAGCCGTACGCGCGATGGTGGCGTTATACCGGTGATGCCTGATCTTCCCGGATCGCAAAAACTCAAAGAGCGGGATTAAAACCTGTCATGCTCCGTAAACAGGACATGAGAGGGTCGATGCCACGCTTCGATATCATAGGACAGCTTGGTTCCCTGCGGCGCTACGCGCGTTCGCTGGCGCGCGACAGCGCAGAAGCAGAGGATCTGGTGCATGACGCGCTGGTGCGTGCCTATGAGCGGCGCGGCACCTTTCGATCCGGCGGTAACCTGCGCGCATGGCTGCTGTCGATCGTCCACAACGCTTTCATTGACGGCTTGCGGTCCCGCAAATCCGAAGCGGTGCGCGTCGAGCAGGCCGGATATCTTGCCGACGCCAGCATGCAGGCTCCCCAGGAGCATTCCGTCCGCCTGGCACAGGTGCGCGAAGCTTTTTTCAAATTGCCGGATGAGCAGCGTTCGGCGCTGCATCTCGTCGCAATCGAGGGACTTACCTACACCCAGGCGGCCGAGGCCAGCGGCGTACCGCTGGGAACGCTGATGTCGCGCATCGGCAGGGCGCGCGCAGCGCTCCGCGAGATGGAGGACAAATTGCCGGCACATGCGAAAAGCCACCTCAAGATCGTGGGAGGCCCGTGATGTCCATGATGAGCGAACTGCGCGACCCGGTGACCGATGCCGACCTCGACGCCTATGTCGACGACCAGCTGGACGTTGCCCGCCGCATCGAGGTCGAGGCGTTTCTTTCCGCCCGTCCGGAGGCGGCCGCTCGCGTGATGTCCGACCTCAGGACGCGCGACGAACTGCGCGTGGCGCTTGCCGGATCCAAGGGCATGGCGCGGCCGGCAACGGCCGATGCGGCACGGCGGCTGGAGCGGGGACTGGCCCGGGGGCGCGCCTTACGCACGGCGCAGCGGGCTGCGGCGGTCGCAGTCCTGGTGGCTGCGGGCTGGTTGGCGAACGGGATCGTCGGGCCGATATCGGTGACGAAAGTCGTCGCCTCGACCCAGCCGCCTGTCTATCTGGAGGAAGCGATCCGGGCACACAGGACGACGATCATGCGCGAGGCCATGTCATCCCAGCCCGAAGCGCCGAACTACGATGCGGACGAAATCCGCGCCGCCACGGCGATCGTCATGCCGTCGCTGCCGAAGGACTGGAAGGTGCGTGACGTGCAGATCTATCCGTCGCAGTTCGGCCCGAGCGTCGAGATGGCTGTCGAAACAGGGGACCTGGGGCTGGTCTCACTGTTCGCGATCAGGCCCGGAACGTTCGACGTGGTCCAGCCGACCGTCGCCCCCTTGGGCGAAATTTCCTCGGCCTATTTCCAGATCGGCGAAGTTGCTTACGCAGTCGTCGCCCGAAGCGGTGTCCGCGATCTCGATCGCACCGCAGAAACGCTCGCCAACACGCTTTACTGACCCTCACAAAGGAGAACCGGCATGAACACCCCCAATCTAGGATACCGCACCGGCGTCGGAGCCCAAACCGGCGCCGTCTACGACGAGGGCCTGCGCCAGCACATGCTGCGCGTCTACAATTATATGGGCGTTGGCCTCGTCGTTACCGGCGTGATCGCCTTCGTGGTGGCTTCCACGCCAGCCCTCTACGTGCCGATCTTTTCCAGCCCGTTGAAGTGGGTGGTGATGCTGGCACCGCTCGCCTTCGTGCTGCTGTTCTCGTTCCGGATACAAACGATGTCCGCGGCCGGCGCTCAGGCGATGTTCTGGGCATTCTGTGCGGTCATGGGCCTGTCGCTGGCTTCCGTGTTCCTGGTGTTCACCGGGACCAGCATCGCGCGCACCTTCTTCATCGCCGCCACCATGTTCGGCGCAACCAGCCTTTACGGCTACACGACCAAACGCGACCTGACCCAGTTCTCGTCCTTCCTGATCATGGGTCTGATCGGCGTGGTGATCGCCAGCATCGTCAATATCTTCCTCGGCTCGACTGCGCTCCAGTTCGCCATCTCGGTGATCGGCATCGCCGTGTTCATTGGTCTCACCGCCTGGGATACCCAGACGATCAAGGAGCAGTTTGCGGAAAACTTCGGTGCGGAATCGCAGCAGAAGCTCGCCGTGTTCGGTGCATTCTCGCTCTATCTGAACTTCATCAACATCTTCCAGCTGCTGTTGAACTTCACCGGCGAGCGCGAATAGCCGCGTCAAATCAATGCATGTCGCGGCAGCGTTTTTGGGGCTGCGACATGCATAAACAGAGACTTGAAGCGCGTCGCGAAAATCTCTTGGAACGCGGCGCGCCTGGATGTCAGAGTGCTTCCCATGGACAGGAACGACCAGCAGGCGATCGGCAATCTTTTCGAGAAACTTGCGAACGTCGAGCGACAGACGCCGCCGCGCGATGCCGAAGCGGAACGCTTCATCAGCGATCAGATTGCCCGGCAGCCCGGCGCGCCATACGACATGGCGCAGACGATCGTTGTGCAGGAACAGGCGCTGAACGCGGCGCAGTCCCGCATCGAAGAACTGGAGCAACAGGCACAGCAGTCTGCCGGCGGCGGATTGCTTGGCGGCCTCTTTGGCAGCAGCGGCGCCAGGCGCGCGGGTTCTGTCCCGCGGGTCGGGCGCACCGCTGCCGCCGCGCCGCAGGAGCCGCTTTCGGGCGATGATCGGCAGAGGGCAGGCGGCGGTTTCCTCGGCGGAGCCGCCAGGCATGTTTGGCGGAAGCGAAGCGCAGGCAGCCGAACAGGTCGACCGTTAGCAGCCGGATCCAAGGCATACTCGACGTTGATCAGCTTGGCATTTGCCAGTTCATGGTCAAGGCAGGCACGGTCCAGCATATGCACTGCTTGCTAGGCGGCGAGCCGGGCGGTCATCAGCCGCGACTGCATCTGGCCACCTATCCGGAAGTCGCATAAGATAGATTATGGAACTGAGATGCGGTTTTGATTGCATGCATTCGGCCCAACCGCAACTCCTTGTTCCTTGGAACTAAGCGGAACTGCGGTTGATAGCGTAGCGTCTCCTGGGACGCACACAGGCTCCTACGCCGCTTGCGGCACGCAGGCTTCGCAGATCGCCGCGATGTGCCGGTGGTCAGTGCCGCAGCAGCCGCCCAGGATGCGCATCGTCGGAAACGAGGCTGTCAGCCTGCTGTAGCGCCGCCCGAGATCGTCCGGGTCGCCCGCGTCGAGCGTCTCCGATTCGTCCAGTTCGGCATGGCTTTTGGCCGAAGCATTCGCCTTCACGCCATAGACGCGATCGAGCCAGCGCTCGCCCTTGTTCAGCGCCTGCATGAAATGCGTTGGATGGGCGCAGTTGATCATATAGTAGGCCGGCGCACCGTCTGTCGCGTCGTCGACCCTGTCGATCGCCTCGCCGAGCGCCATGCCGGTCACCAGCTTGCCGTCCGTTTCCACCGTGAACGAGATCATGCACGGCATGGCATGCGCCTTGGCCGCCCGCGCCACGCCGATTGCCTCGTGGAAATTGGTGAGCGTATAGGCCGCAACCATGTCGGCCTCGGTCCGCGCGAAACTCTCGATCTGCGGCGCGTGATAGGCTTCCGCCTCGTTGGCGTCCATCTTGCCGGCTTTGTAGCCGTCGCCGCGCGGCCCGATCGCGCCGCTGACGACGCACGGCGTTTCGGCGGTCTCGAACTCATTGCGCAGGTCGAGAAGAAGCTCGATCGAGCTCTCGTTGACGGCCCGCAACGCTTCCGGCCCGTAGCCGAGCAAGGTTCCCCAATCGGGGTTGGCTCGCCACGTCGGCGTGTCGAGGATGAAGCCGGTCCCGCTTCTGCGCGCAATGGTCAGATAACGGACGTAATATTCCCTCAGCTTCTGCCGGCCTTCAGGCGTTGCCATCAGCGTGAATGAAGCAAAGTGCGGAAGGTCGAGGCCTTCGTGAAAGATGAAAGTCGTTTCCATGCCGCCATCGCTCAGGAATGTTCTGTTGGCGAGTTGCGGCAGGTTCTGGCGGTACTTGGCCATGTTTGTCTCCAGTGGTAAGATGACATCGTGCTGCCCTGGTGGCGGCCGGTTCGGAATAGCCAAGTTTTAGCAGCGCGTGCCGCCGGTGCGATAGAAGGCTTGTGGTCCGGTACTCCACTGAAGCGGGAACCGCAGCAATTACAGACGGATAGCCGCGCCGGGCCGGTCGTATTGCTATCGGTGCCGATGCTGGCGGGTGTGAAAACCATACCGCCGGTACAGTAGATTTGAGGGCATTCGGTCATGCGCAAGGGTGCGGAAACGCGCGAACGCATTCTGGAGATCGCCGAGGCCTCGGTGCTCGCCAAGGGGTTCGGCGCGACTTCCATCGAGGAGGTGATTGCCGAAGCCGGCATCACCAAGAGCGGCTTCTTCTATCATTTCAAGGACAAGCACGAACTCGCCCGCGCCTTGATGCTGCGCTACGTCGAGGAGAACGACCGCATCTTCGATGATGTGTTTCACCGCGGCCGGCAATTGTCCGATGATCCGTTGCAGTCGTTCCTGATCACGCTCAAGCTGCTTGCCGAGTTGATGGGTGATCTGCCGAACGGCCACCCCGGCTGCCTGATCGCGACGTTCACCTATCAGGAGCGCCTCTTCGACCGCACCGTTCGCGACATCGCCGCCGCCGCCGTACGCTCCTGGAACGGGCGGATTCGCGATGCGCTGAACGAGATCGCGGCCGTTTATCCTGCCCGCAAAGGCATGGACCTCGAAGACGTGGCCATCATGTTCTCCTGTGTGATCGATGGCGGCATCATCATGTCGAGGGAGCTCGGCGACCCGCGTGTCCTCGAACGCCAGATCCTCGCCTTCCGAAACGTCGTAAAGATGTTGTTCGCGCCGGCGGCGCCTGACGTCATGCTGCTTCCCACCGCCATCGCCGCCGAATAGGAGTGCGCCGGGCGGCGCTCGCTGCAGCCCCGAGGCTGCGATATCAGGCGCGTTCGATTCAGACTGCCAGCGTCGCTACGACAGCCTGCGCTGCCCTGACCATTGCGTGTGGCTCGGCGGCGAACACCGCGTCGTGCGCGCCGGCCGCTGCCCAAACGCGATCGAAACCGAGCAGCGTTTCGTCGGCGAACGCCGGGATTGCAATCAGATGGCCGATCGGGGCTACGCCGCCGATTGCAAAGCCGGTCTCGTCGCGGATCTGCCGCGGGTCGGCGCGCTTCAGCGGCTCGCCGGTCAGTGCGGCAGCCCTGGCCAGATCGAGCTGATTGGAGCCGGAAACCAGGAAGAGAAACAGCTTTCCGCTGGTTTCCCCCTGGAACACCAAGGATTTGACGATCTGGGCGACTGCGCAGTCGCATTGCGCGGCGGCTTCCTCGGCGGTGCGTGTCGAGGCACCCATGCGCGTGATTTCGATCTCGAGGCCGGCATCGGCCGCTGCCCTGGTCACACGATCAATGCTTCCAGCCATGAAGAACCGAACCTATCATGCAGAGTCATAAGGGATTTCGATTGTCATGCCGTCATAGGCCGGCTCGACATCGGCCGGCGTCTCGGCCATCACCGCAGCGTAGTCGAGCGGCACATGCATGTGCGTCAGAACGGCCTTTTTCGGCGTCAGTTTTTCGATCCAGCCGAGTGCCTGGCCGAGCGACAGATGGCTCGGATGTGTCCTGTACTGCAGCGCGTCGATGACCAGCACGTCCAGGTCGCGCAGCCGTTCGGCGGTGGCGTCGGGGAAATCACTGACATCGGGACAATAGGCGAGCCCGCCGATGCGAAAACCAAGCGATATGATATCGCCATGGATCTGCGGCAGCGGCTCGAGGGCGAGGGTACCCCCCTCGCCTTCGATCACCACCGGCCTGGTGTGGTCGATGATATGAGGCTCTACGATAGGCGGATAGGAACTGCCTTGCGGTGTTTCAAAACAGTAGGCGAACGCCTGCCGCAAGCGCAGCATGGTGGGCTGGTCGGCGTGGATATCGATGCGATGACGCTGCTCGAGCACGAAGCCGCGCAAATCGTCAATACCGTGGATATGGTCGGCATGCGGATGCGTATAGACGACCGCATCGATGCGCCTGACCGATGCCAGCAGCATCTGCGCGCGAAAATCCGGTCCGGTATCGATGACGACTGTGGTCCTGTCGCCGTTTGCCGCGATCCGCTCGATGAGCGCTGCGTTGCGCATGCGCCGGTTCCTCGGATTGGCCGGATCGCAATTGCCCCAGTCGCCGGTGATGCGCGGCGTGCCCGGCGATGAGCCGCAGCCGAGTATGGTGAGGCGCAGCCGGTCGCTCATGCGTCAGGCGCTCAGCGCGGTCGGGCGCGGCATCTTGCTGAACAGCCGGAAGAAATTGTCGGTGGTGACGGCGGCGATTTCGGCCTCGCTGACGCCGATCGTTTCGGCCAGCACCTTGGCCGTATGCGCGACATAGGCAGGCTCGTTGCGCTTGCCGCGAAACGGTATCGGCGCGAGGTACGGCGCGTCGGTTTCGACCAGCAGGCGGTCGTGTGGCACATCGGCGGCGATGGCGCGCAGCTCGGCCGAATTCTTGAAAGTCGCGATGCCGGAAAAGGAAACAAAGCCGCCGAGCCCCACCCCGACTTCGGCCAACCTGCGCCCGGACGAAAAACAGTGCAGGACGAAGGGGAAGGCGCCCTTCCCTGTTTCGTCCTCGAGGATATCAGCCATGTCGCTGTCGGCGTCGCGCGCATGGATGACCAAAGGCAGGCCCGTCTCGCGCGCTGCGGCGATGTGCGTGCGAAAGCCCTGCGCCTGCGCATCGCGCGGCGCATGATCGTAGAAATAGTCGAGCCCGGCCTCGCCGATCGCCACCACTTTGCGATGAGCGGACAGCCGGACAAGCGCCTCGACAGTCACGTCCAGCTCCTCGGCGGCATTGTGCGGATGGGTGCCGACCGAGCAGTAAACTTCGTCGAAAGACTCAGCGATCTCAATCACTTGCTGGAACCGCTTCACACGCGTCGAGATCGTCACCATGCGGCCGATTCCAGCGGCTACAGCGCGGGCGACGATGGCCGCCCGCTCCTCTGCGAAATCCGGAAAGTCGAGATGGCAGTGACTGTCGACCAACATCAGATGTTCGCGTCCGGCTGCTCGACGTAACGCGGAAACACGCCCTCCGGCGCGGGCAAAGCTGCCCCTGATACCAGCGCACAGTCCGCGTGGACATGTACGAAATCGCGGCTGTCCGCCGGTACGGCCAGCAGGTCGAGCAGCTTAGCGGCCGATCCCGGAATGAAGGGCTGGCACAGCAGCGCCACGCGTCGGACGACTTCCGCGGTCGTCCACAGCACCGTTTCCATGCGCGCCGGATCGGTCTTTCTGAGCGCCCAGGGTTCCTGCGAGGCGAAGTAGCGATCGGCCTCCGCCACGACGCCGAAGATCGCCGCCAGCGCTAGGTGGATGCCCTGCTCCGCCATCACCTTGCGTGCAGTAGCAAGCGCCTCCACCGCCTGGTCGAGGATCGCCCTGTCGACCTCCGCCAGATCGCTGCGTTTCGGCACTACGCCGCCGCAGTTCTTGGCGATCATCGACAGCGAGCGCTGCGCCAGATTGCCAAGGCCATTGGCGAGGTCGGCATTGGTGCGGTTGACGATGGCCTCGTGGCTATAGCTGCCGTCCTGGCCGAACGGCACCTCGCGCATGAAGAAATAGCGTACCTGATCGAGACCATAATGCTCGATCATCGCAAACGGATCGACGACATTGCCGACCGACTTCGACATCTTCTCGCCGCGGTTGAACAGAAAGCCATGCGCGAATACGCGCTTCGGCAGTTCGATCCCTGCCGACAGCAGGAAGGCCGGCCAGTAGACGGCATGGAAGCGGACGATGTCCTTGCCGATGACGTGGACGTTCGCCGGCCAGAAGGACCATCTGTCATCGGCCGCATCCGGATAACCGGCAGCCGTGATGTAGTTGGTCAGTGCATCGACCCAGACGTACATCACATGCTTGTCGTCGCCCGGCACCGGCACACCCCATTTGAACGTGGTGCGCGAGATCGACAGGTCCTTCAGCCCGGATTTGACGAAGCTGACGATTTCGTTGCGCCGCTCCGCCGGTCCGACAAATTCGGGGCTGCTCTCATAGAGCGCGAGCAGCCTGTCCTGATAGGCGGAAAGGCGGAAGAAATAGCTCTCTTCCTCGGTCCATTCGACGGGCGAGCCGAGCGGTTCGCGACGTATGCCGTCGTCGCCGACCTTGGTTTCAGCCTCGTCGAAATAGGCTTCCTGTCGCACCGAATACCAGCCGCTATAGCGGTCGAGGTAAATGTCGCCGTTTTCCGCCATGCGCGTCCAGATCGCCTGGCACGCCTTGTAGTGGCGCTCCTCGGTGGTGCGGATGAAAACGTCGTTCGAACAGCCGGTCGCTTCGAGCATCGAGCGGAAGATCGCCGAATTGCGATCGGCAAGCGCTTTCGGCGTCAGGCCTTCGGCGTCCGCCGTCTGCTGCATCTTCAAACCGTGCTCGTCGGTTCCCGAGACGAAGAAGACGTCCTTGCCGTCGAGCCGCTGGAAGCGGGCCAGCGTGTCGCTGGCGATGACATTGTAGGCATGACCGATATGCGGCTTGCCGTTCGGATAGAAGATCGGCGTCGTGAGGTAGTATTTTTCGAGTGCCATGGATGAGCCGTCATGAATGTCTGAATGAAAGATGCCGGTGAGATATCGTATCGAAACGGCGATTGCCATCCCGATGGGCCGTCACATTCGCATTGCAGAATTCAGGCGGTCGATCATGGTCAAGGCGTGCTGCTTCTTGTCGAGATTGTAGGTGTCGGTCTCAGATATAGCGTTCAAAGCCTCGTGCCAAGTATCCGACAGCGTTTTCGCCCGCGCCAGATCGCCCGCCAGCGCGGCCTGGCTTGCACCGGTCGAGAGCAGGTCGAGCGCACGGCGATTGAAGATATCGAACTGGATGGCCCGGTCGCGCCCGGCGACCGCCTCCGCGAGGCGATAGGCGCCGGCAACATCGCTCTTTCCCGCTGTCGCCAGAGCGTCGAGCGTTTCGGCGATTTCCAGCCCGCCATACTGCGTCAACAGGATTGCGGTGCGCGCGCTGCCCCCTGCCCGCTTGGCCAGTGCTGCGCGCGCCGCGGGATCGTCCGGTGGCGGTGGTTCGACGCTCTCCAGAACCGTCATCAGGCTCTCGGCATCGAGCGGAGTCAGCCGCACCATCTGGCAGCGCGAGCGGATCGTCGGCAGAAGGCTGCCCGGCGCATGGACAATGAGGATGAACAGTGTGCGTGCCGGTGGTTCTTCAAGATTCTTCAACAAAGCGTTGGCAGCATTGGTATTCATGTCGTCGGCCGGATCGACGATCACCACCCGGTAGCTGCCGTCATGCGAGGTCAGCGACAGGAAGCGGCTGACCTTGCGGATCTCGTCGACGGTGACGACCGTCTTAAAACTCTTCGTCTTGTCGTTCGGCGGGCGGGTCAGATGCAGCACCGAGGGATGCGCGCCGGTGGCGATCTGGCGAAACAGCGATGACGCCGGATCGGGAACGGCAAGGACCTCCGGCGCCTGTTCGAACGCCGGATGCTTCAATAGATGATGCGCCAGGTGAAAGGCGAGCGTCGCCTTGCCGATGCCGACCGGTCCGACAAAGATCAGCGCATGCGGCAGCTTCCCGGAGCGATAGGCGGTGGCGAGCATGTTCGCCGCCTGGCCATGCCCGACCAGACGCGGCGTCTCGGATGGCTCCGGGACGCCGTCCAGCGTGTCGTGCTGTTCTGGTGCGATCCGTTCGAAAATCATCCCGGCGCCTCCTTCCTGTGCGCCGGCGTCATCGTCTCCAGGGCCGCGAATACGGCGGCGGTGACGACATTCTCCACCGTGTCGGGGTCGGCGGACGCGTCGACGACGATGCAGCGCTCGGGTTCTGCCGCGGCGATTGCCAGAAAGGCTTCGCGGCGGCGCTGGTGGATATCAAGTGTTTCCTTTTCGAAGCGGTCGGCGCCGGCATCGGTGCCCCGCCGCGCCGTGGCGCGCCGCAGTCCTTCGGCCGGGTCGATATCAAAGATCAGCGTTATGTCGGGCACCATGCCATTGATGGCGACCTTTTCCAGCGCTCCCATAAACGCCGGGTCGAGGCCTCCGGTGACGCCCTGGTAGACGCGCGAGGAGTCCATGAAGCGATCACAAAGCACGATCGAGCCGCGTTCGACCGCCGGCCGGATGACCTGCTCGACATGGTCGGAACGCGCGGCGGCGAAAAGCAGCGCCTCCATCCGGGGGCCGAATGGCTCGGCAGCCCCGGAAAGCAGGACATGCCTGACCGCCTCTGCGCCCGGCGAGCCACCCGGTTCACGCGTGACAAGGACATCGTATTTCTTGGCGCGCATCTTACTGGCCAGCCGCTCGATCTGCGTCGACTTGCCTGCCCCTTCTCCGCCTTCGAAGGTGATGAAAAATCCGTACGCCAAAGCCCTTATCCATGCTGCGGGACCGTAATAGTCCTGACTTGAGAAAAGATCCACGCATGGTGCTAACGCAGCCAGCCGACGGCCAGTTCCTTGGCGGCATCGAGCGCGCGTTGCGGCAGCGTGCCGACGCCAACCGATTCGGCCGCGAAAAGCGGCGTCTCCTGGCTCAGCGTATCACCGATCCAGACCTGCAGCGCACCCACTGGTTGTCCCTCCTCCACGGGAGCTGCAACCGGCCCGTCATAGACGATCTTGGCGGTCAGCTTGTCGCGGTTGGCGATGGGCAGGAAGATGACCACGGGCGCTTTTGCCTTCAGCGCCACACCGGATTTCGCACCGCCGAAAACCTGGGCCTCGCCGACCACCTCGTCCTTGGCGAAAATCTCGGTCTTCTGGAAGGAACGAAGGCCCCAATCGAGCAGCTTTCGCGCTTCCTCGGCGCGCTCGCGGTCACTTGCCAGGCCGCTCATCGCCGCAATGACCCGCCTGCCACTGTGGCTGACCGAGCCGACGACGCCAAACCCGGATGCCTCGCTCCTGCCGATCGCCAGGCCGTCGGCACCGATATCCATCGCCAGCAGCGGGTTGCGGTTCCTCTGGGTGATCTTGTTCCAGGTGAAATCCTTTTGGCCGTAATAGCGATAGAGGTCCGGGTACTCGCGCCAGATATGCAGGGCCAGAAGCGCAAGCTCTCGAACCGTTGTCTGCTGACCGTCGGCCGGCAGACCGGTTGCATTGACGAATGTCGATTTTTCGAGGCCAATCTGCCTTGCGCGCTCGGTCATCTCAGTCGCGAAATTCGCCTCCGATCCCGCAAAACCTTCGGCGATGATGATGCAGCCGTCATTGGCGGCCTGAACCGTCACGCCCTGGATCAGGTCTTCAAGCCGGATCGTTGACTTCAGTTTGGCAAACATTGTCGACGTGCCGGATGGCGCGCCGCCGGTGCGCCATGCGTTCTCACTCACCACGAATGTATCGTTGAGGGTCACGCGGCCCGATTTGATGGCGTTGAACACCACCTCCATCGTCATCAGCTTGGCCAGCGATGCCGGCTGAATCGGCCTGTCGGCATCCTTGGAAAACAGCACCGTTCCGGTTTCGGCATCGATCATGAAGGCCTGCGCGGACTTGGTTTCGAAAAGCTGCGCCGCGGCCGGAGCCAGCGAAAGCAGCACGAGGCCAAAACCCAGGAGCCCGGCGAGAGGCGCGGCGAAGCGAAATTTCATGAGAGGTTCGACCTGTCAGCCGGCATTTCTGGGGCAAGCTCTACAAGCTATCAGGCTTTGTCCCGGCCGATCAACCGCGCGATGGACAACAGGGCAAAACTTCAGGGTTTTGCCGGTCAGTTCCTAACCACGAGCGCGTCTGGCGCGCCATGCGACCATGCCGCCTGCAGCATCTCGTCCAGGCTGGCATGGCCGTCCGGATAGAGATCGACCGAATACCAGTTCTTGCCCTCGAATTCGGAGCGCTGGATTTCGGTCCTGCCGAAGCCGGAAAGCTGGCTCGCCACACGCTGCGCCTCGGCGGCATCATCGAATGAGCCCGCCGCGATATACTCAGCGGGCGACGGAGCCTGCCGCTTCCACGATTGAAGGATTTCGGCAGGCGACATTCCGGCGCTATCCAGCGCGGCAAAGACATTGCGGGCGCGCTGCACGCGTTCGTCCGCGTAAGACAGCGACGCTACGCTGAACGGCGATTGCGCCGGCAGATTGATCTGCGGGCGTTCCGGCACGATCGGCCCGAAATCGGGCAGCGTCACATTGCCGGAGGCCGGCGCCTGCGCCGCAATGACAGGCTGTGCCGATGCGGAATTCGTCAACTGGCCGGGAAATGGAGCGGCGGCGGCCAACGCCGTACTCGGCGATGGTCCATTCATGGCGATCATGACACCGGTGGGCAAGCCGTCCGACGGATCCGGCACCCTGTTGCCTGGATTATAGGAGGCCATCAGGTACCGATCGTCATTGCCGTCAAGCGGCGCCCTGCCGACATATTCGACCTTCACCTTGGCCGTGCCGATATTGGCATAGTCGAGCATTTCGGCGGCGCGCTTCGACACATCGATGATGCGGCCGTCATGGTAAGGGCCGCGATCGTTGACGCGCACGATGACCGAGCTGCCGGTCTTCAGATTGGTGACGCGCGCATAGCTCGGCAGCGGCATTGTCGGATGCGCGCCGGTCAGATGTGTCATGTCGTAGACTTCGCCGTTAGCGGTCAGCCTGCCGTGGAAGGCTTCGCCATACCAGGAGGCGAGACCCATCTTGGCATAGCGCTTGTCTTCCTTCGGATAATACCACTTGCCGCGCACCTGATAGGGCTTGCCGAGCTGGTCGCGTCCGCCGCCACGCTGCAGGCCCGACATCTTGAAGGTGACGCGCGGGCTGGCCTTCACGCCGTATTCGGATTCGGAAAAATATTCCTTGGAGCGGGGTTTCTTGTTGACCATCGCCTTTGGCTGTGGCGGCGCGGCGCAAGCCGCCAGCAAGGCAGCCGACAGGGCAAACAACGCGAAAGCGGAAGCGCGACGAAGACGCGGGCGCGCCGTGCTTTGCATTTTTCGATTGTCCCCTCTCAACAAAGGCACCGCAACTTGACCGTCGGCAGGGCCAAAACCCACTCGACAAATGCCAGCGCCACCTTGATTCGCAATCCCTTGTGCACAGGAATTGTTTATCACCGTATTAACCGATTGTGGTCGGAACCGGGCGAGATTGTGGCGCAAACCGTCCCGGCGATTGTTGTGAAAAACCACCGCTTTTCAATCTTCGGCGCAGCGATGTTCGTCCTGGTTCAGTTCCGCCGTCAAACGCCCATGGCAGGAACAGGCAACGGCTGGTTGACAGGACTTCGTCGGGCGCACTAGAGCAATGAAGCGCGAACGATCTCCGGGTGGCGCAGCAGTGCCGACAGGTATGAGTTGAGATCAGGACGAGCATCCAAGTGATTGAAAAATCACGATGGAGGGATGGCCGAGCGGTTTAAGGCACCGGTCTTGAAATTCGGTGCCAGCCATACCGAGCCATCCCGCAGCGTCCCTGCAAAGCCTTGTCTGTCAAGCATTTGAAGACCAACCAGCGCCGTTCGTGCCGCGTCGTCCCCTCCGACACCGTAGCATTGCGTTGCAAAAAGCGTAGCAGCACGTTCTCAGCATGTTCGCGCGTTGCTTTCCAGGCGTTTCCTGCGAGTATCGGCAGATCCACGCGATGGAAGCGACATAGGGAGTTTTGGCGAACGCCGGAAACACCATCCGATCCAATTGCAATAAGTGTGGGGACCAATCATCGCCTCCATCCAGCAACAGGACATGGCAAGCCGTGCCCGATTGCGGGCCGTCCAGCCCAGCCCTAAGGCGATCAGCAGATTGATCGAGGTATCCTCGAGGAAATCCACGCTGTCGGCGAAAAGCGACACCGAGCCGATGGCCAGCGCCACGGCGAACTCGATGCCAAAATAACTCAGATTGAGGGCCGCCACGACGATAACGGCACGGCGGAGCGACGCATTCAAATCCATGATCCCATTGTTGCGGAGGGCACCTTACTTAAGCGGAACGATCTGACGGAACTTGCCGCCCTTGGATTGCTCCGGTGGCTCGGCGCCGCGCTCCAATGAAACATGCTCGAGACCGTGCTCGGTGTGGCGCGCGGCCCTCAGCAGATAAGGGTTGAGAGGAGGCAGCGTTGAGCCGCGCCGAACACCGCCCAGTACGTCTAGGCGTCGCTAAAGTTAGGGCCCGGCCCGGCGAGATTGTCAGCCACGCGGATTGCGCTCAGTTGCAGCGTCGGGATCTGGCTGCTCAGGTGGTTCCACCTCGGTTTCTTTTCCGGGGTCTTCTCTGTCTTTTTCGAACTGCGTTGCGGATGGCAGAGGATTAAGCCAGCTCTCGCGATGTCCAAAGTTCATATTCGGGCGTCAGGTCCGTTGGTACTTCGTCGAGGCTGCCGATCATAATCCACTTCGTCGTCGCGGATCGAGGTGACACGTCCGCCGCAAGTCAAACAGAAGCTCCTCTCCGCATATGTGCCGGTGAAGCCCGTCCTTTGTTCATATGCCTCCAGTGGCCACACCGCAAACGCAGAGAAAGTCGACCCGCTGGCCTTGCGACAGTCTGTGCAGTGGCAAATGCCAACCCGGAGCGGATCGCCGGTTACGCGAAACGTCACGCCACGGCAAATGCAGCTGCCGGATCGAAATGGCACATTTTGGTCGGCCACGGGCGTTCTCCTTCCCGCTTCAACGGTAAGGAGCAGCGAAACGTTCCACTTCATCCCAAGCGGGATATGTTGGCGGTTTTGATGGCCTTCACACGCGCAGGCCGCCGCGACCGCGAGGCGCGCCCGTCGTCCTACTTGGCGATACGAGCATGAAGCGCAGCTTTATCAATCTTGTCCTCGAACCTCGAAATCAATGTATATGAATCTGCCTTTATCGCGACTATCAAGGGCATCGATTTGTCGCGATAGAGAGCGTTGGCTTCGTCGATCTTGCCGTCCTCAAGCAGGTCATGCACGTCATTTGCCACCGCGAACAAAGTCTCGACATTAAGGTAGATATCTGAAAACCGTTTCAGTTCGTCCTCAGACATGCTTTGTTTCTCTGTACTGCTTTCTTTGCATAAATGATTGACAGCTTAAATCGCGCAACGGCTTCGATAAGCTTAAGGTTTTCTATCCTCTTGCTGCCAAAAGTGATTTCTGGGTCACCGCGTCCAGCCGCCATAGGCTGCGAGAAGCGCAAGAGTTTCCAGATACATGACCCCCTCGCCGGCCCTTTCCAGTTTGTATATTTGACTGATCACTTTCTGCTGCTGAGCAATGACTTGGATCGTGTCGTCGGGCGCCGTGGTTTGCGAACTGACTGGGCGTGCAAGTGTGAGAGCCAGCAGTAGGAGTGCGAGGGTTCGAGCAGTCCGTAGAGCGAATGGAGAGAATAAGCGCATTTGCCACCTCCCAACGTTCAACCATCACCCGTCAGCATAATGCAATGACGGGTCATGAATAATAACCCTCCGACGTGGGGGAAATGACAATATCAGATTTTTGCTTGTTGTATGGCCCGCGAGCGGCCGGTTTTTCGGCCTCCTTGGCCTCGATCAGCGCCACGATATCGCCAATCTCCCAAAGCTTGCCGGTGACGCCAGCGGCCATCGCGGGGGTCATGCGAAGCGAAGCATGAATGCGGACAAAATTGTAGTACATGAAGTGGAGGCCAACCGCGTTGGCGTGCGCCTCGACCTTTTTTGAATCCCCCGCTCATCGTGCCGATGTTGCGGAGGCGCGCATGAGCGCGGCCCTACTGCCAGTCCGTGAGCGCGTTGGCTTCAGCCAGCCTGGCCAGCGCTTGCTCGACTTTCTGCGCCGAGGCGTCCGTGCGCTTGATGTGCCGCATCATTTGCTGCCTTAGCAGCACGAGCCTTGCGGCGCGATAAACGTCCCCGTATCTCGCAGTTTCAAGGTGGAGGGTCGCGAGCCTCATGGGCGACGATTCCGATTATCTAGCAGTAGAATTCGCGGAGCCGCCTTTCGTTCCGACGTCCGACCTACGCTGTCGCAAATGGGCACGCGGCATGACCAGGGGCGGGAGGGCAACAATCTCAGGCGCCGCGCAAGCGGACACCGCTGGGGCCAACACCTGCGCAATTCGTCTAGAAAAGAGTTCGCGACCCCGGAAAAAAGCGCCGCATTTCGTGCGGCCGCGGCCTGGATTGAGACGGCCCTTGCCTGCTTCGCCGAGGCCGGAAGCGGTGTTCCTCGCAGAGCACCAGACCGCGCATGACGCGCCACGATCGCCGTCTGTCGACATGGTGGCCGCCGTGCTCGATCGCGAGTTGTGGCGCTGCTGGCCGGAAGGGCGCGCGGAATGAGGTCGAGCGTTGTCCGTCTCCCTGCCAAAACTGCGCCTGAAACAGGCGAGCGCGTTCGGCCGCTCTACATCCCACGGGCCGAGGCCATCACGGTTCAAAGGGCGGTGGATCTGTTCAAGCACGACTACAGGCCCGGATCACCGCTTCATGACTCAAAGGCCGGCGTTTCGCCGGCCTTTTTCGTCCAATGCCATCCACGGCCCGATTGGCGGCCGGCCCTCGCGTCGGATTCTGATCACTTCGGCTCGCGAGCCTTTACATTCGCATGGTCGTTAGCTGCTTCCGTGTCCGTGGCCGGGGTCTGTGTATCATGACCGGTGAACGGGCTGCCCTGCCCGGGCGCAAGATCGCCGTTGTGGCCAGCCTTGTTGGTCTGGAAGGGTTGGCTATCCGGACTGAGACCATGCTGAAGGGCATCGAACAGATGGTCGTCTGCCTTGGCAACGCCAGCAAAGGCAAGGAGCGATGCGCATGTGACGGCAAGGATAAGTGCGTGCGTTTTCATCTCTGGACTCCTTTGAGTGGCCAGAACGAGCCGCAGCCATTCTGGCGGCTTCAACGAAGGGATGTCTCGAAATATCCCTTTTGCCTCACCCGCCGTCTATGAGGAGATAACGTTCCTCCCGCCCGATTTATTCCGGCTGAAAAAGCGTCCGATTTTGGGATCCCTGGCTGCGGCAAGAACGCAGGATGGGGCTTTGCCAAGCCGCGGCAGCCATCGCACTGGTTCTGTTTCGAGCACCGCGCCGACGGCGAACAATTTCTATGAAGAGGCGTGGATGATCAGACCGCCAAGGCGACCAACGGTCATGCTAATTAATCAACTGTGTGGCTATTCTGACACAGCAATTTTCAACATTTGAGTTACAACCCATACGAGAGTGGTTTGACCGAGGGGCGAATTTATGCGGATTTTTTCAGGAATTTTCTTGGCTGCGGCCATGAGCGTAACCGGGGCCTATGCAGCAGATGTGGTAGAACCGGTGGCCTCCATGGATCTCCCATATTCATGGACAGGCTTCTATGTCGGCGCAAACGCGGGCGGGGCCTTCGGGGATGTTGACGGCGACTTCATCGGTGTTCTCGGAAACGCCGACATCAGCAATTTCACCGGCGGTGTCCTGGTGGGTGCGAACTATCAGTACGGGCAATGGGTCTTTGGTATTGAAGGCGATATCAACTACCTCGGCTTCGAGGAAGAATTCTCGCCAGGCCTCGGCGGCGGGCTTAGCGCTGAAGCAAGCTTGGATGCTTTCGGGACGATCCGTGGCCGTGTCGGCTATGCCTTTGATCGCTGGCTACCGTACTTCACCGCAGGCGTCGCGATGGGCGAAGTGAAGATTGATGAGCACGTCTTTGCAGCGAGCGAGAGCAAGTTCCAGACAGGCTATGCGGTCGGCGGCGGCCTTGAGTATGCGTTCAATAGCAATTGGACTGCTCGCGCAGAATATCTCTACGTCGATCTTGGCAAGGAAGATTTTGGTTTTTCGCCGGGGACGCCTTATGACGTGGAGACGAACTTCAGCGTCGTTCGCGCCGCCATTGCCTATAAATTCTGACAAGGGCAAGAATCGCATAGCAGTATGCTAACTGGGGCTGATGGTTCAGCCTACCAAGAGCTGACGGCCTAGCCGTCGTCAGCCGATTCCTCCCAAAAATCCTGCAACGACGCGTGCCGAAGGTCTTCCTCGCCTCGAAGGTGCTTCACACGAGCTTTGATTCCCGGCTTGACCCACTGCGTTGCCGGCCGCTTTGGCATGCCCTTGGGCGGTGGCCCGGCATGTTCCTGGACGCGCTTCCAAAGCCGCTCCCGCATCTCGCGGTTGACGCTGACGAAGGCGCTGCCAACATATTTGCGGGTCCCCGGCTCGGCCATCAGGGCAAACGCCGGCTTGCCCCGCTCTCGTTCGACGCCAAGAAGCTCGAACGCGCTTTCGGTGAAGGACTTGGTTTTCAGCCAATTGGTGGTCGGGCCGTTGCGATATTTGCCGTCTCGACGCTTCGATACCATCCCTTCCAGGCCGGCCGCGTCGATTAGATGATAGATCGCGTTAGCTTCGCCTGGCATCGTCTCGCTGAACTGGATGCGGCTGTCGGACCCTATGAGGCCGGCCAGGATTTCCCGCCGATCCTCAAGAGCCATGTCGCGCAAGTTGTGGCCATTGAGATGCAGCAGATCGAACGCCACGAAGTAGAGGTCGTGCTGGCGCCTGGTGATTGCCTTGCGCAGCGCGGCAAAATCCGAAAGGCCAGCCTCATTCAAGACGACGACCTCGCCGTCGATGATGGCATTCTCGACGTCCAGCGTTCGCGCCGCCGCAGCTAGGTCGCGGTATTTGGAGGTCCAGTCGAGTCCGCGGCGGGTGAAAATCCGAGCGCCGCCGGCGTCGATGATGATCTGGGAGCGGTAGCCGTCGAATTTGGCTTCATGCATCCAGTCATCGCCTTGGGGCGGCTTGGCGACCAAGATGGGCATCATCGGAGGAATAAATTCTAGCCGGCGGTCGGCACTCACTCGTTTAGGCACCAAATTGACTCTAGGCTCATCCGATTTGACAGCCAGGGGAACGGAACGTGACCATTTTACTAAATTAGCAATGTTGCATGTAGAGCTTATGGTAGAACCAGCTGGCGACCGCCCCCCGCAAGATACCCCCGCCGGTTAGGCCCGGCGGCTTCTCGTGATCCTTGAGGGGCTGTCGGGCCGCTCGAACTTAATGAGTGGAGCGTAGCAACCCCTCCTCCTCGGCAGCGGCCTCGAACGCCTTTCTTACATCGTCGGGCGTGCGCTCGCCTTTAATGAGAGCGACGCAGGCCTCGATGGCCTCCTTCCACTTAGGTCCCCGCTTGGTCCACTTCATGAGTTCCGCCGCGGCGCCCTCGACATTGGTACATACGTAGGTGAACCCAGGTCGGTCGGTTCCGATGTAGACCGGAGGGTGAAACCAATGGATGCCCATGAGGGTGCCGCCGCCATTTTCGCCTGAGTTAAGAACGGTTGGATCGCCAGCCATGGACTACCTCTCCTACCTCTGAATTATCATTGGCCGGCAAACGGGGCGGGCAGCACTCGGTTCCGCCGCTGGGCTATGGTCGACAAGCGGTAAGACTGAAGTCCCTGCGTCATGGACATAGGGCTGAGGGCCGGCAACCAAGACATTACCATTGCATTGGTATTGGGCCGCCGAGCAAAGTCCCTTCATCGGTGGTTCACCGGGTGCCCGCGGTTTGCCCCCCGAACAGCGGGCACCCGAAATCACGGAGAGAACTGTGACCCTTATCCAAAGCAGACAGAACGTCGATGAGGTCGCAGGGCGACCCGCAAACGACAATCAAACCCCTAGCCCAACGGATTTCTCGGTGGTTGATCTCGTTTCGTCGAGCGACGATGAGGTTGCTGCCCTTGTCAGGCGAACAGAGAACCTGGCCCTTGCCGTTATTATAGTAATGGCGATCTTCCTGATCTTTGCACCGGTGGTCTTCATTGCTCTGAGGTATGGGATCTAGGATGAGATCTGAGATGTCCCGATTAGCGCCAGTAACTCCCAATTTTGCGCGCTAATTCGGTTCTAGCGGCCGGCTTACATTAGCCAGAGTGAACGGAACGTGGTTCCGCGGCTCCCGGCGGGGTCGTGGCCAAGTGCGCGTGCTTCTGGAAGATAGCAATCTTGTCGGGGTAGGTAATCCGAATCTCGCGTCCGCATCCCTCACACTTGTAATGGGAAACGACCTGAAACCAGCTGCCGTTCTTGATGACGGCGAAGTCGCATTGCGGGCATTGGAAAGTCAGGCCAACAGAGAAGAGACTGGGGGAGAGGGACATTGCAACGTTTCGCTTTCTGAAGAGCTAAAGCCAGTTTGGCTAGTCCAGCGGCTCGACGACGAAGGATGCGGCAATCAAATCGTCGGCATCGATTCTGCCCTTGCCGTCCTCCATGACGGCTGCGACCTTTTGAAAGGTCTTCAGTTCACTTTCGGTAATCCGGGCGCCGCGCATCCTCTCATTGAGGTCGGCCACGCGCATTCGAAGCGCCTGGGACGCTTCAATCTCACGGTTCGACATGGTGATCACATTCCTCCCTTGCTGACTTCCCGCCGCACCTTTCGGCACGGCGGGCTGTGCTCCCAGTCGCTTTGGTCAGTCGATAATTTTGATGATCTTACGTGTGCCCGGATCAACGACAACGGTCCTGTTGTCGACGACTACGTAGCGGTATTCGGTGTCGGGGACTTCATGAAGCTCGACCGTCTCGGGCAAGGTTGAGCCGATATTGAGTTCTACTCCAGGGATTTTCACCGAGGCGAGCGGCTGTTTCTTCACATATTCCCTGATGACCGTCTCCTGTTCAGGCGCGATGACAACGTCCTGAGCGGTAGCGGCGCCAATACCTGCCAGCAGCAGAAATCCCGCGGCGAAAGTTGAAAGACGCATTCTCATAATTGCCTCCTTGCGTGAGTTCTGTTGCGCTGCACGACATCGTCTTCGCGCCAGCCCCACCCAACCTCGGGCGGCCGCAAACGTTCCTTGATTGGGCTTCGGTCTTCTCAAAGATAGGACCTAAGTCTGACCTTGCTGGCAAAGGACGAGGGCCGAGTGCAGCCCGGAACCGCGACTGCCGGTCACTCGTTGCTCGCCAGGTGCTCACCGGAGGAGACCATGGAGAATAGTGTCCACCAAGCTCGCTGGTTACTCGCTCCGGTCTTTGCCGTCTCCGTCGCATTCCGGGCGATAGGGATCATCGTTAGCTAGGGGCCGCCCGATTTGAGATCTGCGCAGCTAAGTCCCTTCCTGCGCTGATAAGGGGATCACCCGCCATTCCTCGATTTGGCGGGTGGTCCGCAGAAAAGAACGGCTGACCAAGTCCGCCAACTGTTGAAGGCTGAACCGGTAGCCGGTCCTTAGCGCCCAAGGGCAGTTTGGAAGACGAGACAAGCTCGTCCTCATCCGTAATACCAGCCGAATAGTTTGCAATGAGTCGGGATGCGAGCGCTTCGGGCCGCTGTTCGGATTGCCCCTCGATCTTGAGCCGGTCGAACACGCGACCCAGCAAGGCGACATCGGACGGATTGAAGACGCCAGCTTCTTTAGCTTTCCGATAAATCGGCATGTGACCCTCCGGATGGACTTGCGGAGCTAACCTGACTTAGCGAATTGCACAACGCAAAAAAGCCCGCCGCACCTTTCGGCACGGCGGGCGAGACGCGTCAGTCGTTCACCAGGCACGGGGTGTGGGCGGGGGGTGGTGTGCCCGGTGCGCAGAATCCTACGCGCGCCGTCGGCCGCACGTCTACCAACCGGCGGTTGGCCCGGTTGCTTGTTTGACAGACACGCTTATGCTGCTCAAAGCGCCGATTGGGCCTTTTGCCGAGCGGCTGTTGTGCGGGAGGGACGCGGTGGGCCAGCAGGAGCAGTGGCAGCTGGAAGGCAGCGCCGCGGAACTCTACGAGCGCTACCTGGTCCCGGCAATCACAGCCCTGTGGGCTGCCGACCTCGTGGATCGTGCCGCGCCTCTATCTGGTGAGCGGGTTCTGGACGTAGCTTGCGGCACCGGCGTGGTGGCACGCTCGGCGGCCGAGCGTATGGGAAGTGGGCAGGTCGTCGGCCTCGACATCAACACGGGCATGCTTGCCGTTGCTCGATCACTCCCGAGAGGCGCTGGACCGCGTATCGACTGGCACAAGGGAAGCGCGCTCGAAATGCCGTTCCCTGACTCCACCTTCGATCTGGTTCTTTGCCAGCTCGGACTGCAGTTTTTCCCGGACCGGTCGAGTGCGCTACGTGAGATGTTCCGGGTGCTGGTGCCTGACGGCCGACTGGCCTTAAGCGTTTTCAGCGCTATTGAGCGCACTCCTGCGGCAAAGGCGCTGGTGGACGCCTTGGATCGACACCTCGGTCCAGGCGCTTCGGCAACGAAACGGTCCGAGCATTCACTTGCCGATGCGGACGAGCTCTACCGATTGGTGGCCGGGGCGGGATTTCGTCAGGTGACCATCCACACGACGACACAGAACATCCGATTCCCCTCGTCAAAGGAATATGTGCGATTACAGCTGGCAGCGACTCCGCAGGCTGGGCTGGTCAGCGGAATGGATGCCGGACAGCGGGACGCAGTCATCGCAGCGATCATGAGTGATGTAAGTTCCTCGCTGGCAATCTATTCAACTGGAGGAGAGCTGATGGTCCCCCAAGAGGCTCACGTCGTGCTCGCACGCAAATAGCGCAGCTGACTCTGCGGCATCCGGTGTTCAACAGCGTCCACGCAAAGTGAGCCTAATTAGAGGAGGAGCGTAGCAAACCCTCCTCCTTGGCAGCAACCTCGAAGGCCTTCCTTACGTCGTCGGCTGTGCCCTCGCCTTCAATGCAGGCCTTAACCTCACTTGGGTCCCCGCTTGGTCCACTTCATGAGTTCCGCAGCCGCCCCCTCGACGTTGTTGCAGCCGTAGGTGAGCCCAGGTCGGTCCGTCTCGATGTAGACCGGAGGGTGATACCAGTGGAGAGCCATGATACCTCCTACTCGGGCGAGAGATACATCTCCGCCTCCTTAGCGGCAGCCACGAAAGCCTTTCGGATCACATGAGGGTCGATCGGATCGCCCTCCAGTGCTGACAGGCAGAGGGTCCACGCCTTGTGCCAGCGAGGCCCTCTCCGGGTCCACCTCTTGAGCTGCTCAAGAGCTGCCCTCGTATTGTTGCAGCCGTGCCTGACACCGTCCGTTTCACTCTTCACGAACACCGGAGGGACGAACCAAAGAGTTGCCATGGCACCTCCTACTCAGGCGAGAGATACACGCTCGCCTCCCTGGCAGCCGCCTCAAAGAAGCGCTGGCGCCGTCGAATGCCGGATCAGATCGATTTGAGGTACTCGATCAGATCACTCTTTTCCTGATCGGTCAGATCAAGGCGAAGATGGCCGTCATAATGCTTGACAACATCATTGAGGGTGGCGAACCGGCCGTCGTGGTAAAATCCGCCCTTGTGGATCTTTTCCACGTCCCACAAGGCCCGCAAGGACGCCGTCCTGTAGCGCTCGTCTGGGGACCGCATCGCCTGGAAGTCGTCAATCCCTATCTCGTCGGCCGTATGCAGGTTCCAGCCCGGTTCCGTGAAGAGCGGCGGCACGTGGCAAGTGCCGCATTTGGCCTTATCGTTGAAAAGTGCCTCACCTTTTTCTGCGGCCGCGCTGTCGAAGGCGCCCTCCGGCGGTTTCGGTGTCGGCAGCGAGAGCTGATAGAAATGGAGCGCCGGCAACTTGGCTGTAATCCGGTCCTGCTTGTCCTGTTTGTGGCCCTGCTTCGTTCGTGCTGCGACCGGATACTTCTCGGCGTCATCAAGGCGCGGATCGTAAAACACGCCTTTCCCGTGCATCTCGAGATTGCCGACATAAGCGTTCCAGTAGCTCACCGTGCCCCAGGCTCCGGTCCATGTGTGATTGTTTACACCGGCCAATCCGAACGCCGGCGGATTGAGCGTGGCGGCCGTCTTGCCGTCCGGCCGGAATGCTTTGCCATCGAGGTTCAGTTCGGCATCGAACTTCCCGGGACCCCACGCCTCAACCGCCTTCTTCACCTCCGCTTCGGATATCTGCAGCATCTCGGTGAACGCCGTGAGATCAGGTGCGAGGGCAACGATCGCCCCGATATTGAGGTCACGGTTGGGCCAGCCGTCCAGCCGGTGCCCGATCCCGGGTGCGTAGGTGTCGTCGACGGTTGAATGGCACACCGCGCATTGGATGCCCACCGAAGTCAGCGTCTTTCCGTCCTCAGCGAAGAACCCGGTCACCCCGACAACGGCATTGGCTTTCAGCAGAACAAGCGTGCTCGCGGGATCCGCGAGGTCGACCGCGCCCTTGTTGAGCGCATCGGCCACATCCTTGGGAATGGCGTTCACATCGACCTTGAGGCCGAGTTCGAGGGCTTTCTCCGGGCTCAGGCCGGGTCCTATGCCGCCCAGCTTCTCACCTGCGATTGCCTCGTGGAGTTTCAGTTTGCCGCCCCAGAAATCCTCGCTGCCGAAGGTGTCGAAGCGGAATGTCTCGCGGCCTTCCTCGAGATATCGCTTGGCCTGCTCGGCGGCAGCGTTGTCGAAATCCTTCCCGCTTGTTTTTCCTTTCGCGCTCATTTGAGCCGCGGCGGGGATCAAGCTTGAAGATAGAAGAAGAGCGAAAATTGTTGCTGTACCGTTGAAACGCAAGGGCATGTCACGTCCCTCCCAAAGATGATTGCCAATCGGCGGTCATCTCGGGTTCGCGGGTTCTGGCCGCGCGAAACGGAATGCAGCCGAATGAATATAAACGTTGCAGGCGATCAAAAAATTCCGTCACCCGGACCGCTGGGCGTCTCCAGTAACGGTTGGGATGAATCCAGACCATCCGATACCGCGCCCCAGAGTGCGCGGTCTTGTCCCGCAGAACGCGACGTCGACCCTGGCGACGAACCAGGAGCATATGAGAGCCATCTACCTGATTGCAGGTTCTTGGGCTCGCCGAGCACATTGACGGGATCTTCTACCCCGCAGAGATGGGCTGCCGAAAACCCGAAGGGCATTTCTTCCAGAAGATCGGCCTGCGCATGGGCCGCGTTCCGAACGAAATCTTGCTCGTTGAAGACACTCTTGCGAACGTCGCCGCGGCAGAAAATGCGGGCTGGAAAGCTGCTCACTGGACGGGCGAGTCGTCTCTCCCGGCTATTCTGGCCGGCTTCTCCGAGCATTCTGCGCCATCATCCCCTGTCGATTCGGCTGTTCCAGTTGGGGCCGTAAGCAGGTCGGAAGCTTTCGAGCATCCAGTTGGCAAAAGCAGCCATTCAGCTAACGACCCAATCTCGGTCGTATAGGGTGTCATAAACGTCCAAAAACCCTCAATCCGACTACTTCGGCTGGCACGCAGACAGCCCGCTTCTGCACTCAGCGCCACCGACAGGAAACCTTTTGCACGAGTTGACCGTTGTGGCCACAAGACAGAGGAGAAGGTTGAATGGCATCCGTCCGATACATCGTTGCGGACGTTAACGAGGCGGTCGCGTTCTATCGAGACAATCTCGCTTTCAAGATCGACAAGCACAATCCGGGCAAGTTCGCCGCGCTGCTGCGCGACGACTTGACGCTGTATCTCAGCGCCCCCGGTGCGGGGAGCGGTGGTCAGGCGGGCGGCGATCCGAAGCCGGGCGGGTGGAACCGATTTATGATCGTTACGAACGAGATCGATGTCCTCATTGAGCGGTTGCGCCGGGCTGATGCAAGATTCCGCGGCGAAATCAGCGACGGCGGTGCCGGACGCGCCATCTTGCTCGAAGACCCGTCGGGCAACGTCATCGAGCTATTCGAGTTCAAGAAGGACTGAGAGCCTGACGTAAAGCTGATCGCGGCTGTTGGTTTTGATACGTCTGCTTTGGTCATGTGTCGCGTTCCGCCACCGACGGCAGATTTTTGGCCGGTATGCGCGCTGGCGAACAGACAATCATTAGAGATCTTGTCGGCGCCTTCGAGCCTCTCATTCAAGTCACAAAGAATGAGGCTGCCGTAAGTTCAACCCGTGCGAACTCCGTCAGCGCTGGTGGGATCGATCCTCGTCAACCGCGATCTGACGGGGTGCGGTACAAAGAACCGAAGTCAGGCAGAGCGCGAACAGTGGCACTTTCAGCCAGCACCGTTGCAGAGCTGAAAGCGCATCGAGCCCGGCAAGCCGAGGAACAACTGCGGCTTGGACTGCGGCCGGACGGTGACAGCTTCGTAATTGCCCAAGTCGACGGCTCGCCATTGCAGCCAAGGTCGCTTACGCATGAGTGGGTGCGCGTCTTGGGAAGACCGCCCTGCCTCGCATCCGCTTTCACGACCTTCGGCACACCCACGCCACGCAGATGCTATCGGCCGGCGTTCATCCAAAGGTCGCCAGCGAACGCCTTGGGCACTCGACTATCGGAATCACGCTCGACCTTTATTCGCATGTTATGCCCGGCATGCAGGCCGACGCTGCCGAGCAAGTTGACGCTGCGCTCCAGGCCGCTATAAGCAGCGAGCGAAAAGCCAAATAGTTGCAAAGCGCGTAGCAAAGGGCATTTTCAGACCCGTTGCTTGTTGGAGATAGCGCAATGAAAACAACTACTTGGAGGGATGGCCGAGCGGTTTAAGGCACCGGTCTTGAAAACCGGCGTGGGTGCAAGCCCACCGTGGGTTCGAATCCCACTCCCTCCGCCAGATATTAAGCTATGTGTCTGATTTAAGTTACCTTTTCCATTTTTTATCAAGGCTAGTTCCTAACTCCGTTCCTAACGTCCACAAAAGATGAAGGCCCAAATCAACGCCGCTAACAACCGTGCTTGGCCTTTGATGGTCCGCATTGTCGCAATTTGCGCTGCACCGCCACTGATCATTCGGCCCTCTGAATGACCCGCCTGTCTTTTGCGGGAGAGCTTGAAAGCGCCGCCGACCGCATCGCAGCTATGTCGTGGGGCGGATCTGCAGATCATCCTGCGCCGCGCCGCATTGATGCTCAGAAACGTTGCCGGCGTGCCGCTGGAGCCCGCGACGGAGGACGCTCTAAACTCCATCGCGGCCGAAATGAAAATTGGCCGGTCGGACCTCATTCAGATCGTGCCGCACGAGTGGCTGGAAACCAACGCCTATCTGCCAGTCCGAACGATCGATGAGGAAAGCGAGACGGCAGCGCGTAGGCTGGGACGCGACCTCTATGCAGAAGACCCGCCGCTACATTTGCGAAGCGACGGGCCTCCGCCCCATTTCCCCCATACCTGACCAAGCAACTGCCGTGCCAGACTTATTGACCCATTGCGGGGCACCTTATGGCTTCTGCGCAGCGGAATTACCGACACGTACTTCGTTCGCATGTTTCGATTGCATTAGCTTTAACTCACGTATTCACCAGCCACGTGAGCACGCCCCCCGAAGGCTCGCTGGTCAGGCCCAGCGGCCTCCCCCCGCAACCAAAGCCGCTGGGCCGCCCCCGCTCCGCTAGTCTAGACTAGAGCTTCCCTTTGAACCGATCTCCATCCATGGGGCTGGGCAGCTACATCATAGGCGAACGAATCCTATAAGCGGTAGATGATCGGAGGCGACCCGCGAAAGCGGCGTGTCATGGGCTTCGACGGTTGAGATCATTCCGTGTCGATTTGCCATGATCCGGTCGAGCGACAGCAGCGGCAGACTCGATGGAAAGGTGGGGACCGCCGGCGGCGCGGGACCGAAAGTCGTGTGCAGCGTGTTCAGCGCGGAACGGTTTCCGAGTCGCCATTCGTTCAAATCGCCGAGCAGCAGTGTTGGTTTTTCGTCCGGTCTGTTCATGATTTCGAGCACGACACGGGCCTGTTCGGAGCGCGATCGGCGCAGCAAGCCGAGATGGGCTGCGATAATGCGCAGAGTTCGTTTCTCGTCCAGATCGATTTCGGCAACCAGGGCTCCGCGCGGCTCCAGCCCCGGGAGCTTTATCTGATGGACATTGCGAACGATGCCCCGTTTGAAAAGCAGAACGTTGCCGTGCCAGCCGTGCCCTTTGCCGTTTCCGGACACCGGCACCGGCACCAGGCCTGTTTCCAATTCGAGACGCAGCAGATCCAGAAGGCCGGCACGATCTCCAAAGCGATTGTCCGCTTCCTGCAACGCAATGACATCCGGGGCGATTTCCCGGATGACGCGACCGATTCGTTCGGGATCGAACTTTCTGTCGACGCCCACGCATTTGTGAACGTTGTAAGATGCGACCAGAGTCCCCGCGGGGCGTGTCCCTTCGGACGGCGCAGCCTTCGCCTTCTGCTTTTTTCTGTCGCGAATGGATTTGAGCACACTTGCAGGAAAGCTATGTCCAGTTCTTTGCATGAGTCTGCTGCTCGTCCTCACTACCTTCAAGACTTAGCTTTGTCTCACTCAAATAGGATCTGCAATCGCTGCTTCCCTGCCCTGACGAGATGCGGCGCTTAAAAGGAGCGATGGCTGCGTCACCCGAATTCCCCCCGGCAGAACGAGAAAGCCTCTAAAGGTAGGGCGATCCCAGCCACAACACTCGGTCAAACAGGCGGACGATAAATGGCCGGGCTCTCAAGGTTTCGATCGTTACAGACGCGGCGGAGGCGATTGCCGATCCGATCCGCGCTTCAATCTCCGCGGCAAAGCCTGCATCAAGAACCTCTATATCAATCTCAAAATTCAGCCGCAGGGACCGGGCATCAAGATTGGAGGATCCTATATAAGCCCAAACTCCATCGACCGACAGCAGCTTCGAATGATCGAACGAGCCCTCCGTGCGCCATACGCGGCAATAGTGCTTCAGGACCTGATCGAATTGCGCCGTCATCGCCCGGTCGACGAGGAAGAGATTGTTCACCGCCGGTACCACGATGTCGATCTCGACGCCTCGCCTGGCCGCGGTCGTCAGCGCGCTGATCAGTTCCCGATCCGGCAGGAAATAGGGCGACATGATGCGGATCGATTTGCGGGCGACGGAAAATGCCCCGATCAGCAAGTTGTGGTTCGTTTCGATGCTGGCATCCGGCCCGGATGCAACCGCCCGCGCCAGCATCGGTTGACCGGGAGCTGCGGGAAGCGTGGCCACTTGCCAGGTGTCGCCTTTCAGGAGCTCGCCGCTCACGAAGCGCCAATCTTCGGCGGCAACCGAAAAAAGGTCGGCTACGACCGGCCCGGTGACCTGAAAATGCGTGTCCCTCGCGCTGGAGGAACCGGCGAACTCGGCTGAGAATCCCTTTCGGATGTTCATCCCTCCGGTGAACGCAATCGTGCCATCGACGACCAGGATCTTCCGGTGTGTTCTGAGGTTGGCGTAGGGAAGACGCAGGCCCATGACAATGTTGCCGTTGAAGAGGTCTGCTGTGATTCCTGCCTCTCGCAGACGCCCAAGAATGCTGGGGACGGAGTAACGCGCCCCGACGGCATCGATCAGCACGCGAACGCTGACACCCCGCTGGACGGCTCCGGCGAGAGATTCCACGAAAAGCCGCCCGACATCGTCATTGTCGAAGATGTAGGTCTCGAGAAGGATAGCGCGTTGAGCGCCATCAATCGCTCGGCACATTGCGGCATAGGCCTCGTC
This sequence comes from Mesorhizobium sp. WSM4840, assembly GCF_055811755.1. NCBI lineage: Bacteria > Pseudomonadati > Pseudomonadota > Alphaproteobacteria > Hyphomicrobiales > Phyllobacteriaceae > Mesorhizobium > Mesorhizobium sp. WSM4840. Next base: position 108,613 of record NZ_JBVVQD010000014.1, read on the forward strand.
ACCTGTCTCCAATATCGCAATCGCGTTTGCCGAGGTCAGGGCACGCCGGGCCACCCTGTCGCCCAATGTCTTCAGGCCGGTGAAGCGTTGGCCGTACCGCTCGGCAATCAATTCCTCGGCGGCAATGTTGCGCTCATGTTTTGCGGAAGCCGCCTCGCTGGAAAGGGGCCGCATGGCGCTGATCGTTGCACGACGGATGCGGTTTATGCCGGCAACGGCGTAGATGATCGCGCCAAGGAATGGCGACAGGAACATCACGCCAACCCAACCTGTGGCGGCGCGGACGTCTTCCTTCGTCATTATGGCGTGGACAATGCCGATGGCCGCCATCACCAGCGGAATGATCGCGAGGATCTGGGGCCAATGAGTCATTAAGGTCTGCAACATCGCCAGGACTATCCAGCGAGCGGTTGCAGAACGCAATGCAGCTCATGCCCGGCGTTGATTAGCACCTCTTGACCAAGTTTTGGCCGCAGTCACCCAATTCGTAATGCAGAGCACCGCAAGCCTCCAGACCACGGTAACAAAACTGGACAGAGCCGCTGCCTGGTTCGATGGAACGGCCCCCGTCACTGGAGACCAGGAGCCACAGCGGGCACTACAGGCCTAACTTCTCCCGGAGTGCATCAATGCGTTTAGAGGCTTCCGCCTTGCTGAGGCCGTCAGCATAGGCGTCAGGGTCGTCGGCCTGTTCGGCCAAAGTTTTCAAATAGGAGGCTTGTGCGGGGGTCATGGGGTCATCTCCGCTGATCCAATCTTCCGGGTCCTTTTCGACATTTGCCGGTGCCTCGATTTTTGGGTTGTGCCGGTCGCCCATGATCAATCTCCCTTGATGATCACCACAATGAGAATGATCATGATTTGTTCCGCCAGATTGGTATGCGTGTCGCGTCCGCCCGCCCAAGCCGGTTACGCGCAAGCGGAGCGAATCTCTTCTTGGCTATTTCATAGCGTTGACACCTATGGTTGTAATCTTGCACGATCCTCAAATCGGTGACGACGCCCCGTGAGCAGCAATCAGGGCCATTGGAGCAGTACCTGGCTCATAAACGACCCCCAACTCGGGAGTCGGCTTCTTCGAATTATTTGGCCTTCAGCCATGTGTTCGACAGTCCGCTCCTGTAGCGGCTGTCGGCGCGCTTCGAGATAATTCCATTGAGCCCGATCTTCTCGACGGTGCGGAAGAGCGCCAGCGCACTGCCCTCGAAGTGCTCACTGTATTGGATCTTGCCGAGGCCAGGCTCAACCAGTTGCCATAGCGCCTGCTTGCGCTGCAGCAGCGGCAAGGAGCCTAGATCGCGGCCGTCGAGATGGAGGATATCGAAAGTGACGAACACCAGCCGGCTCGGCTCGTTCCAGATCGCGGCTTCCAGCGCAGGGCAATCGGAAGCGCCCTGCTCGCCGGGAACAATGACCTCGCCGTCGAGAATGGCAGTCCGGCATCGCAGATCGACGGCTAGTGCGATGGGCCAGTATTTCGTGGTCCAGTCACGGCCGTTCTTGCTGTAAAGACGCACGCCGCCATTATCGATGATGATCTGGGTTCGATAGCCGTCGAGATTGGCCTCGTGGACCCAGCCCTCATCTTCAGGCGGCCGCTCGACCCGAGTCGGGATCTGCGGCGGAAGAAACTCCAGCCGGCCGCCATCGACCTTGGCACGCTTACTCAATGACGCCACCTTTGACCGCGCAGCGGCGGCTAATCGGCACAGGCAGCACGACATCACCCCAACAGGATGCCTGCCACCTGTGCCGAGCCCCCCGCCAAGCCATTGCAAGCATCTACGCACGAGGCCGATCTGTCGTTAGCTTTGCATCCTAATACTTATCCTGGCGTACATATCTTGCTCGGCGCGGCGCTCTTGCACCGTTCCCGACCGGCTTATTGCTGTCCGGGATTGCCGCCAGCCTACGCAGCCCTTGGCTAGAGCGGTTCGTCATTTCACGGAACCGCAGAACCGCTCTATCTCTTTATTTTTTGACTGCAATTCCGGACGGAAAACCGTTCGCACTTTTCCTGGAATTGCTCCGATTGCGGACTACCTTGGTCAGTCCATCAAAAGCACCACAGCGGGATGCAGCTTCTTCAGATTCGGCAATGATTTCGACTGCCAGGGTATGTCGGGCGTTCCACGCACGACGAGTCGAACATCGGGATGCTTGCGCACCTCAATGGTAAATTTCGCCAGCAGGTTGATGCCGGAAGAGTTGAGAAAGTGAAGGTCCTTCAGATTGAGCGTAATGGAAGCGGGATTCGAGGCAAGAACACGGGTCGCCAACGCCGTGATAGGCGCACCGTCGTCGGAACTGGCAAGCCGCATTGCACCGTCGAAGAAAATTTCGCTTCCTTCAGTCCACACGCGGTAATCGTCTGTCTTGATTTCCATAGCCTGGCTTCGTTTTATTTAGTTGTGAATTTGCGAGATCGGAATGGAGGCATATGTCTCCACGCAAATCCGATCGCTTTCGTCTGCGGCGCTGAATATCCAAGCCAGGCGTGCGCCGTAGTCGCTCATCAACGTCAGCAATCCAAGTCCGGAGCCTCCTACGCCGGCGTTGGCGGCATTGGCTTCAATTCGCTGTATCAGCAGGTCCATGGGGTCGCCAACCGTGATGTCCGCCAGGAGACTTTGGAACTCAGACGCATCTTCACCATCGACTTCATTCGACACTTTGAGCTTGAAGCACTCCGAATCCATCGACGCCTCGATCACGATCTCACCCGGTGCGCGAAACTTGACGGCATTTTCGATGAGTTCGTTGACCAGATATCCGATGCTGTGCCGCACTTCCATGTAGTCATTGCGGGACGACCGGAAGCGCAACGCGAAAAGATCGGCGATGAAGTCCGAGGTGGTGGCACAATGACGCCAACTCAAGTCGAGAGGTCCGTCGAACAGCCGCACGCGACTGACGCTCTCCTTCATCCCGATCGCAATATCAGGGGTACCGAACAGCGTTGTCATTGCTATGTGTGCCTTATGATCACGAGGGTGATGTCATCGTGGATCTTCTGGATCCCGATATGGGCCATCAGATCGTCGATGATCCCAGTCTTGATGTCCTCGGCGCTGCTGCCGTGACGTCTTTGTACGCTCTGGCTGAGGCGCTCGAACCCGAACAACTTTCTTTCGTGGTTTTCCGCCTCGGTCACACCGTCGGTGTGCAGCACGATCACGTCGCCGCTTCCGAACAGGATGTCACGCGTGGCAATGAACTTCGAGATGTCATTCTCCAGGCCAACCGGCAGACCCAGATCAATCGTATCGATACGTTCGACTTCCCCATCCGCACGCACGACAAGAACGTCCTCATGCTGGCCGGATAGCGTTACCCGCTCATCTTCGAAGTCAAGAAAGGCCAGCGAGAGATGCTTGTCGGTGTTCGTCCGCTCGATGTTCTTGTAGATCGCTCTGTTCAGCCGATCCAGAAACTGGTGCGGATTCGCTTCGTCGGTCTCCTGCAGCGCGCGTGCAACGGATTGGACCATCAGCATCAGCACGCCGCTCTCAAGACCATGACCGGTCACGTCGCCGATGCCGATCTTGACCCGTGATCCGTTCTGCAGGACGTCATAGTAGTCGCCGCCAACCTCGTCAGCCGGACGCATGTAGGCTGCGATCTCCAGCCCAGGAATCGCTTCGAGTTCGAATTGTTTCGGCAGGACCATCATCTGGATCTGCCTGGCAACCGCGAGCTCGGCACCGAGGCGGACGTTCTCGTCTCGCAGCTTTTCGTTGAGTGCCGAAATCTCCTGGTTGGCGTCCCCGAGCTCCCTGGTTCGTTCGTCGACGAGCTGCTCGAGGTTTTCCGTGTGAAAGCTGATCTGCTCAGCCATCCGGTTGAAAGCGACCCCCACCGCTCCAACCTCGTCGCGCGTCGGAATGCTTACCCGGACTGAATAGTCTTTCGCCTGCAACCGCTTGGCGGCCCCGGCAAGCGCACTGAGGCCTGCAGTGATCCGCTTTGAAATTCCGAAGACAGCCGCAAAGACGATCAGGAGCGAAACGATAACTGCGATGACCTGGGTTATCAGGATCCGGTTGGTTGCGCTGGAAATGCTCTGCTGCGCTGCAAGGAGGGAAGCATAAATTTCCTGTTCGGGGACGACGAAGCCAAGCAGCAGGGTTTCGGCCGTGATGGACCCAGTACTATTCCAGAGATTGACTGGGTTTAGTCGGCGAAGTGCGACGATGTACGGTTGGGCTTTACCGTTTTCCTCAATCGAAATATGCTTAATGACTGTCTTGTCGTCGGCGGGAAGTTCGAGCGCTGCGACGGTCGCGTGCGTGCTCTTTTTGAGCGAGCGATCGAGGCCGGTAACGCCTTGACCTGCCGCACCACTTGCGATCTTGAGCCCGAGCATTTTCTCGCCTTCAGGCTTGATCGCGAGCACATTGCCGTTCGACATGGTGAGAAAACCGAAGCCCGTATCGGCGACCTTCACGCTTTCGACGATGTCAGCGAGTTGATCGAGCGTAACGTCGGCAGCGACCATGCCGGCGACATTACTGCGGTCTTTCGTCCAGAGTGGGTGGAAGAAGCTCACTATGAGCTTGCCGGTAATCGCGTCGATGTAAGGAGCAGTCGCAGTGATGTCATCGCCCTTTACGGGGCGCGAATCGGGCTCCCTGATCCAGCCTTCCCAGCCTTCATAGACGCCAGGAAAGAAGAAATCCCAGAAATTCGCTTTATCGTGGCCTGGATAAAGCTTGTCGAAGGTCTGCGCCTGATCGGAATAAGGAATCGTGCGCATGATCGGCCCTGCCTTCGGCCCTACGTAGTAGACCTGCAGCTTCTTGGCGCCAGTTGACATCTGGCTTGTGCCAAAAATATCGAAGATCGCACTCTCCTGAATGTCGCGGAGAATTTCGGGCTTCGGTTGGTGATCAGCGGAGAGGAGATATCCCCAGACACTCATGACCGAAGGTGACCCTTGCCGGGTCTGTACCCAGTTTCCCGTGGCGTCATATGCAAGCGGCGCATTAAAATAGGGGTTCTTCGCCAACGCCTTGCCGATCGCATCTTTTGCTTCCGGATAATCTATTAATCTCTGCATGGAGGCTGCAAGTGCGGTCACCTCGGAGTGCATGCGGCCGAACAGGAGATCGGCGCGCAGCGCCGTCGTCTCGATATAGTTCTGGAGGTATTCCTGGCTTGCCTTGGTGAGGCCGCTCTCGATCTGGTGCGTCGCGTCCCGGGAAAGCCGGTTCACATTCCACAGCGCGACGCCGCCGCCGACGAGGAGGTCGAACAGCACCGCCCCACCCACAACGATCAAGAATTTAGCGCGGAAGCTGTTAAGCCGGAGGACAGGCCAGGGTCTGGGCGGTGTTGCATCCAAATCGGTCATAGCGGCTTGCGTCCCGATGCAACCCAGATCGGCCAGCCGGCATAGCCCTTGGAGTGGAGCGCAGCGAAGATGTGGTCCTGGAAGCCCTGTCGGAACCGCCTGATAAACGCCGGTGTGTCACCTCGCTTGGTAGCCATCTCGCCTGCATAAACATTCTCCCATGCCGCTATGACGTCCGCGAAGTCCTGTGGATCGCCGTCGTGGTTGGTGACCATGAAGGACTCGACCCGAATGTCTTCGAGCCCCGCTTCGGTCAGGTAGCGTTTGCTCTTCGGGCCGAGCTCAATATCCATCTGGAAGTGCGCCCACAGCTTGGCGACCTCGTTATAGGTCCACTGGATGCTGTCGGCGCGTGGTTCGCCCAGGCAGTGCGAATTTTTTTCATTGGTGATGTAGACACGTCCGCCCGGCTTGCAGATGCGAAACAGTTCCCTGAGGATCAGTTCGGGCTTGTTGAACACCTGCAGCGAATGGCGGCACGTGACGAGGTCGAACTGATTTTCCTCGAGCAGCATTTCTGATGCATCGCCATAAGTGTACTCGATGCCCTTGATATCGAACTCCGCAGCCACGTTTCGCGCATAGGCGAGACTCGACCTGGAGTGGTCGAGGGCGACGATCCGCGATGGCTGGAACTCCTTCTGCACGAGCACGGCGAAATCACCTATGCCGCAACAGATGTCGGCCATCACGATCCCGGGCCTCATGCCGTGTCGGGGCAAGATTGCGCGCTCGTGGCGCCAGGTCATCTTTGTTTGTGTGCGCAGGATCGGCACGAACCCGCCTTCCTCAAGGAAGCCCTGCCCCGGATAGAATTCGCTGTCATACTCCTCGACCGTGATGTTCGGTTCGATTCCGCTCAAGCGACCGAACTTTCGTGACGTCCATCCGACGACGCTTGACGTGATGACGATGAATTTGAGATCGGGTCGAGCCCGACAAGCGTCGAGAATGATCCTCGAAAAGGCGTGAAACGCAGCGTTGTTCATCTGAGTCAGACGTCTGACATTGACGTAGAGAACGCCGCGCACACGGCCGATCGCATCGCGAAGCAATGCTATGCTGGGTCCAAGTTCATCGATTGCCTGAGGCCGGACCACCCCCGATATGGAGAACTCCTGATTGTTGGCGTCGTATTGCGCCTTGAAACGCGGGAGAAGGTCGTAAGGGTTCAATTTTGCAAGCCCTCGAGCGGGAGATCCACGACAAGCTTGATCGCATCACCGTCGGCTTCCTCGACCCTGAGTGTCGCGTTGTAGTCGATGGCCAGTTCCAAAAGAACCACCTCCCGGCTCGGGGCGAGATCCCCGGATACCGAATTGAGATATCGCTCCCGGACCTCGGATCCTGCGACCAGCGACACGGCTTGTTCGTAGAATTGACGCTCCTCTGGCACGCAAGGGAATGTCAACTCGATCCTGTCCGTCGCGCCATGGCGAGACACCCTGCATGCCAATTCGCCGTCGGCATGGCGCGTACGAAAGGCGACTTCCAGCAATTCGTTAAAGGCGGAAGAAAAGAGATTTGAATGCCGAACCGAGTCTGACCTGTTTCGGCTGATCATCCGGGCCATGTATGTCGAGACATAGTCGCAATGGTTCCAGGCGGAGACGAAAGCTTTGATTTCCATGTCGATCTGGATCATCGGTTCAAAAGTCGGCTCGCCAGCCAGGTGATGATGAACAGTTCCCATCGGCATCCTCACTTTTCCATCGTATTGAGCCCTCGCGGGGTGATGACCTCCGCGACAAAAAATGTCACCGCGTCCTGATGGGTCAGTCTCGCACCGACTCGAAAAATTGCGCGGTATCTGCCTTGATCGTTCTACAAATCTCCACTTCATCGTTAACAAAGGGTGCAAGGCGCTAGAGCGCCCGATTTGATTCCTCCATCGTCCGTACCACCCTCAGCGGGGACCGCCTGATGAAATCGCTAATCGCCTCGGCTCCAAGCGGCTTTCCCAGGAAGTTGCCTTGCAGGCAATCGCAATTCTCCTTGATCAGCCACCGTGCCTGTGCCGACGTCTCGACCCCCTCGGCAGTGACATTTATCCCCAGGCCGTGCGCCAGGTTCATGATCGATCGCACGATCGTTTGGCTTTTGAGATCGGTCTCCAGGTCCGCAATAAAGTACCGATCTATCTTCAAAGTATCGAAGGGAAAGTTTTTAAGGTAGCTTAACGATGAATAGTATGTTCCAAAATCGTCGAGCGAAATTCGTATTCCCAAAACGTTCAGAGTGTTCAACGTGTCGATATTGTCGATCGTCTTTTCAAGCAGGACCGTCTCGGTTATTTCAAGTTCAAGTCTGTCGGCTTCGATTCCAACTGCATCGATGATCTGAGCGACCGTGTCCGTCAGCGAACCGCTAAGGAACTGAGCTGGCGACAGGTTCACTGCGACTGTCAGCGAGGAAGGCCACGTCAATGCCTGGCGACAGGCTTCCTCGAGCACCCATCGCCCAATCTCGTCCATCAGACCGTCGGCTTCGGCGATCGGTATGAACACGTTGGGTGGAATGGTTCCGACCTCGGGGTGCCGCCACCGCAGCAGCGCTTCGAAACCGATCACCGACGCGGGAGGCCGAATGAGCGGCTGATATTCCAGATAAAGTTCGCCGCGCTCCAGCGCGGTTCGAAGGCTGCGTCTCAGATTCTCGCGTTGCTCGAGCAAGAGCAGCATCGAACGGTTGAATGTTCGAGCGCAACCGCGTCCATCTGTCTTGGCCGCGTAAAGGGCAATATCAGCGGCTTTCATCAACTGTTCGCCATCGGTCCCGTGCTCCGGCCCGAAAGCAATTCCGATGCTCGAGCCTACGAAGACGGGAATGCCGTTGATGACGAACGGGTTCTTGAACGCGTCGACCAGCGATCCGGCGAGGCGCTCAGCCTCTGCTGGCTGCTCCTTTCCCAATTGGATGACAGCGAACTCATCGCCGGCATACCGGTATGCGGATTCGCCGTCCTGCAGCGCGTCGCGGATACGGCCCGCCGCGAGTTGAAGAAGAGTGTCGCCTGCTCCATGGCCGAGCGTGTCGTTGACCGCTTTGAAATCGTCAAGGTCGATTTGCAGAAGGGCTGCTTTCGGCTTTGATCCGCCGAGGGCGGCCATTGCCTGCTGCAGCCGCTCGCCGAATCGCCGCCGATTCTGCAGTCCGGTCAGCACGTCGTGCGTCGCCTGATGGAGCAGAATTACATGCTCTTGCTCCTCCACGACGCTTCGCCCATCGCGCCCCCTTGATTCGATGATTCCCACACCATTCGCAGTGGCGAAAACGAAAGCGGACCGTGGCGCTTCACCCGGTGATCGCGGCAAATCAATGCTTGCCGGTGAGCCGCCGTGGAACACACGAAGAAATTCGTCACGATACCTCGCATCGAGGAAGCTCGGGTAGATCTCCCAAACGGCGGCACCCGGCACCACCGCGCCTCCGTACACGCCTTTGAGTTTGGCTGCGTAGTGCGTCAGACAGAAGTCGCGATCATAGAACGACAAAAATTCGGTCGTGTACGCCAAAAGGTCAGCGAGCAGCGCTTCGCCGGGACGTGGTGCATCGCTTGAGGCAGGCCCCTCGCTCTCCGTGCCGACCCCTGATGCCTCCGGGTGCAATAGCCACCTCCATGGGCAGTGAGAATCCACGTCCCCCAGCCCAGAAATAGCATAACTGTCAAGCTTGGCAAACATACAACTCACAGTCTCAACAAGTGTCTCATGCTGCGTAGTTGCAATGTATGCTCCGCTGTGATTGGCAGCGACATCGATGAACAGTTGGTTGATAAATCGGGAATTGGCTATAATTGATGGCGCGGTGGACGCGACACGAAATATTCTGGTCCATGAGGCGGCTGATCTTCCCCGCCCTGTTTTAAGCCCGCCCCACTTCAACCATCCCCGATCCTGTACTCAGCTTCCGAGCGCTTTGAGCCAATGTTCAAAGGAAGAGGCCTCCTCGTGTCCGGCATGCGAAACAGAGTGGGCGGGGCGCGGCAACACCACGGAACTTCGGACTTCGCGGGGGCTGTAACCGAATTCCTTGCTAAATGCTCGGCTGAAATTAGCCGCTGAACTAAAGCCGACGGCTTCGGCAATATTAACAATGCGCCGGCTGTCCGCCGGATCGCTAAGCGCAACATGGGCTGCCAGAAGTCGGCGACTTTGTATGTAGTGGAGAACACCACCGCTCGGTTCGAACAACTGATAAAGACGAGAGCGCGAGACGCCGAGCGCCCGGCACATTGAATCCGGCGTCAGATGAGCCGCATCCAGATTGTTGTGGACGTATCGACGGGCTCGCTCCATCAGCGCGACACTCACCAATTGTTCGGTGGCCGCGGCATGTTCTGTCGGTGGCGAGAGGCAGGCAATGATCATGCTGCGTGTTGCGTGCACGATGCGGGGCAGATCGTCAGCCGTGAGACTGCGCAGTCTTGCTTCGATGCTGTTGAGGTAGTCGAGCAAAAGGTTGGCAAAGTTGCCGGACAGAATTGAATTATTCTTTGCGTCCAGGGTTGCCGCCGCATCGGCGAACAAATCACGCGGCAAATAGAGAAAGAGACTTTGGGATTCCGTTGCCCTCCCGCGAAACGGGTAGCCAAGCGATCTAATCTCCAATTTGCCCGGCTGGTTTTCCGCTACGCGGCGATCGACCTCCGTCCACGACCGGCCAGTATGCGGCAAAGCGATATACCAGTGATCGATCGAGCTGGACCGAAGCTTCGCAGCAGAACGCATATAACTATGTGCCGGTGCGCGCTGTTGAACGATCAGCATGCCGCCGAGGTTCCAAGCCGTGTGGTCGGCGGGAAAGCCATCGTCGAGCGATTTGTCATCCGGCAACTTGATCTCGACAAGCGGAGCCATATGCGCCTGCCAGGCGACAAATTGATCCTCTGGCGCCAGTTCGAGCGTCGAAAAGGGCAAAGGTTCGAGCGCCGGCGCAAGTGACGGGGCAGCCTCATTGTAAGGTTGAGCTTCGCGCGGCCAACGACGTCGATCGCGCCCAAGCGCCTGCCTCGCAAGCGCCTTGTCCTGCCTCTTAGCGTCCATCGCGTAGTGCCGTATCCGATTCCGGTATGCCCATCTCCACCTCAATCATGTGGTGTATCACAGGCATCTGGCAAGACTAGCGGAACGCGAGTCCACAGGAGCGCCATCACGCTGGGTTACAGCAAGAAATGCATTCCGAGATAAGTTTCTGGATGCGACGATAACGACACTCTTCAACCTGGCGCGTATAGAGTCTTGCACGGTGAAAGCGTAATTGAGGAGACAACGAAATGAACGCAAAGCTCAAAGCAGAAGCTCGTCGCAAGATAATTCTTGATGGATATTTTAATAACGAACCTTTGAAAGATATAGCAGCCAAGGTCGGATGCTCACTGGCGAGTTTGAAAGTCACTGCCAGTAAACTCGGTTGCACTCGAACTCCGAGAGAGGCGGCGGAATTTCGGCGAGGATTTCATGTCCCAGAACAAAAACTGCGAGATTACCGACAACTTATGATTGCTGGACAGTATAGAGCTCGCGAGTGCGCGCTGATTTTGGGACTATTGAAAGACCAATTATCAGTCAGCGAGTAAACTTATTCCAATACACGCCTCAGCGGTTCATCGGCAAAAAAAGGCCCGCCGCAAACACGGGCAACGGGCACTGAAAGGTTCGCACAGATGCTGCGTCGGCGTTTCAATCGCACCTGCCTCAGCCCTCATGATCTGGCTATTTGCGAACGCGTGTTCGATCAGGTTTGCGCAGATGAACACATTGACTCTTCAAGCCGGGATGCCGAGGCCTTAGCGGTGGCGATTGTCGCAATCTTCCGAAACATTACTACCAAGGAGCGCGAACTGCTGGATGAAGTTAGGTCTCTTCGTCTTTCAAAGGGCGCAGAGAAGGCGCACTAGCTTGGCGGCGTTCCGAGGCGTCCCGCGTTGGCACAGCCGGATTGGCATCTGCATTGCCCCATTGAGTCCCGCCAGAGTGTAGCCACAGCGCTTGCGAAGGAGATGGAAATGGGTTTAGCCCAAGACTTGTCTGATGTTGCGCTCACATTCGATTGTCCGGATTGCTTGCATCCGGCGGTAAGGAAGGGCTCTGCGCTAAGAACGATCGCGCACTTCAGATGCGACGGGTGCAACGCCAAGGTACGGATCACCTATCCGCAGAAGCTAGCGATCTTCGAAAAGTACAGGCTATTAGCCGCCCAAGGGGCATTGCGATAAGACGATCCGGAAACGCGTCGCCAATGGCGGTCACGTGGACCAGTTGCAAGAGGTCGATGCCCTCGTGGGCCCCGCTAAAGAAATGGCCGACCAGCAACTGGCCGGGTTAGAAAAGCCCGGCAGATAAGAACGATGGCTCTGTGCAAGACGGTGATGATGCAAAGGACTGAGCGTCATCGACCGCCTCCTCACATTCCGCGATCACGGAATTACTCGAATCGCCAAGTTTGGTACTATCCAACGGCGGACCCCAATCCGCCAGGCCGGCGCCCTACAGGCATTCTACCCCAACGCCCCCCAAAGCGGCGCCGGCCTTCCCCTTGTATGGCGTTGCCAATCAGCAATCTTCGATGGTCTTCTTCATTTGCCCGGGGGCGGCGATCTTGGCGTCCGTGTCCTGCTGACCAGGGGCGGCCTCCTGCGCGCTGCCGGCCTGCTGGCCAGGCGCAATCCTTGGCCCAGTTCGGGTTCGTGCCGCTGGTGGTGGTGGTGTCAGTCCCCTGATCGGTGCCGGGTCGCCTTGCCGAGCGTGTCGATCGGATCATGCGCCATGCAGGATTCGCAGTATCGTGTGCCGGGTCGTCAACCGATTTGCGACTTCTCCCAAATTTCTCGTGAAGCGTTGGGAATAACCGCACTGACCCCATTTGCGGCGGAATCGGTGTCCATTACCGTTCCGTTAACAAATGGACGATTAGATCTAGGTGGGGTCGACCGCGAAAATGTTGCGAGAACGAGGAGCCCATCAATGGCTGCGATTGCCCTTCCTGGCGATTGGACCGAACAGTACAAAGGATCGGAGCTGAACCTCTCCGGGTTCAACCTCTCCTTTTCCGACGAGTTCAATACGCTTGATGTCGTGCCGAACAACGGCACCGGCAAGTGGTTCGCGCCTGTTCACGCCCCCGCGGGGGCCGCAAAGTACATGCCGCCGGTCGGAGAAACCAACCCGTTCTCCGTCTCTGACGGGCTTCTGACGATAACCATGAAGCAGGTGGACGGCGCCTGGCAGTCGGGAACGATGCAAACGGTTAACAGCGCCGGCGAGGGTTTCGCGCAAGAGTACGGGTATTTCGAGATGCGCGCCGCCTTTCACGGCGGAGCAGGAGCCTGGCCGGCCTTCTGGATGCTGTCGCCCGATCAGACTGTGCCACGCGTCGAGGTCGACATCGTTGAAGCGTATGGCGGCGATCCCGATGCTCATCACCAGGCGGTGCACTTGAGCAATAAGGAAAGCCACGCTTGGGAAAGCAACTATACGGGCCTCGACGGTTCGCTGTTCGACGGAGCGTTTCACACGTACGGCGCGAGGATAACGACCGACTGGATCACCACATATTATGACGGCAAAGAGCTGAGCCGCTTTCCAATGAGCGACTTTTTCCGCACGCCGCTCTATATGCTGGTCACGCTAAGCATGTATTCCTCCGAGCAGGCTTCCGGCACGTATGACATGGTCGTCGACTACGTGCGCGCCTATGCTGCGCCGGACGTGATGGAGCAGCACCCGACCGGGACGGATGCGGCGGATATCCTGAACGGCGGCAATTTTGATGACGTTCTGGACGGGGGAGCTGGTGCTGACAAAATGTCCGGTGGTTTCGGCAACGATACCTACCGCGTCGACAACGCATTCGACGTAGTCATTGAGGCTGACGGCGCCGGCATCGATCTGGTCATCACCTCGATGACGTATTCGCTGTCCGGCCAGCAAATAGAGCAGCTCACACTCACCGGTGTTGCCGACATCGACGCGACTGGTAACGAACTCGACAACACGCTGGTCGGCAACGACGGCAGCAACCTGCTCGACGGCGGGGTCGGAATCGACAAGATGGAGGGCGGCGCAGGCAACGATACCTACTATGTCGACAATGCCCTCGACCGCGTGGTCGAGGGCGATGCGGCGGGCAACGATTGGGTGTTCAGCTCGAGCACCTATTCACTGCCACTCTATGTCGAAAATCTGACTCTCATCGGCCTTGGCGCTATCGATGGTCGCGGCAATTCTTCCGACAATGAGCTGAGCGGGAACAATGGGAACAACACGCTGGTCGGCCTTGCCGGCAACGACACCATAAGGGGCGGGGCGGGTAGCGACCGGTTAGCGGGCTATGATGGCGCCGACCTTCTCGATGGCGGGACCGGGGCCGACCTGATGAATGGCGGTACCGGCAACGATACCTATTATGTGGACAATGTACTGGACAACGTCATCGACGAAGCGGGCCTCGACCAGATTTTCAGCTTGGTCACGTACTCACTGGCGGTCGATCGCAGGCTGGTAGAAAATCTGCGTCTGACCGGAAACGCCAACGTCGGAGCCACGGGAAATTCCCTCGACAACGTGCTCGACGGCAACGACAGCGACAACAAACTGGACGGCGGCCGAGGCAATGATTCCGTGTTTGGGTGGGGTGGCAACGATACACTAACGGGCGGCCTGGGCATTGACCAGCTTACTGGTGGCGCCGGCAACGATTCCTTCGTTTTCAGCGCGCCGCTCTTAGTGGCCAACCGCGACATCATCACGGATTTCAACCATACGGCCGATACATTCAGGCTTCAGAATTCGGTAATGCAGGGGCTTGGAGCCACCGGAGCCCTCGAGCCAAGGTACTTCTTCGCTGGGACTAGCGCGCACGACGCCGACGACCACATCGTCTATGACAAGGTTACGGGTGCGTTGTTTTACGATTCCAACGGAAACGTCGCAGGCGGCGTGACACAGCTCGCGACGCTGACGAACAGGCCGACGCTGCTGGCCGACGATTTTTTCGTGATCTGATCCGGCGCCTTCAGCGGTGCGCGTGAAAAAGAGATCGAGCGCACCGCTGTGACTTCTTGTTTGCGCATCGCTTTGTTCGAAAAACCGGTGACCTCTTTTTCGAGCGATGCTCCAAATTAGTTCTACTGCGTCATAAACTGTGTTGGGTGTCACCCCGGCATTCGTCACAGTCCGCAGTTGGCCGGGTGCCGAAGGATACGCTTCGCGGGACACTTTCTTTTCCGACGCGCTCTCCGGCCGCAGAAGTCTCAACCTTGCCAAAGTTGAACTTCTGACCCCTGAGCGGTTATCGCGGAGCGCATTCCGGCCCACAACCGACTTTGCGACATCCCCTTCACTGATTCACTGCCCGTCTAGCGCCAGAATGCGAAATCCGCTGTGAGGGTGGGGGCTTAGCAACAACCGCTCAAGGTCGGTCCGTCGTGGCAGGGCTGACGTGTTTTCATCGAGCCAAGACTGACGCTAGTACCGTGCCGGGAATGAGCTATAATTCAGATACTAATGACTGCCGGGCGCTTGGACAATGGCTGGACTGGGTGAACAGATTGCGCGTCAGCAGCGAACCATGGGACCGCTCCTGGTGGCGGCAGTGGTCATCGGCCTTATAGGTCTGCCCGTCGCAGCCTGGCTCGACCTGCGAGACCTATCGGAACGGATGCTGCGCACGCAAGCCAGCGAAATCAGCCGGATCATCGACGAAATGCGCGGATTCTACGGCAGCGACGTTGTGGGACGCGTGCTGCAAGCAGACGACGCCGTGACCGCGACGCACAACTACCGGGATGTGCCAGGTGCGATCCCTATTCCAGCAACCCTCTCGATCGAACTCGGCAAGCGCATCAGCGCTCACGACGGATCCGTCAAATATCGGTTCGTCTCGGATCTACCTTTCAAAGGTCGCGACCCCCACCAACTCGATGTATTCGAGCGGAATGCAATCCTTGCTTTGCGCGCCAACCCCAGGGAGCCGATCATCGAAGTCTCGGGTTCGCTGTTTGACCGGCACGTCCGCGCCGCGGCCCCTGTTGTAATGGGACAAGTCTGCGTGACCTGCCATAACTCACACCCGGACAGCCCCAAGACGGACTGGAAGGTAGGGGATGTCCGAGGGATCCAGGAGATATCAGTCAATCAGCCGATCGCTGCGAACGTCCTCACCTTCAAGTATCTGCTCCTATATTTCGGCTTCGCGGCAGCGGCGGGCCTGACGTTCATTCTCCTGCAGCGTCGGCAGTCCGCCTTGGTTCAGGGCATCAATAAGGAGCTTTCCGAGGCAAACGACTTCCTGGCCGCGATTTCATTGAAGATCGCCAAATATCTTTCGCCTCAAATTTACAAAAGCATCTTCAGCGGCCAGAAGGACGTCACCATCGCGACCGAGCGCAAGAAGCTCACGATCTTTTTCTCCGACGTCAAGGATTTCACGGCGATCGTGGAACGGCTCCAGCCCGAGGACTTGACGCTTCTCCTCAACGAGTACTTCACCGAGATGTCGACAATCGCGCTCAAATACGGCGGCACCATCGACAAGTTCATCGGCGACGCGCTTCTTGTGTTCTTCGGAGACCCCGAGACGCAAGGCGTCGAGGAAGACGCGAGAGCCTGCTTGCGCATGGCTGTCGACATGCAGCGTCGGCTGGAGCAGTTGAACAGGGCGTGGCATGACCGCGGAGTTGAACGGCCCTTCCGAGTTCGCATGGGCATCAACACGGGCTATTGCAATGTTGGGAACTTCGGTTCCGATGATCGGATGGACTACACGATCATTGGGGCCGAAGCGAACTTGGCGGCCCGACTGCAGTCGATTGCCGAGCCCGGCGGCATCTGCCTCAGCTATGAGACTTACGCGCTCGTCCGCGACCTTGTCCGGGCGCGT
This sequence comes from Mesorhizobium sp. WSM4840, assembly GCF_055811755.1. Classification (NCBI taxonomy): domain Bacteria; kingdom Pseudomonadati; phylum Pseudomonadota; class Alphaproteobacteria; order Hyphomicrobiales; family Phyllobacteriaceae; genus Mesorhizobium; species Mesorhizobium sp. WSM4840. The sequence goes on from NZ_JBVVQD010000014.1 coordinate 124,847, forward strand.
CCGTTAGCACCGATTGCCATGAAGGGGATCAGCCGGGAGGTCGTCCCCTACGAAGTCGAGGGCCTCCTGGGTGAACTGGCCCAGCGCCCTCAGGTCATCAGCGAGCACGCGACTGGCCTCGACTTGTTCCTCGATGTCGAGGCAATCGACGAGAACGGGGTCGAGCGGGCGAAGAAACGACTTTCGGAGGCGCTCCTGGCCTTAACCATCCGAAACAAGCCCGCGGCTTTATAAATTTGAAGCGGCGGGACTGGCGCAGGACTCCCCGTTGCATGGGCCGATCGAAGTTCTTCGCAAACAATTGTTCTCCCACGAGAACAGCAGAGATTACAGAGACATAGCGGCCCTGCTATAATCGGGACTTGAAGCAGGCGGACGTACTTGGCCGATGAGCCTGCACGGAAAGGAACTCCGATGCAGGTGGAGCACGGCGATGAAGCCCTTATCGTTTCGCGCCTGTGGCGGATGGGGCTGCTATCTCTCCGCCTGCTGTCGGTCAAATCGGCGGCGTCGGGAATGCTCCTCCTCGCCTCGCAGTGGAGTACCGTCCTGCCGCGGCTCTGATCCCTTACGAGAAGAACGCCCGCACCCACTCCGATGCCCAGGTGGCGCAGATCGCCGCCTCGATCCGGGAATTCGGCTGGACGAACCCGGTCCTGGTCGACGGCGCGAACGGTATCATAGCTGGCCACGGCCGCCTCCTGGCAGCGAGAAAGCTCGGCTTGCAGCAAGTACCCGTTATCGAACTCCTTGGCCTGAGCGAGGCGCAGAAAAGAGTCTTGGTCATAGCCGACAACAAGCTGGCGCTCAATGCCGGCTGGGACACCGAACTGCTGGGTCTCGAACTGGCCGACCTGGGCGAGCTTGGCTTCGATCTGTTCCTCACCGGCTTCGACGATTTGGAAATTGCCGCCTGACCAACATTGGTAAACCTGGCCTTACCGATCCAGATGACGTGCCTGACCCGCCGGAGCAGCCAACCACCCTCCCCGGCGATGTCTGGACGCTCGGCAAGCATCGGCTGATTTGCGGCGACAGCACCAATGCGAAGGATGGCCCCTGAGGGTCTTTAGTCGCTTTGCGAAGTTGTAGGCATCGAGGAAGGAGTCTGGCGCTCGGCGCTCTCGGCTGATCGATGAGCATCGGCGACGGCAAGGCGACCCCTGTAGCAGGCGGCGGTTTGTGTGAGCCAATCATGAAGGCCTACCGCCAGGAAGCACTGGTGCCTGAGCGCGCAAATCGGACTTGAAATATGAAGGCGCGCGGCGCACGATGGCGCAGAAATGCACCGAGAGGGAGACGGGGTCGAGGGCTGGAGCGTAGCAGCGCTTGGAGGAAGCCATGAACGTCAAAGCGATTCTCGAGGACAAGGGTCGAGCCGTCGAGACGATCGGCCCGAACGAGACGCTCGCCGTGGCGATCAACAGGCTCGCCGAACACAGGATCGGCGCACTGGTCGTTACCAATGATGATCGCAAGGTGGTCGGCATCGTGTCCGAGCGCGACATCGTCTGCGCCATGGACAAGTATGGGGCTGCGGCCCTGCAGCAGAGTGTCCGTCACGCAATGACCGCCAAGGTCAACCTCTGCACCGAGAACCACACGATCAACCAGGTCATGGAGATCATGACCACAGGCCGCTTCCGCCACCTGCCCGTGGTAAAGAACGGCCAACTCGACGGCATCGTCTCGATCGGCGACGTGGTGAAGAAGCGCATCGAGGAGGTCGAGCGCGAGGCCGAAGAGATTATTCACTACATCTGGGCGGGGTAAGCTCGCCAAAGGCCCGCCGTCTGGCCGCGACGTCCTTTTTTCAGGGTTTCTGATCCCGTGCCGAACCTCCTTCGGCAGCCTGAATAACGGATAGGCAGGCTGCGGGATCGCACACCATATCAGATGCTGAGACTTGGGCATAACGTAGCGCCAAACCATGCAATCTTGAGAAAAATTCGATACTAGGGCACAATTTGTAGACGCATCTGAAGTGCGCAGCTATCTCAAACCCGGCCGTCTTGCGCCGAGCGACAGATCGCGGCGGAGGGTCGGCGTCGATGGATCAGGCGTTCTTTCTTCTGTTCGCTGCGGCGTCCGTGATCACGGCACTGACCGTGGTCCTGGCGCGGAATCCGGTTCACAGCGCATTGGCGCTGATGGCGTGTTTCCTGCAGATATCGGCAATCTTCGTCTTGCTCGAGGCGCCGTTGCTCGCGGTCATCCAGATATTTGTCTATGTCGGCGCGATCATGGTCCTGTTCCTGTTCGTGATCATGATGATAGATGTGCGCGAAGCGGTGTTGCAGCGCTTCGTGCCGGGCGGCAACCTGCCGGCCATGGTGCTGCTCGTCCTGCTTGGGGTCGAGATGCTTGTGCTGGTGCTCTGGAGCGACCGCTTTTCGGTCACGGAGCCCGTCGTTGTGCGCGGCGGCGATCAGATCAGGCAACTCAGCACGACACTTTTCGCCGACTATCTCCTGCCGTTTGAAGCCGCCTCGGTCATCCTGCTGGCCGCCCTGGTCGGCGCCATCGTGCTGGCGCGGAAGGAGCAGGGGTGATGGTTCCGCTCTCGTGGTATATTTTGCTCGGAGTGGTCCTGTTCGTGATCGGAGCAGCAGGCGTACTGCTCAGGCGCAATATCCTGGTCGTGCTGATGTCGCTGGAGCTCCTGCTCAACTCGGTCAACATCAATTTCATCGCTTTCGGGCATTACGACGACGATTTCCGCGGGCAGATATTCGCGATCTTCGTCATCGCAATCACCGCGGCGGAGGTTGCCGTCGCCCTCGGCATCTTGGTTGCCCTCGTAAGGAACAAGTCCACTCTCAAGGTCGACGACGTGACCATGATGAAAGGATAGCGGCTTGGAACCGGTGATATCGATCCGGCCGCTGCTTGCCGTCGGCGTTGCGGGCCTGGCGGCCCTGGCCGTTCTCCTTCTGAACAACCGCGAGAAACTCCGCGATGTCGTCTCGCCGTTGGCCGCGATCGCCATGTTCGCAATTGTCGCCTCGATGGCGCCCACGGTGCTGGCGGGCGGGACGGTCGATTTGCGCCTGTTCGAGATTCTGCCGGGGATTGACTTCGCTTTCCGGGTCGATGCGCTCGGCATGGTGTTTGCCACCGTCTCGTCGCTCTTGTGGATCGTGGCGGCGATCTATTCCATAGGCTACATGCGCCACTTGAACGAGCACGCGCAGACCCGGTTCTTCGCCTGCTTTGCCGCCAGTCTCGCGGCGGCCGTCGGAGGCGCCTTCGCCGCCAATCTGTTCACGCTGGTGATCTTCTACGAGGTGCTCAGCCTCGTCACCTATCCGCTCGTCTATCACCACGAGGACGAAGAGGGATGGACGGGCAGCCGGAAGTACCTCGTCTATCTGATGGGCGCGTCGAAGAGCGTCCTGCTCGCAGCGCTGGCGCTGACCTACCATCTGGCGGGGTCGCTCGACTTCGTGCCAGGCGGGCTGCTAGCCGGGGTCGATGCCTCGCCGGCGCTGCTGACCGTGGTCTACTTCTGCTATCTGTTCGGCTTCGCCAAGGCCGCGGTGATGCCGATGCACGCCTGGCTGCCTGCCGCGATGGTGGCGCCAACGCCGGTCAGCGCGCTCCTGCATGCAGTGGCCGTGGTCAAGATGGGCGTGTTCTGCGTGCTGCGGGTGGTTTTCCATGTCTTCGGCACAGGGCTGGTCGGGGAGTTGGGCCTTGGCGTAGCCACGGCCTATCTGGTTTCGTTCACGATCCTGATGGCGTCGGTCTACGCCCTGACGCGGGACGACCTGAAGGCTCGGCTCGCCTATTCGACGGTCAGTCAGCTCTCCTACATCGTGCTGGGCGCGGTTCTGCTCTCGCCGGTCGCGATGGTCGGCGGGATCATTCACATCGCGGCGCACGCCTTCTCCAAGATCACGCTCTTCTTCTGCGCCGGATCGATCTATTGCGCGTCTGGCAAGCGGAACATCAGCGACATGGCCGGCATCGGCCGCAGGCTGCCCTGGACGATGGGGGCGTTCTTCGTGGCCTCGCTCAGCATGATCGGGGTGCCGCCGACCGCGGGCTTCGTCAGCAAGTGGTATCTGGCGCTGGGCTCGGTGGAGGCGGGGGAGATTGCGTTCCTGGTCGTGCTCTTGGTGAGTTCGGTCCTGAACGCCGCCTACTTCCTGCCGGTCAGCTATGTCGCTTTTTTCGGGACGGAGACACAGGAAAGTCCGGCGACGGTCCGTGAAATTCCGATGGTGACGATCCCGCTGGTCGCGACCGCGATCCTGTCGGTGTCGATGGGTATTTTCCCCGGCTATTTTCTCACCCTGGCGGAAGGAGTGGTCAGATGATCAGGCGTGTCGTCGATTTCTTTGGTGAGGCGAGATACGCGGAGCAACGCCGCCGGCTGTTTTATCTGGCGCTCGTTCTGATCGTCATCGCCGATTTTCTGGTCCCCCGCGAACACGCTGAATACCTGTGGGACCGCTTGCCGGGCTGGTCGGCCGTCTATGGCTTCTTGTCCTGCGTCCTGCTGATCTTCGTCTCCAAGTTCCTCGGCCATCGGGGCGGGTTGATGCGGCGCGAGGACTATTATGATTGACTTCGTCCATCCCGCCCTGCTGTTCATTCTTGGCGCCCTGCCGATCCCTTTCCTGAAAGGATCAATCCGCAAGGCCTATCTGCTGCTGATCCCGGCGCTGGCGATCCTCGCCGTGCTCACCGCGCAGCCGGGCAGCTACGGCGTGGCGGAGTTCATCGGGCAGGAAATCCTGATTGCGAAGGTCGACAAGCTGAGCATCGTCTTCGCCACCGTTTTCACCATCATGGCGCTGATCGGCATGGTCTATGCGCTGCACCTGACGGGCGCCGGAGAGCATGTGGCGGCGTTCGTCTATGCTGGCAGCGCGCTCGGCGTGGTGTTTGCTGGCGACTACCTGACCCTGTTCTTGTTCTGGGAAGCCATGGCGTTTGCCTCTGCCTATCTGGTTTTCGCCCAGGGAGGCGAGCAGGCGATCCGCGCCGCGTTCCGCTACCTCATGGTCCATATCACTGGCGGCGTCGCCCTGCTCGGCGGCGTCATTCTCCACGGGCTCGCCACCGGCTCTTTCCTCTTCGGCCCGATCGAGGGGGGGATGGACGTCGCCGCCTACCTGATCCTTGCCGGGTTTATGCTCAACGCCGCGGTGCCGCCGCTCAACGCCTGGCTGACTGACGCCTACCCGGAGGCGACCGTCACCGGGGCGGTGTTCATGAGCGCCTTCACCACCAAGACCGCCGTCTACGTGCTGGCGCGGGCGTTTCCGGGGACCGAACTTCTGATCTGGCTCGGCACCATCATGGCGCTTTACGGCGTCATCTACGCGGTGCTGGAGAACGACTGCCGGCGGCTCCTGGCCTATCACATCGTCAGCCAGGTGGGCTACATGGTGGCGGGCGTCGGCATCGGTACCGAGATGGCGGTTAACGGGGCTTCCAGCCATGCCTTCGCGCATATCCTCTACAAGGCGCTCCTGTTCATGGGCGCGGGGGCGGTGATCTACGTCACCGGGCGGCGCAAGCTCACCGAGCTCGGCGGGCTCTACAGGACCATGCCGCTGACCGTGGCGCTCTACATGGTCGGCGCCTTCGCGATCTCGGCATTTCCGTTCTTCTCGGGCTTCGTCACCAAGTCGATGGTGGTCGCCGCCGCCGGGCAGGACCACCGCGCGCTGGTGGTGTTAGCGCTCACCATGGCGTCGTCGGGAACCTTCCTGCACACCGGGCTGAAGCTGCCCTACTACATGTTCTTCGGCACCGACCGGGGGCTTCAGGCGCGCGAGCCGCCCCGCAACATGCTCGTTGCGATGGGCATGGCGGCGGTGCTCTGCATTGCGATCGGGGTTTTCCCCCAGCCGCTCTACTCGCTTCTGCCCTATCGGGTCGACTTCGAACCCTACACCGGCGTCCATGTCACCGAGAGCCTCGGTGTGCTGATGTTCACCGCGCTGGGCTTCGTGCTGTTCCTCAGGGCGCTCGACCCCGAGAACACGATCAGCCTCGACACCGACTGGTTCTACCGCAAAGGCGCGCGGCATTTCATGTGGCTCGCCGAAAAACCGTTGGCGCGCTACGAGCAGGCGGTGAGCGACGTGTCCGAGACCGCGGTGCTGCCCTTCCTGCACGGGACCGCACGGGCCGGACTGCGGATCGATCTCAACGGTGTGGACGCCGTCGTGAGCGGCGTCGCCCGCTCGATCCTGCGCGGTGGCGGCGCGCTGCGCAAGCTGCAGACCGGCGTCGTGACCCATTACGCGCTGGCGATGATCGTCGGTGTGATCGCAGCCATCGCCGTCTTCGCCGTGGCGTGGCAGTAGGGTGCGATGGCGTTCCCGCTGCTTAGCCTCATCGTGTTCATGCCCGCTGCCGGGGCAGCGGTTGTGATGTTTCTCCGCAACGACGATGCGGTGCGGTGGACGGCGCTGGGCGTCACCGTCCTCGACTTTGCTCTCTGCATCGTGATGCTGGCCGGCTTTGACACCACTACCCACGAGATGCAGTTCACCGAAACGCGCCCGTGGGTGCCCGCGCTCGGAATCACTTACGCGCTTGGCATCGACGGAATCAGCGCGCTCTTTGTATTCCTGACTGCGCTATTGGGCTGGATCTGCGTGCTCGCCTCGTGGGTCGCGATCGACCGCAAGGTGAAGGAGTTCATGGTCAGCCTGCTGGCCATGCAGGCGCTGATGCTGGGGGCGTTCTGCGCGCTCGACCTGTTCCTGTTCTACGTCTTCTGGGAGGCGATGCTGATCCCGATGTACGTGATCATCGGCGTCTGGGGCGGCGACGGCCGGGTCTATGCGGCGTTCAAATTCTTCCTCTACACGCTGGCGGGCAGCCTTCTGTTCCTGATCGGGGTCATCGTGCTCTATCTCCACGGCGGCGAGACCTTCGACATCCTCGCCCTGACGGCGCAGGATTTGCCGTTCCGGGTTCAGTCCTGGCTGTTCTTTGCTTTCCTGATCGCTTTCGCAGTCAAGGTGCCGATGGTCCCGGTCCATACATGGCTGCCGGACGCCCATGTGCAAGCGCCGACGGCGGGCAGCATCATCCTCGCCGGAGTGCTCCTGAAGATGGGCGCCTACGGGTTCCTGCGGTTCTCGCTGCCGATGCTGCCGGAGGCGTCGGTGCATTATTCGACGCTGATGCTGGCCCTTTCGGCGCTTGCGATCGTCTATGGCGGGTTACTTGCCTTGGCGCAGGATGACCTCAAGAAGCTGGTGGCCTATTCCAGCATCAGCCACATGGGCTTCGTGACGCTGGGGATTTTCACGTTGAACCTCCGCGGGCTCGAGGGCGGCATCCTGCAAATGTTCAATCATGGCGTAACGACGGGCGCGTTGTTCCTGTTCGTCGGCCTGATCTACGAGCGGACCCATACCCGCAGCATCGCGGATTATGGCGGGCTGATGAAGGCGGCGCCGGTCTATACCGCGTTTCTTGCGCTGTTCACCCTGTCGTCGATGGCGCTGCCGGGAACGAATTCGTTCGTGGGCGAGTTGCTGGTGCTGTCAGGCGCGTTCGCGGCCAATCTGGCTGTCGGCGCCGCCGCCGTTCTGGGGGCTCTGCTGGGCGCGGCCTACCTGCTTGGCATGTATAGGAAAGTCGCGCTCGGTCCGGCCAGCGTCGGCGCGCGGTTCAAGATACGCGACGTGAACGCCCGCGAACTGGTGGCGATCGTGCCACTGGCCGCCTTCGTGCTCTGGGTCGGGCTCTATCCGAAACCCTTTCTCGACATCATCGACGCATCGGCGAAGCATCTGCTCGCGCAGGTGCACGGCAGGGGGGGCAACCCGTGACCGACGCCGCGCTCTACCAGTCGATCCTTGCGAGCCTGCCCGAGATCGTCGTGGTCACCGGCGCCTGCATCCTCCTGATCCTGGGTCAGATTCTGCCAAAGGGGCGGGGGCATTTCCTCGTCTGGGCTTCCGCTGCAACCGTCCTGGTTGCGGCCCTGGCGACACTGTTACTGGCGGGCGAGGTGCGGTCGGCCTATTCGGGCATGTTTATCGCCGACCGCTTCGCGGTTTTCTTCAAGATGGTGTTCTACCTTTCGACCATCCTGACGTTCCTCCTGTCGCGAAAATATGCCGAGATCGAGCGGATCGCGTTGAGCGAATACTATGTCCTGCTGCTCTTTGCGCTTTCCGGCATGATGATCATGGCCTCGGCAACCGATCTTCTGTCGGTCTATGTCGGCCTCGAGTTGATGTCGCTCTCCACCTATGTGCTCACCGGCTTCCTCAGGAAGGAGCGGCGGTCGAACGAGGCGGCGCTGAAATACGTGGTTCTCGGCGGGGTCTCGACGGGAATCTTCCTCTACGGCGTCTCGCTGATCTACGGGATCACCGGCACGACGCAGCTGGACGGGATGGCAGCGGCGGTGACCGGCGACCCGCTCGATCCCGGATTGCTTCTGGCGGTGGTCTTCATCGTCGCGGGGCTGGTCTTCAAGGTCGGCGCCGTGCCGTTCCACATGTGGGTGCCGGACGTCTATGAAGGCGCCCCGACGACGATCACCGCCTTCATGTCAGTGGGCCCCAAGGCGGCGGGGTTCGCGGTGATCCTGCGCGTGTTCCTCAACCCGCTGGTCGCCGCTTCCGACGCCTGGATCATCGTCGCGGTGATCGCGGTGGTGACGATGGCGCTCGGCAGCTTCGTGGCGCTGGTGCAGGACAATTTCAAGCGCCTGCTCGCCTATTCCAGCATCGCCCATGCGGGCTTCGCGCTCTTCGGCGTGGTGGCGGGTGGCGCCGACGGGATTGCCGGCGTGATGCTCTACCTGCTGATCTACGCCTTCATGAATCTCGGTATCTTCGGCATCGTCATCATGATGCGGAATGGCGATTTCTCCGGCGAGGTCATCGAGGACTACGCCGGCTTCGCCAAATCGCATCGCGGGTTGGCGCTTCTGATGCTGCTCTACCTGTTCTCGCTCGCCGGCATTCCGCCGACAGCCGGGTTCTTCGCCAAGTTCTACGTGCTGGTCGCGCTCGTCGAGCGGGGTTTCGTCACGCTGGCGGTGATCGCGGTGCTGCTGAGCGCCGTCGCCGCCTACTTCTACATCCGCATCGTCATGGTGATCTACATGCGCGAGCCGGAGCGCGCGTTCGAGCCTGCCCTGACGCCGTCCGTCCGCGCCACGCTCGCCTTGACCGCCGCCGGCACCATCGGCATCGGACTGTTTCCGGCGTGGTTTCTGAGGCTTGCCCAGAGTTCCGTGTTCGGCGGTTGACTACGATTGGATTTGCAATGAACCGGCCAACCGAATAGTCTTGGCGCTACGAAAGGATGCCCTAGTCGCTGCACGAGGGCCGCACCGCCGGCCAGAAGATTGGTCGGTCGCAGCTTGAGCAAGCCCTCGGTGGGTGACCGGGGCAGCGCGACATGACTGGAATGGAATTCCTGCCGGTTCTCTTCATGGTCGCCGGAATTGTGCTGGTGGCCGTGGCGACGCTGTTCGTCTCCTCGCTCCTGCGCCCGTCCAACCCCTATCCCGCGAAGAACATGCCCTATGAGTGCGGTATGGACCCGGCCGGCGAGGCCGCCGGGGGCCGCTTCAGGGTGCAGTTCTTCATCCTCGCAATCCTGCTGGTGGTGTTCGACGTCGAGGCGATGTTCCTGTTTCCCTGGGCGGTCGTGCTGAAGGAGATCGGGCTCGTCGGCTATGTCGAGATGTTTGTCTTCATGCTGCTGCTTATCGTGGGCTTCGCCTACGCCTGGCTGAAAGGAGCGCTGGAATGGGAGGAGTAGGCGAAACGATCCGCGACAGCGTGCTGTTCACCACCGCCGACAGCGTCATCAGCTGGAGCCGGCGGTCGGCGCTCTGGCCCGAGACCTTCGGGATTGCCTGCTGCGCCATCGAGATGATTTCGGCCGGCTGCGCCCGCTACGACCTCGACCGCTTCGGCGTGGTGTTTCGGCCTTCGCCGCGCCAGTCCGACGTGATGATCATCGCCGGCACGGTGACGCGGAAGTTCGCTCCGGTCGTGCGCCGGCTCTTCGACCAGATGCCGGAGCCACGCTGGGTCATCGCCATGGGCACCTGCGCGATCTCGGGCGGGGTCTACAACACTTACGCCGTGGTGCAGGGGGCGGAGACTTTCGTGCCGGTGGACGTGCATGTGCCCGGCTGCCCGCCGCGGCCCGAGGCACTGATGCATGGCATCCTTCTGCTCCAAGAGAAGATCAAGAGGTCCCGCGCGCTGGCCGGGACGCCTCTGGATCGGGTTGCAGCCTCATGAGCGTGGAGACGTCCCTCATCCGCACCCTGATCGCGGAACGTTTCGGGGGGGAAATCGAGGAGCTTGGCTTCTCGCATGGGGTTCACGCTTTCGCCTCACCGCCTGACATGATCGTCGAGCTTTGCCAATTCCTGAAGGGCCATCCGACGCTGCGGTTCGATTTCCTGTCCGACATCTGCGGGGTCGACCATTATCCCGAAACGCTGCGCTACGAGGCGGTGTACCACCTCTATTCGCTGCCGAACAAATGGCGCGTTCGGATCAAATGCCGCCTCGGCGATCCGCCGCGGGTCCCGTCGGTGACGGGGGTCTGGCGGACCGCCAACTGGCACGAGCGCGAGGCCTGGGATATGTATGGCATCCGGTTCGAGGGCCATCCCGACCTGCGCCGGATCTACATGTGGGAAGGCTTCGAGGGCTTTCCGCAGCGCAAGGACTTTCCGCTCCGGGGCTACAAGGACACGCTGAACCCGTTTGGCGCGGAAGGCCCGCCGCCGACGCAGCCCGATCTCGCCACCAAGGACATTCCATAAGGGAGGCCGTTCGACGCCGGGAAGTGAGATGACCGAAGTCACGGAACTGAGCAGGCAGGCAGGTGAAGCGCTCGACACAAAGGAGGTGCTTCTCAACCTCGGCCCGCAGCATCCCAGCACGCATGGGGTGCTGCGGCTCGTCCTTGAGCTGGACGGCGAGTATGTCGCGCGCGTGGACCCACACATCGGCTACCTCCACCGCGGCACCGAAAAGCTGGCCGAGAGCTTCACTTACACCCAGATTTTTCCGCTAACCGACCGGCTCGACTACCTCTGCCCGCCCTCGAACAACCTCGCTTTCGCGCTAGCGGTGGAGAAGCTCCTGGGCATCGAAGCGCCGATCCGCGCGCAATATATCCGCGTGCTGATGGCCGAACTCGCGCGGATCTCCGGTCACCTCCTGATCACCGGCGCGTTGCCGATGGACCTGGGCGCCATGACCGCGTTGGTTTACGCCATGCGCGAGCGTGAAATGATCATGGACCTGTTGGAGATGATCAGCGGGGCGCGTATGCACACCTCTTTCTGCAGGGTCGGCGGCGTGCGCGAGGATCTGCCTGACGGATTCTTCCCCAAGATCAGGGAGTTCTGCGACATCTTCCCGAACCGGATCCGCGACTATGAACGGCTGGTCGAGAACAACCGGGTGTTCCTGAAGCGCACGCAGGGGATCGGCGTGATCTCCGCCGAGGACGGCATCGATCTTGGCCTGAGCGGCCCGAACCTGCGGGCCTCGGGCGTCGACTGGGACATCCGCCGCGACGAGCCCTATGAGATCTACGACCGGTTGGCTTTCAACGTCATTACCCGCGATGAGGGTGATTGCTACGCGCGCTGGCGATGCCGCGTCGAGGAGATGCGCGAGAGCGTCCGGATCATCGAACAATGCCTCGACCAGATGCCCGAGGGGCCGTTCCAGATCGATATGCCGACAATCGCTTTCCCGGTGAACAAGGACAAAGTACACTGCTCGATGGAGGCGCTGATCCAGCATTTCGACCTCTCGGCCTATGGCTTCAAGGTACCGAAGGGCGAGGTCTATTCGGCGATCGAGGCGCCAAAGGGCGAGCTCGGGTTCTACATCATCAGCGACGGGTCGCAAAAACCGTTCCGGATGAAAGTGCGGGCACCGTCATTCGTCAACCTTCAGGGACTGTTCGGGGTCGGCAATGCCCGCTACCTGGCGGACATGATCGCCGTGCTGGGCAGCCTCGACCCTGTGATGGCCGAGGTGGACAAGTAGCAGGAGATTTTGGACGCGATGAACATGCGTGAACAGATCGAGGCGGCGGCGGCGCGGTATCCCGACCAGCGCTCGGCGATCATGCCCGCGCTTCTGATCGCGCAGAAGGAACATGGCCACCTGCCCGGCCCGGTGTTGGAAGAGGTCTCCGACATCCTCGGTGTCGAGCGGGTCTGGGTCTACGAATTGGCGACCTTCTACACCCTTTTCCACACCGAGCCGGTGGGTCTGTTCCACCTGCAACTCTGCGACAACCTCTCCTGCATGCTGCGCCGATCCGAGGACCTGCTGAGGCATCTGGAGACTGTGCTGGGGATCGAAAAGGGCGGCACGACCCCGGACGGGCTGTTCACGCTTTCGACCGTCGAATGCCTCGGCGCTTGCGAGATGGCCCCGGTGATGCAGGTCGGCGACGACTATCACGGCGACCTCGACATTGCGCGGATCGACGCGCTCTTGGACAGGCTGCGCGCGGCGGCAGGGCAAGCGACTGGCGCCGAACTCGCCGCCGCAGGACCGCCGGGTGAATAGCCGCCATGTTCGAACCGGTCCTTCTCAGAAACATGGACGTGCCGGATGGCCATCTGCTTTCGAGCTATGAGGCGGGCGGCGGCTACCAGGCGCTGGCGAAGGCGCTGCGCGAGCACACGCCCGACGAGATCATCGACCTCGTCAAGCAATCGAACCTGCGCGGTCGCGGCGGCGCCGGATTCCCGACCGGGTTGAAATGGAGCTTCGTGCCGAAACGGGCCGACAAGCCGAAATACCTGTGCTGCAACGCCGATGAGGGCGAGCCCGGCACGTTCAAGGACCGGATCATCATGGAGCGTGATCCGCACCAGCTAATCGAGGGCATGGCGATCAGCGCCTACGCGATCGGGGCGGAAACCGCCTATGTCTACATCCGCGGGGAATACGTGCTGGCGATCCACCGGCTGGAGCAGGCGATCGCCGAGGCCCATGCGAAGGGTTATCTGGGAACACGGATTCTGGGCTTGGATTTCAATTTCGTCGTGCACATCCATTGCGGCGCCGGCGCATATATCTGCGGCGAGGAGACGGCGATGCTCGACTCGCTCGAAGGCAAGCGGGCGCAGCCCCGTCTGAAACCGCCATTTCCGGCGGTCGCGGGGCTCTACGCCAGCCCGACCGTGATCAACAATGTCGAGACTCTGGTCTGCGTGCCGCATATTGTGGCGCGGGGGCCGGACTGGTTTCGCGGCATCGGCCCTGACAAGAGCCCCGGTCCGAAGCTTTATTGCCTCAGCGGGCACGTGCGGAAACCGGGCCTTTACGAACTGCCGATGGGCATATCGCTGCGTGAACTGGTCGAGGACCGCGCGGGCGGGCCGCCGCCGGGGCGCAGGATCAAGGCGGTGATCCCCGGCGGGGTCTCGGCGCCGCTGATCCCGGAGCGCGGGCTGGATGTCGGGATGGACTTCGACTCGCTGGCTGCGGTCGGCTCGATGCTTGGCTCGGCCGGGGTGATCGTGATCGACGACTCGACCTGCATGGTCAAGGTCGCCACCCGGATCATCGAGTTCTTCCACCACGAGTCCTGCGGCAAGTGCACGCCGTGCCGCGAAGGGCTCAACTGGGTTGTGAAAGTGCTGCGTCGGGTCGAGGCGGGACAGGGCGTGCCGGACGATCTGGAACAGCTGGAGGCGCTCTGCAAGGGCATTTTCGGCAACACGTTCTGCGCTCTTGGCGACGGCGCGGCTATGGGGCTGCGGGCGGCACTGGCGCATTTCGAGCATGAATTCGTCGCCCATATCGAGGAGGGCAGGTGCTCGTTTCACTAAGGAGCGCGCAGGGAGAAGGCCGCAAGAAGTCATGGTTAGCGTCACGATCGATGAACAAACGCTGGAAGTGGAGGCAGGCTCTACGGTGCTGCAGGCCGCCGAGCGTTTGGGCATCGAAATCCCGACCTTCTGCTATCTGAAGCGGCTGCCGGCGCTGGCCTCCTGCCGCATGTGCCTGGTAGAGATCGAAGGGCAGCGGCGGCTGCAGCCTTCCTGCGCCGCCGCGGTCACCGACGGCATGGTAGTGCGGACTAACACGCCGCTGATCGACGAAACGCGCTCTTCCATGCTCGACATGCTGCTCGCCAACCACCCCCTCGACTGCCCGATCTGCGACAAGGGCGGCGAGTGCGAGCTTCAGGACATGGTGATGGCATACGGGCCCCGGGAAAGCCGGTTCCGCGATGCCAAACGTGTGTTCCACTCCGAGGACATCCGTCTCAGCCCGGTCATCATCATGAACGTCAACCGCTGCATCCAGTGCCAGCGCTGCGTCCGGATGTGTGAGGACGTGGTCGGCGCAGTCGCCTTGGGCACCGTTGAGAAAGGCATGGATACCGCCGTCACCGGCTTCGAGGGCAGTCTCGCGAGTTGCGACCAGTGCGGCAATTGCGTCGAGGTCTGCCCGGTTGGCGCACTGATGAGCTTCCCCTATCGCTACAAGGCGCGGCCCTGGGATCTGGTCGAGACCGACACGGTCTGCCCGCATTGCGGCACCGGTTGCCAGCTCACCGTCGGCGCGCGCAAGGGCGAGTTCATGCGGGTCCGCTCGAAGTGGGAGCATGGCGTCAACCGCGAAACGCTTTGCGTTCGGGGGCGCTTCGGCCTCGACTTCGTCGGGAGCCGGGACCGGATCAAGCGGCCGATGATCCGTCGTGACGGCGCACTGGTTCCGGTTTCCTGGGACGAAGCCGGGGACTACCTGCGCCGAGGCCTGTCGGCCGTTGAGAGCAAGGCTGCGGGCGGGCTGGCCTCGCCGCGCCTGCCCAACGAGGTGCTTTATCAGTTCCAGAAGCTGATGCGGATGGTATTCCGGACCAACAACATCGACTGCTCGTCGCGCTGGTCCACGCCCTTCGAGACGCTCGGCCCGTTGGTGGCGGGCTTCTACACCCGCGCGCCGCTGGAGGAGGTGATCGGCAACGACTGCGTGCTTGTCGTCGGTGGCAACGTGACCGACGAGAACCCGGTCACTGAATACCTGCTGCGAGACAGCGCCCGGCGGCGGCAGACCGGGTTGCTCATGCTCTCGGCGCGGCCATCCCGTCTGGACGCCGATGCCCGGGTGGTCGTTCGCGTTCGGCCGGGCGGTGAGGCAGCGAGCCTTGCCGCGGTAGTGGCCGGGCTGGTGGCGGCGGCTGGTCAGGCCTTGCCGCGTGACGTTTTTGCCGACAGGGGCGCGACAAGCGGTGGGCCGGAAGCGACCGCAGAGAGTAACGGGCCGGACCGTCTGGTCGCCGCGCTGCTGGAAGGCCGCAGCGTCACCGTTCTTGTCAGCGCCGACCTTCTGAGGCTTTCCGAAGCGCGCGCAACGCTGCAGCAGCTCACCAACCTGTTGCGGGTTCTCCGCGTGCTCGGCAAGGGCCCGGCGATGCAGTTCCTCTTCGACCGAGCCAATCAGCTGGGCGCCTGGGACATGGGGGTTCTGCCGGCGGCCCTGCCGGGGCTGCGCCCGGTCGGCGATCACACGGCGCGCACAGCTCTCATACGGGCCTGGGGCGCCGAAATTCCGCCTGAGCCGGGCGCGGATCTCGACGCAATGCTGGCGCTTTGTGACAAGGGGCGGGTAGGCGCGCTTTATATCGTCGGAAGCGACCCCCTGATGACCTATCCCGACCGGGGATTCGTCAAGCGGGCGCTTGATGCCACCGATCTCCTGATCGTGCAGGACACCTTCCTCACCGATACCGTGGGTCTGGCCGATGTCGTCCTGCCTGCGGCGGGTTATGGAGAGGAATCCGGCACCTTCACCAACAACGAGGGCCGGATCCAGGCGGTCCGCAAGTTCCGCGAACCCGCCTTCGAGGCGCGGGGCAATCTGGCGATCTTGGACTTCGTCGCAGCGCTCCGCAACCAGGCAATGCAACCGTCGATGCAAGGCGAAATCTTCCGCGAGATTGCCCGGCTGGTTCCGGCCTACCAAGGGCTGACGCAGGACGGGCTTGGCGCCGACGGAGCATTCACCACGGCGGACCCGACGCCGCCGGCTGGCGAGTTCTTCGCCCTTCCGCCTAACCCGAATGCGGCCGACCGGCTCATGTTGGTCACCGGCAACTGCCTGTTCCACAATGGATATCTCTCCGAACGCTCGGAGATCCTAAATACGGTGGCGGATGACCCATATGTTGAGATGAGCGCGTGGGACGCCGCGCAGCTTGGCCTTTCGGATCGCGATCAGGTGATCGTACGATCCACCCAGGGCGAACTGAGGGCGCAGCTCAAGGTCAACAGGCATTTTCCCGGGGGGCTCGTGTTCGTGCCGGAAAACTATAGAGACCTGCGTCTCAACAGCCTTATGCGGCGGGGCGAATACCCTTGTCCGGTGGAGGTTCAAAAGGCGCACGCTGCCTTCGCCACCGGAGTCGAGGCGCGCCCTGAAAGTCGCGGCCGAGGCATTGCCGAGCTTCCGGGCAGTTAACCCTAACCGGCTCCCCCGGGTTTGTATCCTCAGTGATAAGGGGTCCCGGCAATGTAATCGCTCAACGCTTGCTCGGTACGGAGCAATTCGTCGAGCCGGTGCTTGACCACGTCGCCGATGCTCACCACGCCGACAGAAGCGTCGCCGTCCATGACCAACACATGGCGCGTGCGTCGGTCGGTCATGAGCGACATCACAAAGGGCAGCAAATCCTGTGTCGAACAGGTCACCACACTGCGGTTCATGATGTCGGCGACCCGCATTGTGGGCGCCTCGATTCCGTATTCAGCCACCGCATAGCAGCAGTCCCGCTCCGACAGCGTGCCCAAGCATTCCCCGGGCGAACGGCTGACGACCACGAATCCGATGTTGTTGTCCCGAAACAGCCGCAGGACTTCTACGACCGTCTGATCTGGTGTGACCGAGATGAGCTCGGGAGATTTGGTCTTCAAGATTTGGTAGACAAGCATCTGAGCCTCCTGTGCTCCGGCTTGACGGCTACCGCGCGTTCACGTTCGGCGGATATTCCGCCACCAGTTGTATCCCTGCGGCTCACTCGTCTCGACCAGCACGTCCTGTTCGGTGTTCAGGCGCGCCGCGACCACACCGCCGCCGGTCGTCGCCTTGCCCGGTTTGCCGAGCAGATCGTCACGTCCGACCACCAGGTCACGCGAGGAAAAACTCGAGAATTCGTACTCTTGGCCAAGCGCGATCGCGTCGGCCGGGCAGGCGTCCTCGCACAGCCCGCAGAACAGGCAGCGGGCCATGTCGATCTCGAATTTTGCTGGATGCCGGTTGCCCTTCTCGTCCTCGTAGGGAATGACTTCGATACAGTCGCAGGGACAAATCCGCGCGCAGAGCTCGCAGGCCACGCACTTGATCTCGCCCTCTTCGTCGCGCGTCAGGAAGTGATGCCCACGGTAACGCGAATAGGGCAACCATTTTTCCTTGTCAGGATACTGCATGGTCACGGATCTGGAGAACATGTAGCCGAAGGTCAGCGCCAAGGCGCCCGCCAGATCGGCGAAGAACGCCCAGCCGATCCATGCTCCACTTCTGTCCAGTGCGCGCGACATAGCGCCTCGCTACGAGCCGCTGCTATCCCTAAAGGAAAGCAACACCAGTTATAATTATGTTCCCCAGTGACAGTGGAAGCAAGACTTTCCAACCGATCGCCATCAGTTGGTCGTATCGATAGCGCGGGAAGGTGAAGCGGAACCACATAAACACATAGAGGAAGAACGCGACCTTGAGCGCGAACCAGAGGAGCGGTGGCAACGGGATCAGCACGCCGTTCCAGCCGCCGAAGAACAGGATGACCGACAGGACCGACACCAGCAGCATGACGGCGTATTCGCTGACCATGAAGAACGCAAAGCGGATGCCGCTGTATTCGGTATGGAACCCGGCCCCCAGATCGCCTTCCGCCTCCGCTAAGTCAAAAGGTATGCGCTGCGCTTCGGCCAGCCCGGCGACGAAGAATACGAAAAACCCGACCGGTTGGTAGACGATGTTCCAGACATCGGCCTGCGCCCGTACGATCTCGAGCAGGCTCATGGATTGCGCCAGCATTACCACGCCGATGACCGCGAACCCCATCGGGATCTCGTAGCTGATCATCTGCGCGCAAGTCCTGAGGCTGCCCAGGACCGCGTATTTGCTGTTCGCGGCCCAGCCGCCGAAGATGACGCCATAGACCTCGATCCCGATCACCGCGAAGACGAAAAGGAGCGCCACGTTCATGTTGGAGACGTAGAGCGTGATCTCGGCGCCGAGGACCGAGACGCTTTCGCCGAAGGGGATCGCGACGAACACCACGAAGGGCGGGGCGAGCGCCAGGATCGGCGCCAGTTTGAACAGGAAGCGGTCGGCTTCGGCCGGGATGTGGTCCTCTTTGGTCAAGAGCTTGATGCCGTCCGCCACCGGCTGCAGCAGCCCGTGCCACCCCACGCGCATCGGCCCCATCCGCTGCTGGATGTGCCCGGCGATCTTGCGTTCGAGCCACGTCAGCGGCAGGGGCAGCAGCAGCAGGATCGCAATCAGCAACGCGACCTTGAATGCGATCAGGCCAAGGGCGAAGACAAGTTCCATAATCCGCAGCTACGTGTTCAACGGGTTGAGGCTTACGACACTGAGCACTTGCGCTTGTCCGGCTTCGCGGGAACGGCAGTCTGCCGGCGGCGACGCAACTTGTGCAATGGTATCACAGTCTTACCGTTGCTGGCCACGGTGTGTGTCGCTTGGGACCCAAACTGGCTCTGTCGCAAAGCTTTCTTTGCCCCTCTATCGCGTCGCGAGAAGTGGTTAGCTGATGGCGTGGGTCGCCACGCTCTCCGGCGAAGCCGAAATGATCCGCGCGCCACGGCTGGCAGGGGGATGAAGAAATTCGCTCCAAGAGCGATGGTTTCGGCGATGCGGTGTGCTGGCGCGCCGAGTGGAAGTGCTACCGCCCGCCGGTTTTGCCGGCGCACGGAGAATGTTGGATTGCAGTTCCCTCCCCTCCGCCATTTGCACCCTGCCCTAAGTTTTCCTTTTGAATTTGTAGGTGCACGAACCTTTCAGAAGTACGGGTTTTGAAGAAATGCTGTCGCTGCCGTTTCGGATGAAAGAGAGTCTCATCGCGTTATTCTCCAAACTTGGGAGCCTGTGAATCTTGGTTCACAGGTTTTGGGACATGCCCGTCGGGTCAGGCCCGGAAAAGCGGATGAGGTAAACTTGCGTTACCTCCGATCAAATTCAACCTCAGGTGGTTTGAATTTTGACGAACCGCCTACAGGAATGGAGGAGGACCGACCGGCGAACGCGGTCTTAAAGTCCAGGACCGGAGCACGAAAGCCACCCCGACGCGATGACCACGACGATTGAAGACATATACCGGCCACTGGCGTTAACCGGGCGGTTGCTTGTCCAGTGCTGGCCGCAGCTTTTGCTTGTCGGCTGCCTCGGCATGATCGCTCATGATCTGCTGCTTCAGGGCGCCGTGACGATTGGCCTCCAATTCCCACTGGGCGGGATGGCCATACTGTCGCTGGTGGTTCTCGCTAAGCTGACGGTATTGGTCATGATGTTCGTGGTGCTCCGGCCGCACATGCCGGCGGTCGCGGCACTGAGACAAAAAGCAAAAAAGCAAGCGGACGAAACAAAACGCGAGCCGATCCTGGCGATTACCGCCGCCGCGATCCTGCCGTTCTTCGCCTACTATGCCGCCTGGGGTTTCCTTGGCGATACGGTTCGCGAATATTCGCGCATGGCGCTGGCCCAGGCCGATCTCGGCAAAAGCGTCGATATCTTCGCCATTCTTCAGTCAAGCGGCGTGGTACTGTCGATCGCCATATGCTGGCTGGTGCGTTTTGCCGCCAAGCGACTGAATGCGCGCGCCTCGCACCCCTACTGGCGGCTGCTGATCGTAGGGACGGACGCAACTTGGGTCTTCATCGGTCTCTACGCGCTCGGCGTATGGAAAGACCAGCTCATCCGCTGGCTCGGCGCAGGCGCCGCGCTGCAACAGCTCAGCCTCGATTTGCTTGCGCCGGTAAGCCAGGCGGCTGCGGCCGGCCAGTTCGTTCCCGTGGAATTCCGGCCGCTTTCCTTCGGCGAGCAGCTTCAGAATCTTTTCTTTTTCGCGTTGCTGCCGATTGTCTGGCTGGTGATGGCGGCGATCATCAACGGCTATGAACTTTCCGCGCCGGCCGCTCCCGGTCCTGCGCCCTCGCGCGCGACCTCCTGGCAGAAGTGGCTCAAGGATTTCACGGCTCACTTCGTTGGCGGCTACCGCAGCCGCTACTCGCCGGTCTGGACTTGCCTCAAGCTGACGCTCAGTGCCGGCCTTGCCACGCTTGTCACCTTCGTCATCGCCTATCAGGCCATCTCCTGGGCCGGCGCCTGGATATGGTATGGCCTGACAAGGCTGATCGGAGCGCATGATCTCGGGACCTGGCAGATCTTCGCCGATACCATCAGCCTGTTCATCGGCAGCCCAAGCGAACTCGACGGAGGAATCCTGCTCGACGCGGTCCGGGTCGCGCTGCTTGCAGCCGTGCTCGAGACTACAGTCGCCATGGCTGGCGAGGCGCGTGGCGTCAGGTCTGCGGCTCGCTGACGCTGAGATAATTCGGCAGTGCCGAGTAGAGGGCAATCGATAGCGTGAGGCTGCTCGCCGCATGTGGGATCGAAAAGCTGGCAGCCATCCGTGCCGGTTTGCCGGGTTCCGTCGCCGCGAATGCCATGCCGCCACACAGGGACCGTTGCTCGGCCGCCGGATATTGCGTCCTGACCACCGGATCGGCAAATAGGGTTGGCCGCCATTCGCGACCGCTCCCATCGGAAAGCCGCACCTCGCATGGAACGGCGCCGAGCGCTTTCGGGTCAGCAGCGAGAGCTTCGAATTCGGCAAGGACGACGGCGCTTCCCTCGCTGCCTGCCAGCCTGGTGAGGCGCGTCACGGTCCAGCTTGCGCCGGCATAATCGATCGGTTGCCCCAACGTCCCAGATAGCGGCTGCCGCAAATGTTGGGAGCGCCAGTCCTTGATGCTTCCCCACGTCTGCGCGGCTAGCGCGGCAGGCAGTGCGACCACCAGCGCCATCATGCTCAGCCAGTAGACTCGCCGCGTTGACGTCACCTTTGCGGGAGAACTGTCCATGGCGGCCTCTCTTCGTTGCGGCGGATGGTGATCGCGGGCTCGATGTCCTTGCCGGAAACATCCGTGGTGATGCGGATCTCATCGTCGAGCGGCAGCAATTTTGTGCCTGCGACCACCACGGTCCCGCCGGCGACGGCATCCTCCGGCACTTCGAACATTAGAAGGACACGGCGTGGGAGGCCGGGCTGGTAGGCATCGCCTGGCATCATTTCGATCGTAGCCGGCACCCGGTCGGTCAGGACATAGCGGACGCCGCTGCTGCTCAGCCACTCGCCCGATGTGAGACCCAAGGTCTCGAATTTCGCCTCGGCCTCGCCTTCCACCACAACCCATACGCCGGAACTCGTGTAGGTCTTTGACTTCCCGAAGGTCTCGACATTGAGAACACGCGCTGCCCTGGCGCTGTCCAGCGAAAGTGCGAACGCGCTAGCCTCCACACGCTTGTTCATGCCACCTGAAGAGACGATCGGCGATGTAATGTCGCTGTACAGCGGACGCGTATGCTGCATGCCGTAGAGCACGGCGGCAGCGAACAGTATCGCAAGCGCCGAACGCACTATGCGCATCATGGCGCCTTCTCCACCGGCAGATCGACCGTCGCAACGGGATCACGGTCGTACCACCCGCTTGCGCCGTAAAGATTGTCGCGCAGCTTGTAGATCTGGCCGGTGACGGTGACCGTCACCTTGTCCGGCACGGGCACACCGGCCGGCCACTCCCAAGCCATCGTCAGGCGTTCCGGCATGTTGGGATTGAAGTATCCCGCCAGATACTTGTCGCGATCGAGATAAACCGTTGGCATCGGCAGCTTTTGCGCCGGCGCGCTGAGCGTGACGACGCGGTAGAGCACGTTGTTCGGTGTGGCGGAACGGTTCACCACATCCAGATCCACCATCACAAGCTGTACGGGTTGCGATGGGGGAACGCCTGTCGGCGGCACTGTTCCGACACGTGCCGTTCGCAAGGTCACAAACCAGCGACCGGAATCGATCTGCTGGCCCGCTTGCACAACCGGCACCTTTGGCGGATGGGCAGCTTCGTAGAGCGTCATCGAAAACGAGATTGCCGATGCGGCCAGCCCGCCCAGGCCTGCAATCAAAAAAGCATACAGCCTTTGCCGTACTGTCGTTCGTGTCTGTCCAGTCATGCGCGGTGCGGTATGCGATGGTCCTCAAGCCAGCCTTATACGATGCGAGCTACGCCATCGGACAATAATTGTTACATCGTTTAAACAGCAGCGCTGTCATCTTAAGGGGGTTCAGTGCAGGGACAACCAGCCGCGCAATCGGACCTTGGTGGCTCGCCGAGTCAGTGTTCAATATTCGCTGCTGGCGCTAGGAGCGGCATTAGTCCCGATGGCCCCGCCCAACCATTCGAAAGAGGCACCGGGCTCGGCTCGGCGCCCCCTCACCTTCTTCACTTATCCGACCACACCGCCAGCTCGTAGCCGTCCGGATCGGAAAAGTGGAAGCGGCGGCCGCCCGGGAAGGAATAGGCGGGCTTGACGATCTTCCCGCCGGCCTCCTCGACGCGGCGCTGGGTCTCGTCGAGCTTGTCGGCATAGAGGATCACCAGCGGCCCGCCTGCCGCCTTGCTCTGGCCACCGAGAGCGAAGCCGCCGGTCAGGCGGCCGTCGTTGAACTCGCAATAGCTCGGCCCATAGTCCTTGAAGGACCAGCCGAAGGCCTTGCCGTAGAAGCCGCGCGAACGCGCGATGTCGCCGACGGAAAACTCGACATAGTCGATGCGCTTGTCGTTGCTGGATTTGGCCATGATCTTCTCCTTTCGGGGTCTTTGGAAGGTCAGCGTTCGAGCATTGCCTTCAGGGTGTTGAGGTCGCGCTGCACCGCTTCGGCGTCGGCAGCAAATGTCTCCTCCGTCATGTCCGGCGTCCTCAAGAGCACGAACATGACCTCCGCGCCGGTCCCATTGGGAACCACGCGCACCGCATTGCGGGTTTCCTTGCCCTCGGCGAAGACGATGTGATCGAGGACACCGAGTTCGTTGGGCCGGGAGAAACGGATGCGGATGAGCCGGCCGTCGGGGTCCTCCGCAGTCCATTCTTCGCCCGATCTTTCGAAGCGCCTGCCGAGGCCTGCCGCCCAGCGCTGGAAATTCTCAGGGATGGAGGCGAAGTCATAGACTTCGCGCCAGTCCCGGTCGATAAACACGGTGATGATGCGGGATTTGTAGGTCGTCATATCTGCCTCCTTTCAACGAAGGCAGACTAGGCGGAGTTGGCGGTGGCGTATTGAACGAAACGGCCAGCTCAGGCGCCGAGCTGTCGCAGAACCGTCGCGGGCGAGAATCCCGACAGGCGCCGCACCTCGCGCGTGAGATGCGCCTGGTCGGAATAACCCGCCTCGAACGCAAGATCGGCTAGGCGCGGCTCGGCGGACTGCCGCGCCAGGTTCAGAAACCGCTGGAAGCGGAGAATGCGGTCGAGCGTCTTCGGGCCATAGCCGAAAGCCTCCTGGCAGCGGCGGCGAAGCGTTCGCGGGCTGACGTCGAGCCGGTCGAGGATCACCGCCATTCCCGGACCGGCGGATTCCGTTTTCAGCGCGTTGAAGGCAAATCCCATGTCCGGAGGCGGCGGCTCGACATCGGGCGCAAGCCTGGAGAGTGCCGCTTGCATCGCCCGCATCCGCTCCGCCGTGGAGGACGCATCGCCAATTCTCTGGGCGATTTCGCGCGCCAGCGCCCCCCAGAAGTGGCTGAGCGCCACCCGGCCGCCAACGATCTCCGACATCGGCAGGCCGAGCCACCGGCTTGCCGCACCCGGTCGGAAGCGGGTGCCGATCACGGTAGAGCCGGGTGTCAGCGCAGAGTGGGCAACCGCCACGTCGGGACCTGCTACGACCAGCTCGCCGTCGATCCAGGTGATGTCGACGCAGCCGTCGGGGACCACCGCCGACAAGCTCCCCGCGTCCGGGCGCAATGTATTGGACCAGACACACTGGAAATGCCCTTCGAGTGCGGCCGGAGGATCGAACTCGCGGTATTCTCCGATTGCCCCGGAAAGGACGGGTGTGTTGTCGTCAGACGTCACGAGCTCTCCTGTGAGGAACACTTTCGCAGGCATCGTACGCAGGCATCGTACTGTTCGGCCCCCGAAATCTATTGCGACGGCGGCCTGCTTCAACCCTATCCTCTGCTAGTGTATCTCAATCATCGCAGCTTTCACCGGCTGCCGGCGATTTCCACCCCGATCAGGCGGTTTGCCGGCCTTGTTCTCAAGCCGTCTCTTGACGCGCGGGAACCATACACGTTAGGGCGTCCGGGCACGAACGATTGGCGACCAAGCAAGGAAATTCCAACTGATGGAAATTTTTACCGCCGCCGGCCTCGCGGCCCTGTTCCAGGTCATCGCCATCGACCTTGTGCTTGCCGGCGACAATGCCATCGTCATCGGCCTTGCGGCGGCGGGCCTGCCGTCGGATCAGCGCAAGAAGGCGATTCTCGTCGGCATTGCGGCGGCCACCGTGCTTCGCATCTTCTTCGCTCTGATCACCCAGTGGCTCCTCACCATCGGCCCCATTCTCCTCATAGCCGGCGGCCTGCTGCTGCTTTGGGTGTGCTGGAAGATGTGGCGCGAGTTGCGTGTCAGCTACGAGCAGGAACATGACGCGACGGAATCGTTGTCAAATCTCGATTACGACAAGAATGGAACGATTGGCGGCAAGGGACCGCGCAAGACCTTCGCACAGGCAGCCTGGCAGATCGTCATTGCCGACGTTTCGATGTCTCTCGACAACGTCCTTGCAGTCGCCGGCGCGGCGATGGACCATCCGACGGTCCTGATCATCGGCTTGGCGCTGTCGATTGCGCTGATGGGCTTCGCCGCTTCGTTTGTCGCTCGCCTCCTGCATAAGTACCGCTGGATCGCCTATATCGGCCTGGTGATCATTTTCTACGTCGCCGTGAAGATGCTTTTGGATGGTGCTGTGCAGCAGTTCCCCGAACAGTTTGCGTTCCTGGCGCCCTGGTTCGGGCCGGGCGGTCATTGAAACCTTAGCAGTGCAGGTCCGCCCGAGGCGCCAAGCCGTTCCCGGTTTGCTTGATTGCGGAACTATGCTATTGCGCCGTGCAAATTGAGCATCGAGACTTCCGGGCCGGGCCTCAGGGTTTCCGGCCCGCGTCCATTGGAAACCGCACATGTCTGCCCCTCGCGTCAGTTTCGTCAGCCTTGGATGCCCCAAAGCCCTCGTGGATTCGGAGCGCATCATCACCCGCCTGCGCGCCGAGGGCTATGAGATCGCGCGCAAGCATGACGGCGCCGATCTGGTCGTCGTCAACACCTGCGGCTTTCTCGATTCGGCTCGCGATGAATCGCTCAATGCCATCGGCTCCGCCCTTTCGGAGAACGGCAGGGTCATCGTTACCGGCTGTCTCGGCGCCGAACCGGACGTCATCCGCGAAAAACATCCCAACGTTCTCGCCATCACCGGTCCGCAGGCTTACGAGAGTGTGATGGCTGCAGTGCATCAGGCCGCGCCCCCGAGCCACGATCCCTATGTCGATCTTTTGCCGCCGCAAGGCGTCAAGCTCACGCCGCGCCACTATGCCTATCTCAAGGTTTCGGAAGGCTGCAACAACCGCTGCACCTTCTGCATCATCCCGGCGCTGCGCGGCGATCTCGTCTCGCGGCCGGCGGCCGACGTGCTGCGTGAGGCCGAGAGACTGGCCAAGGCCGGAGTCAAGGAAATCCTGGTCATTTCGCAGGACACCAGCGCCTACGGCATCGACATCAAGTACCAGAGCAGCATGTTCGGCGATCGCGAAGTGCGGGCGAAATTCCTCGATCTGTCGGAGGAACTCGGCAAGCTCGGCGTCTGGGTACGCATGCACTACGTCTACCCCTACCCGCATGTCGCCGATGTCATCCCGCTGATGGCCGAAGGAAAGATCCTTCCCTATCTGGACATCCCGTTCCAGCACGCCTCGCCGCAGGTGCTGAAGAACATGCGCCGGCCCGCCCATGGCGAAAAGACGCTCGACCGCATTCGCGGCTGGCGCGAAATCTGTCCGGATCTCGCGATCCGCTCCACCTTCATCGTCGGCTTTCCCGGCGAGACGGACGACGATTTCGAGATGCTGCTCGACTGGCTGGACGAAGCCAAGATCGATCGCGCCGGCTGTTTCAAATACGAGCCGGTCAGGGGCGCCCGCTCCAATGATCTCGGCCTCGAACAGGTACCGCAGGGGATCAAGGAAGCGCGCTGGCACCGCTTCATGCAGCGCCAGCAGAAGATCTCGGCGACGCAGCTCGCCAGGAAGGTCGGCAAGCGCCTGCCAGTCCTGATCGACGAGGCCCATGGTACCTCGGCGAAGGGCCGAACCAAATACGACGCACCCGAAATCGACGGCTCGGTGCATATCCAGTCGCGGCGCCCGTTGCGCGCCGGCGACATCGTCACGGTCAAGATCGACCGCGCCGACGCCTACGATCTCTACGGCTCAGCGGTCTGACCGCAACTCGCTCTACGGCGCCGCGTGTCCTTTTGGACGCAAAAGGACGCCGCAGCACCTGATTTTTTTTTCATGACCCTTTCCGAAATCGATCCCGATTTCGGGCTCTTGCTAAACGAAAGGGCGCCGTGTGGCGCCCTTCTTTGTCAAGATTTTGGCCCCGCTTGCGCTTACTGCGGCAGCTTGTCGTCGACGCCCTTGACGTAGAAGTTCATGCCGAGCAGCGTGGCGTCGTCGGCGACTTCGCCGTCCTTTAGCCACGGCGTTCCGTCCTGCTTGGCAATCGGCCCGGTGAAAGGATTCCATCCGTCGATAATCTTCTTCTCGGTGGCTTCCGCCATCGCCTTCACGTCGTCGGGCATGTTGGTGTAAGGGGCCATCTTAACGGCGCCGTCCTTGATGCCCAGCCAGACATTGCCGGGCTTCCAGGTGCCGTCGAGTGCAGCCTTCACCCGGCCGATATAATACGGCCCCCAATCGTCGACGATCGAGGTCAACTGTGCCTTGGGAGCGAAGTTGATCATGTCCGAAGACTGGCCGAAGCCCTGCAGTCCGCGCTCTTCGGCGACTTGCAGGGGAGCGGTCGAGTCGGTGTGCTGGACGATGATGTCGGCGCCCTGGTCGAACAGAGCCTTGGCCGCATCGGCTTCCTTGCCCGGATCGAACCATGAATTGACCCAGACGATCTTCGCCTTGAAATCTGGCTTGATTGACTGGGCGCCGAGCATGAAGGAATTGATGCCCATCACCACTTCGGGAATCGGGAACGAAACGATGTAGCCGGCGACGCCCGACTTCGATTGCTTGGCGGCGATCTGGCCGAGGATGTAGCGGCCTTCGTAGAAACGTGCGTTGTAGATGCCGAGATTTTCGGCCGTCTTGTAGCCGGTCGCGTGTTCGAACATCACGTCGGGGAACTTCTTGGCGACCTTTACTTCGGGGTCCATGAAGCCGAAGGACGTGCCGAAAATGATTTTGCATCCTTCGCGCGCCAGGCGCTCGAAGGCACGATCGGCATCGGGACCCTCGGAGACGTTCTCCAGATATGCGGTCTCGACCTTGTCGCCGAGTGCCTTCTCGACGTCCAGGCGGCCCTGGTCATGCTGGTACGAATAACCGAAATCGCCGATCGGTCCGGTGTAGACCCAGCAGGCTTTCAGCTTTTCCTGAGCTTCAGCGGTCGCCGCCAGCGACAATGTCGCCGCCGTGGCTACCAGCGCAACAAGCAGTTTTTTCATCGTGTTACCTCTCTGAGTTAAACCTTGGAGCTTCCCGTCTGTTTTTTCATTGTCAACGATCCGGAACGAATGGCTGCCCCAAGGAAGCCGGTGTGTTCATCATCGTCAAACGCTTGTTGCGCGAGATTAGAACGAGAACCACGATGGTTGCCAGATAGGGTAACGAAGAAAGCAGTTGCGAGGGAACCGGAATGCCAAAAGCCTGTGCATGAAGCTGGCCGATCCATACCGCGCCGAAGATATAGGCGCCAGCCAGCACCCGCCATGGCCGCCATGATGCGAACACGACCAGCGCCAGCGCAATCCAGCCGCGTCCGGCGGTCATGTTCTCCACCCATTGCGGCGTATAGACCAACGACAGGTGGCCCCCGGCAAGCCCTGCACAGGCGCCGCCGAAGATCACTGCCAGATAGCGGTAGCGGATGACCTGGATGCCAAGCGCATGGGCCGATGTGTGGCTGTCGCCGATCGAACGCAGCGTGAGCCCGGTGCGGGTTTTGAACAGGAACCACATGACAGCAGCGGTCAACGCGATCGAGATGTAGAAGATCGGGTCCTGGCCGAACAACAACCTGCCGATGACGGGGATCGCTGTCAGGCCGGGAATGTCGAGGTTTGGCAGCCTCGCGCCGGGCTGGCCGACAAAGCTGGTGCCCATCATGCCGGAAAGCCCGAGGCCGAGCAATGTCAGCGACAGGCCGGTCGCCACCTGGTTGGTGGCCAGCGACAGCGTCATGACGGCGAACAGCAGCGAAAACACCGCACCCAAGGCGATCGCCGCCAACAACCCGATCCACGGCGATCCGGTGAGATAGCCGGCGCCGAAACCGCCGACCGCCCCCATGATCATCATGCCTTCGACACCGAGATTGAGCACGCCGGAACGTTCGACCACCAGCTCGCCGATCGCCGCGATCAGCAAAGGCGTCGCCGCGGTAGCGATGGTCAAAAGAATGTTGACGGTGATGTCCATCAGCGGGCCTCCTCCAGCTTCGGCGCGGATTCAAGCTTCGGCGCGGCAAAGCCGATCAGACGAATACGGTAGTGAATGAGGGTGTCGCAGCCGAGCACGAAGAACAGGAGCATGCCCTGGAACACGCGCGCCACCTTGTCGGAGATGCCGAGCGCGCTTTGCACAGCCTCGCCGCCGAGATAGGTCAGCGCCAGCACCAGGCCTGCCGCGACGATGCCTAGTGGATTGAGCCGGCCGAGGAACGCCACGATGATGGCGGCAAAGCCGTAGCCGGGTGAAATCACCGGCTGCAGCTGGCCGATGGCGCCGGAGACTTCCGAGATGCCGGCAAGTCCGGCCAGTGCACCCGACAGCGTGAAGGCGAAGAACACCATCCGGTTGATACCGAAGCCGGCGAAGCGCCCTGCCCTGGGGCTTGAGCCGAGCACGCGAACCTCGAAGCCTTTCAGCATGCGGCTCATCAGGATCCAGACCAGCACCGCCGCGACTAGCGCGAACACGAAACCCCAATTGGCACGGCCGGAGGCCGGCATCAGTTCCGGCAATATGGCCGAGTCGTTGAACTGTATCGTCTGCGGGAAATTAAAACCCTTCGGATCGCGCCACGGCCCGCGCACCAGCCAGTCGAGGAACAGCTGCGCGACATAGACCAGCATCAGGCTGGTCAGGATCTCGTTGGTGTTGAAGCGCGTCTTGAGCAAGGCGGGAATGGCGGCGTAGGCGGCACCGCCGACCATGCCGAACAGCAGCATAAGCGGCAGCACCAGCGGCCCTTCAAACTGCGGAAACAGCACCGGGATGCTCGATCCGACGATGCCGCCCAGGATGAATTGGCCTTCCGCGCCGATGTTCCAGATGTTGGCCCTGTAGCAAACCGACAGGCCGACCCCGATCAGGATGAGCGGTGCCGCCTTGATCGCCAGCTCATGCAGCTGCCAGACCTGACTGACCGGCTCGAGGAAATAAATTTGGAACGCCTTCAAAGGATTGACGCCAAGCAGTGCGAACAGGATGGCGCCGGCGATGATCGTCAACACGAATGCAATGAAGGGCGACAGCGCCGAGAACAGCATCGAGCGCTGCGGCCGTTTGACGAGTTCGAGGCGCATCATGACGTCTCCAGAGCGTGTTCGGCGTGGCCTGGCTCGGCCCCGCCCATCAGCAGTCCTATCTTTTCGAACGTGGCCTCAGCGATCGGCAATGGCTTCGACAATTCGCCATTGTGCATCACCGCGATCGCGTCGGATATCTCGA
This sequence comes from Mesorhizobium sp. WSM4840, assembly GCF_055811755.1. Taxonomy (NCBI): domain Bacteria; kingdom Pseudomonadati; phylum Pseudomonadota; class Alphaproteobacteria; order Hyphomicrobiales; family Phyllobacteriaceae; genus Mesorhizobium; species Mesorhizobium sp. WSM4840. The sequence continues at coordinate 154,890 of NZ_JBVVQD010000014.1, forward strand.
ACAATTCGTCGAGGTCCTGACTGATGACCAGCACTGCCGAGCCGCTGCGCGCCAATTCGATCAGCGTCTGGCGAATGTGGGCGGCGGCACCGGCGTCGACGCCCCATGTCGGTTGATTGACGACCATGACGCTTGGCCTGCGGTCGAGTTCGCGGCCGACAATGAATTTCTGCAGATTGCCGCCTGAAAGCGCTGCCGCCTCCGGGTCCAGGGCGCTCTTGCGCACATCCATCGCCTTGATGATGCGCTGGGCAGCGGCATAGATCGCATCGCTTTTGACCATTCCGCCGGCGCCGACAAACACCTTGCCGTCGGTGGCATGGCGCGACAGCAGCAGGTTTTCCGAAAGCTTCATGCGGGGTGCTGCACCGTGGCCGAGCCGCTCTTCCGGCACGAAGGCAGCGCCCATCAGCCGCCTGCCGGTGATGCTGAGGCCGCCGGCATCCTTGCCACGGATGCGCACCGAGGCGGCATCCTGCTGCCGCACCTCGCCGGAAACGGATTCGAAGAACTCGCCCTGGCCGTTGCCGGCAACGCCTGCAATGCCGATCACTTCGCCGGCGCGTACCGTCAGGTTGATGTTCCTGAGCGGGATCGAGAACGGCGTTGCCGGCCTGCGGCTGAGTGCACGGATTTCAAGCAGCGGCTGCGCGGTCTCAATACCCTGAACCGGCGCGCGCACCACGGCCTGAACGTCGTTGCCGACCATCATGCGTGCCAGCGATGCCGCAGTTTCCTTGCGCGGGTTGCAATGGCCAACCACCTTGCCGTGGCGCAGCACGGTGGCGCGGTCGCAGATGCGCTTGACCTCTTCCAGCCGGTGCGAAATGTAGAGGATGGACTTTCCTTCCGAGCGCAGCCGTTCGAGCGTCTCGAACAGCTTGTCGGCTTCCTGCGGCGTCAGCACCGAAGTCGGCTCGTCGAGAATGATGAGCTGCGGCGTCTGCAGAAGACAACGGATGATCTCGATACGCTGGCGCTCACCGACCGACAGATCGCCGACCAGCGACTGCGGGTCGAGCGGCAGGCCGTAGCTGTAGGAAAGCGCCCTCGCCTTCGCGGCGATCGTGCTGATCGGCGAACCGTCGTCCAATGACAACGCGATGTTTTCGGCCGCCGTCAGTGCCTCGAACAACGAAAAATGCTGGAACACCATGCCGATGCCGAGCTTCTTCGCAAAGCCGGGATTGGTGATCGTGACCGCCTGACCGTTCCAGAAAATCTCGCCCGAATTGGGCTCCAGTGTTCCGAACAGCATTTTGACGAGCGTCGACTTGCCGGCGCCGTTCTCGCCGAGCAATGCGTGGATTTCGCCTTTTGCGACGTTGAGATCGATATGGTCGCACGCTGTCAGCGTGCTGAACGTCTTGGTAAGGCCACGAACCTCAAGCAGGTCTGCGCCGTCCTGATTTGCACTCACAGTGCCTCCCATCTGGTTTGCCAGATATGTTCTGTGTTCCCGCAGGCATGGTATGCGCGGCCTGCTGTCATCGCAAAGCGGCACCCGTCTTGAAAGAGCTTCAAGAATTTCAGCGGAAACCTAACGCATCGGCCCGAAAATCGAAATCGATTTTCGGAAAGCACGATGCGTAGATTCAAACTGTTAGAGCGTGCTTTTGTGCGTCCAAGTGGACGCACGTCGCTCTAAGCGATAGCAAGGCTCAAGGGATAAGAATGGTTGTCCCGGTCGTCCTGCGGCCTTCAAGGTCGGAATGCGCCTTGCCGGCATCCTTGAGCGCGTAGCGCTGGTTGATCTTGATCTTGACCGCGCCGCTGAGCACGATTTCGAACAGCGCGGCGGCGGACGCCTCCAGATCTTCGCGCTTGGCATTGTAGACGAACAGCGTCGGACGGGTTGCGAACAGCGAACCTTTCTGGGCCAGCAACGACAAGCTGAACGGCGGGATCGGTCCTGACGATTGACCGAAGCTGGCGAACATGCCGAGCGGCTTCAGGCAGTCCAGCGAGGCCGGAAAGGTGTCGTTGCCCACCGAATCATAGACGACGTCGCATTTCTTGCCGCCGGTGATGGCGAGGACGCCGGCGACGAAGTCCTGCTCGCGGTAGTTGATGACATGGTCGAAGCCATGCGCCTTGGCGAGCTCGATCTTGTCGGTGGAGCTGGCGGTGCCGATCACGGTTGCGCCAAGGTGCGTGGCCCATTGGCCGAGGATCAGTCCGACGCCCCCGGCCGCCGCGTGAAACAGGATCGTGTCGCCCGCCTTCACTTTGAAGGTACGGCGCAGCAGATACTCCGCCGTCATCCCTTTCAGCATCATGGCGGCCGCCTGCTCGTCGCTGATGCCGTCCGGCACCCTCACCACGCGGTCGGCGGCGATCACGCGCTGCTCGGCATAGGCACCAGTCGTGACGGCATAGGCGATGCGATCGCCCGGCTTCAGCCAGTCGATGTCCGCGCCCACTTCCTCCACCACCCCGGCCGCCTCGCTGCCGGGGATCAGCGGGAAACCGCCTGGCGGCGGATAAAGGCCGGAGCGATGATAGACGTCGATGAAATTGAGGCCGATCGCCGTATGCTTGACCAGAATTTGTCCCGAGTCGGGTTGGCCCGGATCGGTGTCCTCATAGGTCAGAACCTCCGGACCGCCATTGGCGTGGATGCGTATTGCTTTGGACATTGATGAGGCTCTCTTGGGACCAGACTCTATTGGGATCAGGTTTTTTTGGCGCCGAGCGTTGGAAAGAGCTGCATGATACCGCCGATGCATGCGAGGTAAAGTCCGGTGACCGTGATGCCGATCTTGGTGAAGACACTCACCTGCTCGCCCAAGACGCCGATCTGGTCGTAGAAGGCGGCAAGAGCTGCCTGCGCCAGCGCCAGCGCTCCGAAAGCGCACCATAGCAGCGTCATCCCAAGGTTGATCGGGCGCAGCCGCACCACCCGTACCGGATGGATGAAATTGATCGGCACGAAGGTCAGAATGCCGGCCACCACGACAACGGCGAAGGAAACCCATTGTCCCGGATCGATGACGAACAGCGTGAACACCACCATGTTCCAGACCACCGGAAACCCCTTGAAGAAATTTTCCTTGGTCTTCATGCCGGTGTCGGCATAGTAGATCGCGCTCGATACGACGATGATCGCCGCCGACAGGAACGACAGGCCCTCACCCATGAAGCCGCGCTGGTAAAGCGCGAAGGCCGGTATCAGCACGTAGGTGACGTAGTCGATGATGTTGTCGAGGAGTTCGCCCGACCATGTCGGCAGGATTTCCTTGACCTCGAGTTTCCTGGCGATCGGCCCGTCGATGCCGTCGACGAACAGCGCCAGTCCCAGCCACCAGAACATCGCCGTCCAGCGCTGCTCGCTCGCCGCCACCAGCGACAGGAATGCCAGGAACGAGCCCGACGCGGTCAGCAGATGGACCGAAAACGCGCGCGCCTGCGGCCAGGTGACTTTCTTCTTCGGCCTCGGAATCCTGTCCGTGATTTTCCTGGCCGTTGTTTTTTTGCTCACGGGCCCCGCCAGTCCAGCTTGCAGATTTCGGCCGAGCGGCCGGCAAAATTCCAGTTGCGGCCGAAGGCCCGCATCTTGCTCTTGTCGGACCGGGCGACGATGATTTCCGGTGCGATCCAGTATTCCGAATTGCTGATCACCGTATCCTTGTCGCGGTCCTTGCCTGGGATCGGCGTCACCGCTCCATCGATGATCTTCGGAATCTGGAAAATCCGCGTCCTTTCGCGCGTCTCATAGGTGACCGGCGCTTGCTCGACGCCGAGGAACTTTCCGACCAGGATGGAGAGCAGCGAGGTGGTTCCGCCAGCCTTGCCGGTGAAAATCCTGGTCAACGCCTTTACCGCGTAGACTGAGGCGCGCTTGTCGATGAACAGTCCGGCGGTCCAGTTGCCGCGGCTCATATAGCCGGGGATTTCCATGATCAACCCAAGGTTGAGGCCGGACAGGTCGACCTCGCCGAAATGGCCGGCATCGATGCGGAACCCCGCCCAGGTCTGACAATAGCCCTCGGTCGGCGGATGACTGCCGAGGGACAGCACGCAAGGGCAAAAAACCGTGCAATTGCAGGAGAGCACCAGCTCTCCCTTCATTGCCCAGTCTTGATCTGCCATCGAATTCTCTCCCTATGCCGAGACTACTAGCAGGGCGGCTGCCCAGACAAGCAGTATCGCACCGGCGATCCGGGTTGGCAGCCTGCCCGCCGTCTGTTTTTCGATCAAGGTGAACAGGCCGATCAGCGCCATCCAGAACACGTTCATCACACCGACGGCGAACATCACCAGCATCAGCGCCCAGCAGCAGCCGAGGCACCACACGCCCTGCTCCACGCCGAGCCGGAAAATCCGGCCGGGCCTCGCGCTCCAGTTCGAAAACAGGATCGAGAACGGGTTTTTGCATTTCGTCAGGCAGGCTTCCTTCAGGCCGCTGAACTGGTAGAGGCCGGCAACCAAAAGCGCGACTGCTCCTGTCGCTCCGACCACCGGATTGAGCATCTGCACAGGTGAGGCGAAGGCGTTGACCATGAGCGTCAGCGCCGCAAACACTGCCGACGCGGCCAACCACACGCTGAGGTAACCGGCGACCAGGACCAGCGGATGGACGACCGGTTCGCCCTTGATCCGCGCCGTATCGGCAATTTCGCAATAGGTGCGGATCATCGGCGCCGCCGAGGGCAGCATGGTGGCGATCGCCATCAGGAACCACATGACGGTGAGCGCTCCGGCCTGCGCGCTGACGCCTCCGTCGAGCGGCGCGGGTGCAAGACAAAGGGTGAAGAAGCGCTCGAGAAAATCCGGCAGCGGCAGCTGCGGCAGATATCTGAGCATCATGTCGCCGGGTGCATCGATGCCCGGAACCCGGCTTTCGGCGCCGCGAATCGCCATCGCGCCGAGAAGCAGCCAGGCCAGGAGGACGCCTGCGCCCAAAGTGATGTTCACCGCCAGTCGGGGATTGCGCGAGACGCTCGCCATGGCGCGGCCGACACGATCGAGATGGCTGAAATCATGGTCTTGGCCGATCATGGCAATCGAATGGGCCGAATCGCCGCGTTGATCAAGCCGTATGATCTGACCTATATGCTTATCAGGTCGGACCGACCGCCTCGCATCACAATCCGGAAGCGAACTTGGACCATCAGCAAACAGCACGGATATTGGTTGCCGGCAGTGGCCCGGCAGGGCTGATCGCAGCGCTTGGCTTCGCGGATGCCGGCTTTCCGGTGACGCTCGTCGGACCTGAGGCAAATGGCCAAGACGGCCGAACGACGGCTTTGATGAACCCAGCCCTGAAGATCCTCGAGCGGTTGGGCGTCCTTGATGAGGTGAGGTCCAAGGCCGCACCGCTGAAGGTTATGCGCATCGTCGATGCAACCAACCGGCTGATCCGCAGCCCGGTGGTCATTTTTCGCGCCAGCGAAATCGGCGAGGAGCAGTTCGGGCTGAATTTACCCAACAGCGCGCTCAATCCCGCACTTGCCGGGGCCGTAGCCGCGCATTCCGGCATCGAATGGCGAAAATCGATGGTGGCGACCTGGCGCCTCGACGCCGATCATGCCCATGCGATCCTGTCTGACGGCAGCGAGGTTGCAGCATCGCTGGCGGTCGCTGCCGACGGGCGTCTGTCGCCGGCCCGCGAGGCTGCCGGCATCTCGACATCCGCCCGGTCCTATCCGCAGGCGGCACTGGTTCTCAATTTCGGCCACCGCAGCGACCACGCTTTCACCTCGACCGAATTCCACACCGAGACCGGCCCGTTCACCCAGGTTCCCCTGCCCGGCAACCGGTCCAGCCTTGTCTGGGTGGTAGAACCGGAAACGGCGAAGGAACTCGTCGCGCTGGACGATGCGACACTTTCGATGCGGGTCGAACAGCGGATGCAATCAATGCTGGGCCGGGTGTCTGTCGAGCCGGGCCGGCAGATCTACGCGCTTTCGGGCGTGACGCCCCGATGCTTCGCGCGTAACCGGGTGGCACTTGTCGGCGAAGCCGCCCATGTGTTCCCGCCGATCGGCGCGCAAGGTCTCAATCTTGGTATCAGGGATATCGACGATCTTGTTGGGATTGCTTGCGAAAACAGAACCGATCCAGGTGCCGTCAAGGCACTCGCGGCTTACGATTTCAGGCGGCGGCCCGACATTCTGGCACGCAGCGGCGCGGTCAACCTTCTCAACAAGTCGCTGCTCTCGGACATGCTGCCGGCACAGATGGCGCGCAGCGCCGGCCTCGGCTTGCTCGGCGGCTTCGCGCCGCTTCGCGCCTTTTTCATGCGCGAGGGGCTGCGGCCCGGCAGTGGTTTTGCGGCGCTCGCCGGTGGCTTAAGGAAACAGGTCCGGCGGTAGCACGCCCCCGGGCGGGCTGGCCCGTAGCTTGACGTGGCGTCAAGCGCTTCGGCATTGATCAAGCACTTCGGCATTGAATTGATGCGGCGTCTGCGTCAAGGATGGCTAGGCATCAGCCATAAGTCGGGCTCGATTTTTTGAAGCGTAATGCGTAAATTCAAAGTCTTAGAGAGTCTTTGCGCATTCCAAGGACGCGGCACTCCTAGGACTTAGTGGTGAGTACGATGATGAAAACAGCCAAATTCTCGATCGGACAGGTGGTTCGCCACCGGCTGTTTCCGTTCCGCGGCATCATTTTCGATGTCGACCCGCAATTCGCCAACACCGACGAATGGTACGAGGCGATCCCCGCGGATGTGCGGCCGCGCAAGGACCAGCCCTTCTACCACTTGCTCGCCGAGAATTCGGAAACGGAATACATCGCCTATGTGTCTGAGCAGAACCTGCTCGAGGATCAGTCTGGCGAACCGGTGCGGCATCCGGAGATCGGCGAGATGTTCGACAAGAGGCCGGACGGGGGCTACGAGCCGAGACGCCAGTCAAGACATTGACCTGACGGGATTGGGGGCCTGATTGGGATCAAGAAATGGCCGGCCGCAACAAAAAAGCGGGGCATGCCCCCGCTTTTCTCTTGGCTTGAGAAATTGCCCCCTGAAGGGCGATCAGTTGGCGCTCTTCGCCTTGTCCTGCTCTTCCTTGAGCTTCTTGGCGAAGTCCTGGTTGTTCTTGGCAACGAAATCCTGAAGCTTCTTCTGCCGATCCTCGATGTCCGACTGCTGCAGCGGCGGCCCGTCGAAGGCGCCGCTGAAGCCGGTCAGCGCGATCTTGATCGGGTTCGGCTGGTTCTGGAAATTGACCGAGGTCAGCGTCAGGTTCGAACCCTTCTTGAAGGAGGCGACGAGCTGGTCGGTCAGTGGCACTTCCGCCACGCAGCGGTCGGGGAAGCAGATCACATAATCGAGCTTCTGCGCCTTCCCGGTATCGATTTGAAGGCCAATGCCGGGAGGAACCAGGCGACCGGTCGGAACCGTCACCTGGAACACCTTGCGGTTTATCTTGCCCTTCAATTCGATCAGGCTGACGCCGGTGACGAGCTGGCCGTTACCGGCAGTGGTGATGTTCTGGACATTGCAGATGTCGACGTCTTCCTGCTTGGTGCAGGCTTTGAACCAACCCTGCGGAATCTGCTGTTGCTGCTGCGCAAGAGCTGCTGGAAGTTGTGCGCCCAGAAAGCCGACCACGCCGGCGGCCAGGACCGACAGGCGGTACGCGTTGCTGTTCAGGCTCGTCATATCGTGAACTTCCTCTCAAATGATCCCAAGACCGGCTTCTTCGCGCCGTGTGGTCCAGCTACCTGTTGCCGAAATGAGGCAACAGAATGACTCGGACGGCGTGTTACACCGCTAGCGGTGCCGAATCCAGCCCGATACTCGCAATTCTTGAACGCGCGATTGACCGGGAGGCGGCCGGCTCATGCTAGGGTGCGCTCCGAATCATCAAGCCGACCCAGTAAGGAGACGGTCATGGGCCGCGTTCTTGTTTGGCTGATCGCCGCGATCTCTTTTATCACACTTTCGCTTCAGCCAGCTGTATCGGAGCCGAAACACGCGATCGCCATGCAAGGCGAGCCGGCGCTGCCGGCCGACTATACGCACTTCAACTACGTCAATCCCGATGCGCCGAAGGGCGGCAGCATCACCTATTGCGTCGTCGGCAGCTTCGACAATCTCAACCCATTCATCCTGAAAAGCCTGCGCACGACGGCACGCGGCATGATCGATAGGATCTTCGGCAATCTCGTCTTCGAGCCGTTGATGCAGCGCAATGACGATGAAGCCTTCAGTCTTTATGGCCTGCTTGCCGACACTGCCGATATGGATCCAGAGCGCAAAAGCATCGAATTCCACCTCGATCCGAGGGCCAAGTGGTCTGATGGCCAACCGATGACTGCGGAAGACGTGCTGTTCACTTACGACGTCTTTACCGAGAAAGGCCGGCCACCCTACAGCGCCCGTATGAGCATGGTCGCCAGACTCGAAAAAATCGGCGACCACAGCGTGCGCTTTACATTCAATGACAAGGCCAACCGCGAGACTCCGTTGGTTATCGCGATGACGCCAATCGTACCGAAGCACGCTTTCGACAAGGAGACCTTCGACAGGACCACGCTGAAACCTGTGATCGGCAGCGGCCCGTACACCGTGGCGCACGTGGCGCCTGGCCAGCGCATCGTGTTCAAGCGCAACCCAAATTATTGGGGCAAGGACATCCCCGCCAAGCGCGGTTTCGACAATTACGACCAGATCACCATAGAATATTTCCTCAATGCCAACGCCAAGCTGGAAGCTTTCAAGAAAGGCATCTGCGCCATCGATGACGACAGCGATCCGGTCAAGCGCGAGCGCGATCTCGACTTCCCGGCCTTCCACAAGGGCGACGTGATCGCCGAAACGTTCGACACCGGCATCCCGCCAGTGGTGACGGGGTTCCTGTTCAACACACGGCTGCAGAAGTTTTCCAATCCGGTCGTTCGACGCGCGCTCGGCATGCTCTACGACTTCGAATGGGCCAACAAGAACTTGTTTGGCGGCAAGTACATGCGCACCATGAGCTATTGGCAGAATTCCGAGCTTTCCGCGCTCGGCCATCCGGCCGACGACAGGGAAAAGGCGCTTCTGGCACCCTACCCGGGTCGTGTGCCAGCCGATGTCATGGACGGCACCTGGCAGCCACCCGTCACCGACGGCTCGGGCCAGGACCGCAAGGTGCTGAAAGCTGCCTTCGACATATTGAAGGGCGCGGCCTATACCTTGCAGGATGGAGTGATGCTCGATCCCGAGGGGAAACCCTTCGGCTTCGAGATCCTGACCGCCTCTCAGAACGAGGAGCGCCTTGCCGCCATCTACCAGCGCACGCTGGCGAAGATCGGCATCGCTGTCACCATCCGCAGCCTTGACGGCGACCAAATCCAGTCGCGCAAGCAACGTTTCGATTTCGATGTGCTGATCGGCACCAGCGGCTTCGAGAACTCGCTGTCGCCGGGCATCGAGCAGCTCGGGCGCTGGGGATCAGCTGCCGCCAATGCCGAAGGGTCATTCAACCTTGCCGGCGTCGCCGATCCGGCGATAGATGCCGCACTAGAGGCGATGCTCGACGCCCGCAGCCGCGAAGATTATGTTGCCGCCGTCCGGGTCCTCGACAGGTTGTTGATCTCCGGCCACTACATGGTTCCGATGCAGCACAACACGCAGCAATGGCTCGCCTACTGGAGCTATCTGGAACATCCGCAAAAGACCCCCATATCCGGCTATCGACTGCCGACATGGTGGCGCAAGCCGAAGTGACCTCTTCGGAACAGGAGATCAAGATGAGCGACGAGAAGTCGATTACCGTCGATGTGGTCTCCGACGTCGTCTGTCCGTGGTGCTTCATCGGCCAGAAGCGACTCGACAAGGCGATCGCCGCGGCAAGCGATGTCGACGTGCACATACGCTGGCGGCCGTTCCAGCTCGACCCGACCATCCCGCCCGAAGGCAAGGATCGCCGCGAATACATGGTGGCCAAGTTCGGCAGCGACGAACGCGTCCGCGAGATCCACGCCCGCATCGAGCCACTGGGCGAAGCCGAGGGGATCAACTTCGCCTTCGCCGCCATCAAGGTCGCGCCCAACACGCTGGACGCTCACCGCGTCATCCGCTGGGCTGGCGCCGCCGGCGAGGTCATGCAGAACCGGCTCGTGCGGCGTCTGTTCCAGTTGAATTTCGAGGAAGGCGCCAATCTGGGCGACCATGTCGTACTGATCAACGCCGCCCGCGAGGCCGGTATGGATGCGTCCGTGGTCGAGACGCTTTTGCCGACGGACGCCGATGTCGAGGCGGTGCGCACCGAAATCGCCACTGCTTCGCGCATGGGTATCACGGGCGTGCCGTGCTTCCTGCTTGAGGGCAAGTATGCGGTGATGGGCGCGCAAGACGTTGACACGCTCACCGACGCCATTCGCCAGGTCGCGGCGGCAAAGGCGCGGGGCGAGTTGGAGAAAGCGAACTGATAGACGCCATTCCATAGGCGCGTTTGGCGACATTGCCACAGCAGCCAACGCCCTCCGGTCACTTTCCGGCTGCCGCCAGGTCGATATGGCAACAAGGATGACGGCGCGTCTTTGCGTCGATTCGTCTTCCGCAACATAAAAATCGGCCGATCGACCACGCTCTTCCCATAACAAAACTGTGCAAAAAGCTTTCCCTAGGGGAAGGTGCTGGCGCCCGCCCGCATGAACCACCAACTCATTGAAATTATAGAGATAATCTGCTTCGAGAACGACATCGCATGGCGTTGCCGCTGTTGCTTAATGGCAACGGCTAGGGGTTCAATCCTCCACAGACCGAGAAAAGATAATGGAAAATGATCAATTGGTGTTACTGTCTGTAACAAAACTAAAAGAGGTTTGGGCGGGATTGTGATTCGGGTCGGTAGACCAGAGCGACATTCAATATCGGAAAAATGGCTCCGCGGTGCCGCAAGGCCGCCGCTCCTGACACCGGTTTCCTCGATGCGCAGCTTCTGGGGGCTGATGCGGGCCTACTGGTTCTCGGACCGCTGGGTGGAGGCCTGGACGCTGACGCTGGTCATCGCGCTGTTTACCGCGCTCTCCAGCAAAGCCGGCGTCTGGTTCGCCGAAGCATCCGGGGAACTGGTCAACTCGATCGCCTTTTACCACGATGCCGCGAACACCACGCCGCTCGCATCGCTGCTCACCAATGCCGGCATGCTCATCCTTCTGGTCGTGCTCAAGGACGCGGGCTTTACCGGCATCCGCACCTTTGTTTCCGCAACGCTGCATCGCAAATGGCGCGGTTGGCTGGACAGCCGTTTCAACGAAGCGCTTCTCGACACCAATCACACGCACTTCCATGCCCAGCATGGTTCCTCCGGCACTGCTGCTCCCGACAACATCGACCAGCGCGTCCAGGAATCGATCAAGGACATGACCGGCGGAGCCATCGGCCTCGCCATGGGGGTCATGGCTGTCGCCACATCGCTTTATTTCGTCGGCCGGAAACTGCTTGAAACCTCGGCGGAGGTGAAAGGGCTGGAGTTCCTCGGCAGCTATGGCAGCGCGGTCCTGGCTTTCCTGGCGGTCGCCATATACGTGCCGCTGAACACCTGGATCGCGGTGAAGCTCGGCAGACTGCTGGAGCGGCTCAACATCCGGATGCAGCAGTCCGAAGGCAGTTATCGCGGCGAGTTGACGACGTTCCTGCGTCGCAGTTTCCACGTCGCCGCATCACAGGGCGAGAACGTGCAAAAGACGATGCACGACCGGCTTTATGTCGACATCGACCGCACTTGGGCGCGGCTGAACATCGTCAACACCAGCTACCGTTCGTTCGAGCTGGTCTACAATTTCATCGGCGCCCGCATTGTCGCCTACGGGCCGGGCCTCGTGCCCTACATCCACAACCGTTTCGATCTCAAGGGCTACATAACCGGCTCCGAGATGGTCAACTCGCTGATCAGTCAGTGTTCGTGGTTCATCCATGTCATGCCTTCCATTGCGGCTCTGCGGGCCAACAGCCAACGCGTGACCGAACTCGCCAACGCGATCGAAAACGTCCAGCACCCGCAGGAATTCTACAGTCTCACCGGCTGCTCCGATTTCCGCTATGATCGCCAGAACCCGGTTTTCGGCTTGACCATCCAGAAGCTCGAGCTGACCCATCAGGGCGAGGACGCCACGCCCTTCCTGAGCGCTGCGAATTTGCGTTTCCGACGCGGTGAGTGGACGTTCCTGAAGGGCGAATCGGGTTGCGGCAAGACATCGCTGATCAAGGCAATCAACGGCTTGTGGCCCTATGGCCGCGGTACCATAGTCTTCCCGGAAGGGGTCGAAAGTTTCTATGCCGCCCAGGAGGTCAAGCTGCAGCAGGTCTCGCTGAAGCAACTGGTCTGCCTGCCCGGCTCAGAGCGCGATTACACCGACACGCAGGTTGCATCGGCTTTGCACAGAGCGGGCCTTGGCGATTTCATCGAACACATGGCCGATGAAAGCCGCGAGGGCATGAACTGGGACCAGGTGCTTTCGGGCGGCCAGAAACAGAAGCTGGTTGTCGCTCGTATCGTGCTGCAGCAGCCTGGGCTGCTGTTTCTCGACGAAGCGACCGGCGCGCTCGACCCCGAAGGGAAGATCGCCTTCCATCAGGCAATCAAGGACAATTGTCCAGACGTCACGGTGATCTCGATCATGCACGAGGCCGTGCCGCCAAGGTCGCTTTCAGGCGCCGAATTCTACCACAGCATCGTTGCCATCGCGGATGGCGTCGCGACCAAAAAGCCGCTGGCGCCGAGCCTGCCGGTCGAGCTCACCACCATCCTCGAGCACCCAAGGCCGGTCGAGGAAAGATGGCTGCGCTTCCCTCGCCGCATCAGGCAGAAATAGCGGCGACACAACATCGCTGCCCAGTGTCGCTGGTGATCCTGCCCTGCCCGCTGCAGCCGGCAGTGTCGGGGCGGATCACCGGCTCGCCCCCAGGTTGGCAGTGTTTCGAGGAGCTTGAGGACATCGGCGGCTGTTCCGTCCGGGCGAAAGCAAAACGTCAGACGCGCTCGCCGTCCTTCACCCGGTAGGTCGGCTTGTACATGGTGACGAGTTCTTCCGCTGCGGTCGGATGCACGGCCATCGTGCGATCGAAATCATCCTTGGTCAGCCCCGCCTTCAGCGGAATGCCGAGAAGCTGCGCCATCTCGCCGGCATCCGGCCCAAGGATATGGGCGCCGAGCACTTTTTTCGAGGCGCCGTCGACCACCAGCTTCATCAGCATTTTTTCGTCGCGGCCCGACAGCGTGTGCCGCATCGGCCGGAAGGTGGCGCGGTAGATCTCAATATCGGAAAAAAGTTTTATCGCCTCGTCTTCCGACAGGCCGACCGTGCCGATCTCGGGCTGCGAAAAGACCGCGGTGGCGATTGTATCATGGTCGGGCGCGGTCGGGTTGCCCTTGAAGGCGGTCTCGACGAAACACATCGCCTCGTGGATCGCCACCGGCGTCAATTGCACGCGGTTGGTGACGTCGCCGATCGCCCAGATGTTGTCGATGTTGGTGCGCGAATATTGGTCGACATTGATAGCGCCGGTCTTGGTCATCTCGATGCCGACGCCCTCAAGACCCATGTTTTCGGTATTGGGAAGACGCCCGATGGCGAGCATGACCTGATCGACCGTCAGTATCTTGCCGCCGGTGACGACAGCATCGAGGCGACCGTCCGGGCGCTTCCTGATCCATTCGGATACGGCATGGCAGAGGATTTTTATCCCCTTCTTTTCCATCGTCTCGTGCAGCATGCGCCTGAGATCCATATCGAAGCGCGAGAGAATCTCCTTGCCGCGATAGACCAGCGTTGTGTCGACGCCGAGGCCGTGAAAGATGTTGGCGAATTCGACGGCAATATAGCCGCCGCCCTCGATCATGATCGCGTTCGGTAATTCCTTGAGGTCGAAGGCCTCGTTGGAAAAGATGCAGTGCTCGTGGCCGGGCAGAGCCGGGTGCGGCGCTGGGCGGCCGCCGGTGGCGATGAGAATCTGGTCGGCGGTGACGGTGCGGTCGTCGCCGAGAAGATGCACCACATGCGGATCGACCAGCATGGCGCGCGACTGAAACGTCTCGCCGCCGGCACCTTGGACATTCTTCCTGTAGATGGCTTCCAGCCGGCTGATCTCGCGATCCTTGTTGGCAACCAATGTCTGCCAGTCGAAGCTCGCCTGCGGCACGGTCCAGCCATAACCTGCGGCGTCGGCAAAATGTTCGGGAAATTGCGAGGCATAGACATAGAGCTTCTTCGGCACGCAGCCGCGAATGACGCAGGTGCCGCCAAAACGGTATTCCTCGGCAATGCCGACGCGCTTGCCGAGTGCCGCCGCCATGCGCGCCGCCCTCACCCCGCCGGAGCCGCCGCCGATGACGAAAAGATCGTAGTCGTAACCGGCCATGGTGCGGCTCCTTGCCCTTCAAAATGTTTGAGACAGGTAGGCTGCAAACCACCGAAAGAAAAGCCCGGACCACCACGCTGCGCATGCTGTCGGACGCGCAACGGACGCCGGGCTTTCCGGTCCAGCAGCGATAACGCCGCCGGGAAATATGCTCAGTTCTTCGGTGCTTCCGGCTCCGTACCAGCCGCAGGAGCCGCGGCGTTCGCCGGTGCGGCCGGCGCGGCGGCCTTCGCTGCCGCGGCCAGCGTTTCGCCGACCTGCTGGGCGAGATCGCGAGCGACGCCGTTCTGCCAGATGTCGGCCGCCTTGAGCAGGTCACGTGTCACGGCCGGGCCGCTGTCGAGCAGCTTCTTGCCGGAATCGGAATTGTAGAAAGCGGCGATTTCGGTAAGCTCTTTTTCGGAAAATACCTTGGCGTAGGCCATGGCTGCTTCCTTCTCCAGATCGGCGCGACGCGAGGCCAGCGCCAGCGCCTTTTCGCTGATGGTCCTGCCGATCAGTTCCTGCATATCCGGGTTCTTTTGGATAAGCTGCTGCTGAAGCGCGGCGGCGGCTTGCGGCAGGATGTTGTCGAACGGGTCCGTCGCGTGGATCGCCGCGACGGCGGCGCGGGCCGCCTTCAGATGCCCGTCGGTGACGTCCTGCGAGAACGCCGGCGATGAAAACGCAAAGACGGCTGAAGCTGCCAGAATGGCAGAAAAACGGCGAACCCGGTTATGCAACGTCATGATCGATAGAACTCCCTGGTTTTCGGGCGGCATGGACGGTTTGGATGCCGTCGCCGGCTATGATGGCCGCTGATGCCAGCCCGATGAAAAGACCATGCTCGACCACGCCCGGAATGGCATGGAGAGCATTCGAAAGCGCTCTTGTATCCGGAATGCGGCCAAAAGATGCATCGAGGATAAAGTGGCCGCCGTCTGTAACAAAAGGCTGCCCCCCCGTCATCCTCAATGTGACGGGACCGGAAAGGCCGAGCCTTTCGGCCGCCGCGGCGACCGCGATTTCCGTGGCACGCAGGCCGAACGGGTTGACCTCGATGGGCAGTGGAAAACGGCCGAGCGTCTCGACCATCTTCGAACGGTCGGCAATGACGATCATCCGAGCGGAAGCCGCCGCTACGATCTTTTCGCGTAGCAGCGCACCGCCGCCGCCCTTGATCAATGTCAGCGCCGGATCGATCTCGTCGGCGCCATCGATGGTAAGGTCGAGTTCGGGCGTTTTTTCCAGCGTCGACAGCGGCACGCCAAGCTCGCCGCAAAGGATGGCGGTGCGCTCCGAGGTCGGCACGCCGATAATGGTGAGGCCGGTGGCGACCTTTTCGGCGAGCAGCCGAACGAACTCTTCGGCCGTCGAGCCGGTGCCGATGCCGAGCCGCATGCCGTCGCTCACATGGGCGAGCGCTGCCCGTGCGGCTTCGACCTTCAATTGTCTCGCATCCATGTCGCGCCCCAAAATTTGTATCGGCGCTCCTAGCATCTTTGCCCGTCCGGTCAAAGACTTTGCCCTGTGGATTGACCAAGCACTGCTTGCCTGGATGGGCTGAAGCGGCTATCGCCTGCCGGCAGCGCAATCGTCACAGGACAGGCCATGACCCGACCGATCATCGTGTTCGACCTCGACGGGACGCTGATCGATACAGCGCCAGACCTGCTCGACAGCCTCAACCACAGCCTTGCCGCCAGCGAACTGGTAGCCGTCGACGAGGCCGGCTTCAAGCGTTTCGTCGGCCATGGCGGGCGGGTGATGATCGAGCGCGCGCATGCCGCGCAGCAAAGATCGCTGGCAGTGGAGGAACACGACCGATTGCTAAAGCTGTTCCTTGATCACTACACCGACAACATCCCGGGCAAATCGCGCCCCTACCCCGGCGTCGTCGAGACGATCGCCCGATTCGAAGCAGCCGGCTATCTCCTGGCCGTCTGCACGAACAAGTACGAAGCCAACTCGGTGGCGCTGATCGAGGCGCTCGGCCTGGCGAAGCATTTCGCGGCGATTTGCGGTCAGGACACGTTTTCGTTCCGCAAGCCCGACCCGCGCCATCTGACCGAAACCATCGTGCTGGCCGGCGGCGATCCGCACCGCGCGCTGATGGTGGGTGATTCGCAGACCGACATCGATACGGCGAAAGCCGCGGGCATTCCCGTGGTGGCGGTCGATTTCGGCTACACCGACCGCCATGTGCGCGAATTCGAACCGTCGGCGGTGATCTCGCATTTCGATGCGCTGACGCTTGGTCTGGCCGAACGCCTGATTGCCGCTGCGGGGCACTGAACGACGGCGACCGGGTCGCTCCCGGCGGAGTTGCATTCGGTCTTCGTCGGAACGCCCGGACATCGCCTTGACTTCCCCGGCCGGCCTCCCTTATATCGCGGCGCGCTTGGCCTTCGGGCAACGAGCGGGCGATTAGCTCAGCGGGAGAGCACACCCTTCACACGGGTGGGGTCGCAGGTTCAATCCCTGCATCGCCCACCAAAATCTCTCAAGAAAATCAAATAGATAGGGCGAGAGCAGCAAGACCAGCCCAGAGCCGAATTTTTTCGTTACTACACCGAAGCTACACGGCCAAAAACGGCAGGCCAAAATGACGCAGCGGAAAGCCGCCCTCGCCCTCGCTGCCTCGATGGCGCTTGCCAGCCCAGCGCTGGCCGCCGAGCCGATTGCGGCGCGGGGTGCGGTGATCATCATCGACGGCGACACCGTGCGCATCGATGGCGTCACCATTCACCTGCTCGACATCGACACGCCCGAGACGGACCGGCCGCGCTGCGAAAACGAACTGACCCTCGGCCTTGAAGCGAAGCAGCGGCTCCGGCAACTGCTCGACGCCGGCCAGGTCGCCTACGTGGTCGACGGTCGCTATCGCACCGACCGCTTTCACCGCACGCTGGCCCATGTCACGGTTGCCGGGCGTGATGTCGGCGCGGTCCTGCTCGCCGAGCGCCTTGCGCTGGTCTGGAGCCCCGGCCCAAAGGCGAAAGCCGCTCGGCTGGCGATCTGGTGCCGGCAATGACGAAAGGAACCTGATGTTCAAGAAGCGATTTTCCAGCCAGCGGCGGCGCATCCACGCCTTCGCCCGCCAGTGGGCGATGGCCAAGATGGGGCCGGGCTATCATGCTCATGGCGGCCAGCGCCGCGCGGTCCTGATGCACGTCGTCACCGACTACGCCTTGAACTGGCTTGCCCAGCACGGCGAGATGCCGACTGGCGTCCACACCTGCAGGGCGACGCGTCCGCTGTCCTATTGCTCGTCGGGTCTGCCGACGCTGACGGTCGACTTCAGTCCCTTGCATCGTCGGGCCTCCTCCGCATCATGAGACGCTTGAAAAGTCTTAAAGAGATCAGTCCAAAAAGTTTAGAGACTGATGGCAGCGGAAAGCGCCGTTCAGGAACGATGCTTGGCGGCTTCGCGCGGGTACATAATGCCTGGCTGATTGAAGGAGAATTGAAGATGATTTTTGCGGACATGCAGGATAGCCACGACAAACGGGCCGAAGAGCTTATTTCAAGATTTGATGACCCGGATTATTTCAGCAGAATGCTCGCAGAAAATGAGCACCTACAAGCGCCCTTGATTACGAACTTTAATTTGGTTGGAATTCGGAGACGCCTAAACAATATTGAAGCAGGCGTCTGGGCCATTTTCGTATTGCTGCTACTGAATACCGTCCGCCACTGGTAATGAGCCGCTCGGTCCCGCGAGCGTTGTCGAGATCGCGTTTGTTGGGACGCTTGGGCGCTCGACGCGTTCTGACACCGCGAATATGACATGAGAGAGCGTCAGCTAATCGCGGCGGGCCAAAGTAGTAGCCCGCAGGCGGCCACGCCTTTCAGACAGCCGGCAGGGTTCATCGCCACCAGCGCGGGGCGCGGGCTTCTGGCCGGCTGCACCGGGGTTGCGGACGAGAAAGACCTCGGCACGCCCGAATGCCAGGACGCAGCGGCTTGTCGACCAACTTTCAGGTGGTCGCCCTCCCGAATGTTTTGGCGCCGGCTCGGCCAGCGGAGGGTTAGGCATGTCCGATTACCCATTTCTCGGCCTTGATCAGATCCAGCAAGCCGAACGTTGCAAGACCGAGAGCTGAGCACACGTCCGGAATGTTCGGACGCGCGGCTGAGCCAGTCGGCTTTTCGTCCGTCACGATCTGCAGCTTCTCAACATGAGCAAGGGCGATCACGAACGGGTCGGCCGAGGTGCGGAGTTTCCGTTCGCCGACGAGGCGCGGAAACTTCCTAAGCACTTCGGCAGCGGCGATTTGGACATCCTCTTCCAACTCGCGGAACGCCTTGCCCCGTGCCTTTAGCCAGCCATGCAACTCGTCAGAGCGCTTCGAGATTTCGTGTAGGACATCGACGGGAGCCACGAGGCGGCCAGCTTCAATCAGCGCCTCGACCTTGGTCCAGAACGGTGGGAAGTTTTCGATTGGATAGCGCTCTTGCCAGGCAGCGATAAGCGAGCTTGTGTCGACGCAGTAGATTGTCGCCATCTGCCCTTACTCGGCCGACTGGAAGGCTGCGCGTTCAAGCGCCGGGATGTGCTTCACCTTCGCGCCGAGATAGCTCGACACATCGTTCAGGGTGATCCGCTGATCGTAGTAGCTGCGCAGGACCAGCCGCGTGAACGCACGCCCGTTCCAACTCATCAACATGATCGGGCGCTTGATGGGCGTCGACTTCTTGTCCTTCGCCTTCTCTTCGGCGGCTTGCCGGTATTCTTCGAGGAAGCGTTCCCGCTGCGCCTTATAGAAATCCCAGGTTGCCCGATTGAGGCTGACGAACCGGATCAGCAGGGCCTCGCGGCTGACACCCAAGGCGCTGGCGATGCGGCGCAACTCCGCATCGCTCCAATCGCGAACGCCGGCGGGAAAGGCCTCTATCATCGAGGTGACGAGACCCTTCGGCATCAGCGCGGCCGCCGCTACGGCGTCGCAGAAGCGTTCAATCCGTCGCTCTTCACTCGTAGCTGCAAGCTCCTCGCCGGTATCGTTCGAGATCGCGCTCTCGCCGAGCGCTATGTGGGTCATCTCGTGGAGCAGGGTGAAGGCCTTGCCGCCCTGGCTGTAGTCGCGCCCATTCACAACGACGACCGGAAGCTCGGGGCGGGCTATGGCGAAGCCACGCATTTGCGACAGCTCGACCGCGCGATGCGGACCGCTGATCACGAACACAAGGACGTCGCGTTCCTCCATCCGCCGTCGCCAGAAGTCGAAGGCGCGGCCAGCGGCGCGCTTTTGGCTTGTGTCGTCCACGGCCAGAAAGTCACGGATCGCCTCACCTACCTTCTCCGGATTATCAGTAAGCGAGACCTTGAGCGAGAAGGGTTTCGGGCGGCTCCGAAGGTCTTCGAACAGTTCAAGCGCAAGCTCACGGCGCTCGTAAGCGGCCCGGATGTGAAAGGCGAGGTTTGGCCCGATAGGCTGGTCTTCGGCGTCAGGGAGCCGCCGGAAGTCGCGCAAAGGCGCAAAATCCGTGGGAGGTTCCGGAAGGTAGAAGACGGCGAGAGGGAACTGATACCTAGCTGCGAGCGCGCGCAGCTGCGCCACGCTCGGGCGCTCGTTTTCGCTATTCGCCTCCCAAGCCTCCAGGCGTTCAACCGAGACATTGGCCGCTTTGGCGGCATCCTCGACCTTCACCTTGGCGCGTTTGCGGGTCCACACCAGCAAGTCGGGCTTGACCAGGGCCGGGACGCTACGCACGGCGCACCTCAGTGAAGACGCACGCCGGCCGCCGCGCCCGTTGGAGCACGGGAGGAGTGGTCGGAACCTTGACTGCCTTTGCCATCATCAATTCATTTTGAGCGCATGTTGGTTAAGGACATTGCCAACATTTCTGCAAGGTACCTGCCCGACGGCCAATGACTAACACCAGCGGCCTCCCTCTCGCCGATAGTCACGGAGCCTTGCCGAGGTGATCCTTGCACTTCCCCAGCATCTGCGAGGCCATGTAGCCGCCCGCTTCCATCTCTGCGATATGGCGCGACGTGACCGCCCGAATAACGCCGTCCTTCCCTGGCGCAAACACCGTCGTCGCGTTCACGTTGCCCACCGGCGTCCACTCCAGGAACACAACGCTCTCAAAGCCACCTCGCTGGGCAGTGACCTGCGCCGATCCCTGATTTCCGATCAGCTGCGCACGCTGCGCCGAAAGGTCGATAGCAGCGAACGCCAATTCAAATTTTGTTGGGCCAACTTTGAGTTGCTCTTCATTGCGATGGTCCGGGTAAATGTCGTCCGTAGCGGAAAACGCTGACACCGTGAATACGCAACCCAAATAGGTTGGGTTCCACTCTGCCGCCTCGGCAGACATCGCCGAGCTACCCATCGCCGTTGCGGCAAACGCTGCGATCAGATGCTTCTCCACAGCGCTCCCCCGGCTCCGCTCACGGCGTTAAGGTCTTATAGGAGGATCGTGCGTCGGTCGATACCTGACCCAGCTGGATCAGCGCTGTCGCCGCCAGTCGCGGAGGCCTGCCGCCTACGCTAGTGGTCGAAATCTGACGCTTGGTTCCGGGGCCGTAATCCCGCTCAGGGCGGCAAGCGGTCCGCCGATTGCAGTCAATGCGGTTCAGCCGACGCTCCTTATCGGCTGAACTTGGCAGCCAAGGCCACCAGAAAAACGAGTGTCAAGACGGCGAGTGCCGCTCCCCCGCTTACGCTGATACCGAACATATGCCGCATAAGTCCGGCAGTGACAGCAAAAAGACTAAGTGTACACAAAGCAACTGCAAATGCGGTCACGCCAACTAGGCGTCGGAAAGTCACAACATCTGAGCTTCGGAGAACGAGTCCAGTTTTTGACTGAATAGAGCCCGCTCTCCACGCAGACAAGAGTTCGCGCATGCAGTAGAAAGTGGCCGAGGCGAGAAAAACAAAAGCGATACTGCTAGCCACCGTGGCGCTTAGGATTGGGGTGTCTGATATCACTGGCATGATGCGAACTGCTTGGCGCTAGAATTTCGTGGAATATAACTGCTGTCTGCTGGGATGTCTGCAAGGGGTCGGCTCTTGCCGTCCACCGGTACCAAGTGTCAGACTTTCACCACTAGCAGCGCCTCAATGTGGGCCCCCCCCACCCCCCCCCCCCCGGGCGCGGATACACAAGGGACCCTGCCGA
>NZ_JBVVQD010000015.1:0-173640 GCF_055811755.1 Mesorhizobium sp. WSM4840
GTGGGCGGGGGTGGGCGTGCCCGGATTGTAGGAAATCCTACGCGCGCCGGCTGCGTCGCGTCTACCAACCGGCGGTTGGAATGCTCAACTCGGTGAGCCTTGCTTTACCCGGTCCTACCGCCCCAGCGCTTGTTTCGAAACCGACAGAAGTTCTTCTTCGTCCACCACTCCGGCCATGTAGTTGGCAATAATTCGGGACGCGAGCGCTTCACGTCGATGCGCAGATTCACTGTCAATCTTCAACCGCTCGAACACCCGCGCCAGTAGGGCCAACTCGGTCGGGTTGAAGACACCCGCATGCTCGGCTTTTCCACCAATCGGCATGACAAACCCCCTTCGCCCAGAGATTTTGTTCGTGCGTCATTATCATACACCAAAAAACCGCACCCCGTTGCAGAATCGCAGACGCGAGATGCGCCCCTCGCGGAAGATCTGCGAGCGGGCGAGGACGACCCCACATCAGATCTTCAGCAACCCCGTCGAATTTCTTGAGGCCTTCGCTGGGAGGCTTCTGCTTATGAAGTCCCTGTTCCGTTGCAGCCGCCTCGAAAGCGGCGAACGCAGCTTGGTGACTGCAATGTCCGGCCAGGCATTCCTCGATCATTCGGATTGCTTCAAGCCGGGACGGGTTGTCCATGGATGGCCATGGTTGCTGAAGCGCTTTCGCAGCGCCGGCTATCGACGCGACCACCACCGGCGTGTGATTCAGGTAGATTGTAATCGGGACAAACGCCGTCATTTTTGTCGCTCACCAGGATCGAAGGCGGTTAAACGCGAAGACATGGCGGTGGTTGCATGAACATGCATCGTGAATTCAGAGCGGCGCTGCCCGACGCGATCGAGGCTGAACACGCGGTGCCAACACGCAGGGGTTGCACGTCCGACGAGCCTTGATCGTATCGGTGCCATGAACGAAGAAGCCCGCGCCCCACGGAGGGGAAGGACGCGGGCTGATCGGAGGGGACAATCCGATCTCGCAGCATTCCTATGTGCACAGGAAATATTACCGCAGGAGGCGAACGTCTTGCGCGTGCCAGTGTTCCATACGGAAACAAAAAGTCCGCCGCACCTAAAGCGCGACGGGGCGATCAAGCGATCATCGAGCGCGGGGTGGGTCGGGATTTGCCCGGTTCGCGAATCGTGAAAAATGATAGGCTGCCGGCTGCGTCGCGTCTGCCGACCCGACGCGGAGCATTTCGAGCATTGCCACTAGACAATCCTTCGGGCCGAAAGTGTTACCCATGTCTCCGGTATAAACCGTAACCTATGTGTCCAGAATGGACCTTGAAAATACTGGCGATCCCGACAGGATTCGAACCTGTGACCATCGGCTTAGAAGGCCGGTGCTCTATCCAGCTGAGCTACGGGACCGCTGGGCCGACGCCAAGGGCCGGCTGAGTTATGCGCTGGGACGGCTGCCCGGCATTTGCCGGTCAATGTGTCCAGGGCGTCCTGCGGTCATAGCGGAAATTTTCCGCATAGGAAATCTGGCGGCGCTTGGATTCCTTCGGCTCCTCGACACGGTAGGCCAGCCCCTCTTTCTCCGCATAGGCCACCGCCTCTTCCCGGGTATCGAAGGTGAGCCTGATCTGGCTCCGCATGTCACCCGACGTGGTATAGCCCATCAGCGGATCGATTTTCTTGCGCATCTCGGGATCGAATTCCAGCACCCAGTGGCCGGTCTTGGCCTTGCCGGACTGCATCGCGGTTTTGGCTGGGCTGAAAATGCGCGCGGACATGGACACCTCGTTGCTACGTGCAAGCGGCACCGCCGCTGTATTCCCGTCATTACTGCGCAATGCCGCCGGCGGCAAGGCCGCTGCCTGCCGTACCCCTTCGGTACGGCGGGCCACCGACGATGATCGCGCGAGGGTTCACGGCAAAAGAACCCATCCCCTCAATCAGCCTGAGCAGTTTGCTACAACGCAGAACTAACAAGGAGCGGCCACCGCTGTGGACGTTCGCCGGCCTGACCTTGCTAGCCGGCGGGCCTGCGGTTCTCGGCATGTGGCTCGGCAGCCTGGCCTATGCGCCGCAATGGTCGGCGCTGGCGCTTGCCATCGGCGCCGGGACGATCCTGCAGGTCATCGTCGAGGTCGGCGCCTATCTGATGCGCCGCAGCCAGAAGGGTCTCGATGCCTTCTTCACGCCGCCGGTCCTGGGTGGGCTGGCGGCCGGCGTCGCCTTCATGTATGCGACAGCCGCCTGGTGAAGGTCTGACCGGACAGGAACCTGGGCGCCGAGACGGCGCTGCGAAACCGTTGCGACCCGGCTGGCTGCATTTCCGGCCCCGCTCTCGGCTCGGGCCTACCGTTTGTTCCGTTCTCGTCTTTTCAAGGGGTTGCGCAGCCAAGCCCGCAACCTATAGCCCGCAAGGACTCGGGCCGCGGTAATCAGCTCTTAGCGGGAGCTGCCGACGAGCACGTTGTGTCGGGCGCCCAAGGCGCTTGGCCAATCCCAAAGCAAATCGTTCTCGTCTCGCTTTGGGACAATGGATTGGCATCTGAATTGCTACATCTGAATTGCTAATTGAGTCTCGCCAGCCACAGCGCTTGCGAAGGGGACGGAAATGGGCTTAGCCGAAGACTTGTCTGATGTTGCGCTCACATTCGAATGTCCGGATTGCTCGCATCCGGCGGTAAGGAAGGGCTCTGCGCTAAAAACGATCGCGCACTTCAGATGTGACGGGTGCAACGCCAAGGTGCGGATCACTTACCCGCAGAAGCTAGCGATCTTTGAAAAGCACAAGCTATTGGCTGCCCGAGGGGTGTTTGCGATTGGCTAGCTAAGCCTTTTCCAGGTTGTCGGTCGCGCGGATTTCGAGAACAAGATGCAGAATTCTGAGGATGGTCTCGTTGGTGGATCGCTCAATTCAAGCAGCTTTCTTGCTGGCGAAGCGGTTGATGTTCCAAGCACCGCCGCCGGTTGACGCGCCGCCGACTAGTTGAACGCGAGCCGGTAGCGCCAGAGGGCGACAAGGCGCGGCTACTTCATTTTTCTATCCATGAGGAGCGCGATGAACAGCCGTGGGACTTTTGGTGGACTTTTCGTGCAACTCCCTGTCACTGTATTGCGTTCGTTCCGTTTTTGTCGTTTCGGGGGTTGCCTTCCAAAGCCCGGAACCCTATAGCCCGCAAGGACTCGGAGTGTAGCGCAGCCTGGTAGCGCATCTGGTTTGGGACCAGAGGGTCGGGAGTTCGAATCTCTCCACTCCGACCATTCATTCACACCGCGACGAGCAGCAGCCGTGCCGGCGCAGCTGCGCCGGACAGCATCTGCGACGGACGAAGCACCCCAGCGACCGACGGGCGGCCCGTATTTCCGGGCGTGCCCGCCTGAAGCTGCGAGGCGTCAGCCTTGGATGAACGCCAGGAGATCCGGATTGATGATCTCCGGGTGGGTGGTGCACATGCCGTGCGGAAGGCCCTTGTAGACCTTGAGCGTGCCGTGCTTCACCAGCTTGGCTGCAAGCAGAGCGGAGTCGGCAATCGGCACGATCTGGTCGTCATCGCCGTGCATGATCAGGACAGGCACGTCGAGCTTCTTCAGGTCCTCCGTAAAGTCGGTCTCGGAAAAAGCCTCGATGCAGTCGTAATGGGCCTTGGCTCCGCCCATCATGCCCTGGCGCCACCAGTTGTCGACAGCCCCTTGCGAGACCTTGGCGCCCTCGCGATTGAAGCCGTAGAACGGGCCGGCCGGCACATCCCTGTAGAACTGGGCGCGGTTGGCGACCAAAGCGGCACGGAAGCCGTCGAAGACCTCGATCGGCAGGCCGCCGGGGTTACTGTCGGTCTTGAGCATGATCGGCGGCACCGCGCCGATCAGCACCGCCTTGGCGACGCGTCCCTCGCCACCGTAGCGGGCAACGTAACGCGCCACCTCGCCGCCGCCGGTCGAGTGGCCGATATGGACGGCGTTCTTGAGATCAAGGTGAGCGACCAGAGCCGCGAGATCGGCGGCATAGGTGTCCATCTCGTTACCGGTTGCCGTCTGTGTCGAGCGACCGTGCCCGCGCCGGTCATGCGCGATCACGCGATAGCCCTTGTCGAGGAAGAACAGCATCTGGTTGTCCCAGTCGTCGGCGCTGAGCGGCCAGCCGTGATGGAACACGATTGGCTGCCCTGTGCCCCAATCCTTGTAGAAGATCTCGGTGCCGTCCTTGGTGGTGAATGTGCTCATCGTCGTACTCCGTGATGTGGTTGGCTGGATGGGCGGGGGAAGGTTCGTTCCTTCTGTGGACAAGCTATTGCAACGGAGTCATGGTGAGGATTGGCAAAACAGACATTGTACATGGCAAAACTGACAAATGATTGCGGCGCGTGATCCGGTCGAAATCGGCCTCGTTGTATATCCTGGCGTTCAGGGAGCGGCCGTTCTTGGGCTGACCGATCTCTTCCAGCTGGCCAACCGGCTGGCTGCCGAACGGTCGCCGGACGTGCTGAGACTTCGTGTCAGCCATTGGCAGTTGCAAGAGGCGAGCCAAACCGTCATCCGCACCTTCGACAGCGAGCCCGGCCCCGGCCACGGACCTGCCATGGTCATCTTGCCTCCGACCCTGGGTGATCCGATTCCGCGCGAGGCGGCCGCGCCCTATGCCGACTGGCTCAGGGCCCGCCATGCGGCGGGCGCGACGCTCGGCTCGGTCTGCGCCGGCGCCTTCGTGCTTGCCGAGACCGGTCTGTTGTCGGGTCGTGCGGCGACCACGCACTGGGCCTATCGCGACGCGCTGGCGATACGCTTCCCCGACATCGTGCTGGATGCCGACAAGCTGGTCATCGACGATGGCGACATCATCACCGCCGGCGGCTACATGGCCTGGACCGATCTCGGCCTGAAGCTCGTCGACAGGGTGCTCGGGCCGACCGTGATGATAGAAACCGCCCGCTTCATGCTGGTGGACCCGCCGGGGCGCGAGCAACGCTTCTATAGCCCCTTTGCTCCCAGGCTGAGCCATCGCGACGAAGCTATCCTCAAAGTGCAGCACTGGCTCCAGGCGAGAGGCGCGCGCGATGTGACGCTTGCCACCATGGCGGAGCATGCGGCCTTGGAGGAGCGGACCTTTTTGCGCCGCTTTCGCAACGCCACCGGCCTCAAGCCGACCGAGTATTGCCAGCACCTGCGCGTCGGCAAAGCGCGTGAGATGCTGGAAGCGACGACCCGATCCATAGACCAGATCGCCTGGGATGTCGGCTATGACGATCCTGGCTCCTTCCGCAAAGTTTTCGCCAGGATAACCGGCCTGGTGCCCGGCGATTACCGCAGGCGCTTCGGCGTGGAACGGGCGGCGCCGCCGGACGGTGGGATCTGAACGTGGCGGCAGTGGCGGCACTACCCGACGGCTGCGCGAGGCGATCGGACTGAAACGGAAGCGCGGGTGAGCCAATGACTGACCGATCGATCACGAGTTGCGACGAATGCGGCAGCACATATTTCGTCGAAAGCAGCGCAATGACCAGCCTTTGTGCTGAATGCGCGTTTCATCTCTATGGATGCCCGCCTGCGAACATCAGTTCGAAAACGGCCGATGCACAGGCTGCGGGTGGAATGGCTCTCGGTCAAAATCTATCGCCGACATTATCTCGTGGGAGAGCTCATAGGCGGGAGCGTCGACCTCGTAGCATTGTCGCGCGCATCTGGCGCAGACAACCCATGTTTAACGAGCGCTTTCGACGAGACGATTTGCCTGTCCCTCAACCTGAGCGCCAAATTCTGCAATGGCAAACGAAATGATGCTGCTTAGGCGTGGCGCCATGCGTCGGTCACGGTGGTAGATGAGAGACATGGGCCGTTCATTCAGGTGCCAATCCGGGAAAAGCCGGACGAGAAGGCCAGCGCGTATATCCGAAGTCAGCAGTATGGATGGTTGCATAATCACGCCCAACCCAGCACGCGCAGCCATGCGGACAGCCTGACCACTATTGACGGTGATCGAGATTTTGGGAGCGACTTCGACCAGATCCTTGCCTTTCGATAGCCTCCAGGGCGACCGGGCTGCAGGGGTAAAGCCGATGGCTTCGTGGACGGAAAGCTCGCGAGGATGATCCGGGGTGCCCATGCGGGCAAGGTAATCCGGTGCAGCACAAATCATCATTCGATAGGGAGCAAGGTGACGAGCAATAAGGCGGCTATCCGGCAACGCTCCAATGCGAAACGCGATGTCGAAGCCTTCTTCCACGATATCGACATTGCGGTCGGTCAACGTGATATCCAGCGTCACGTCAGGGGCAATGTCGCGATAACGCTGCAAAGCTGGCATTAAAACCTCCGTCCCAAAAGTCGTCGGCGCTGTGATCCTCAGTTGCCCGCGAGGTATCGTCTGAGATGCCTCTGCGTCCTGATCCGCAACAGCCACACGATCCAGGATGTCCCGGCACTGCTCGACATAGCTCGTGCCAAAATCCGTCAAGCTCTGACGGCGGGTGGTCCTATTCAGAAGGCGTGTGCCGAGCCGCTCCTCCAGCGCGGCCACATGTTGCCCCACCATCGCTGGCGATATGCCGAGTTTTGCCGAAGCAGCGCTCATTGAGCCCTCTTGGACCGTCGCCACAAAAACCTGCATGGAGCGAAAAAGAGCCATTCGATACTTCTGCTTTCAAATGAATAAGCGTTTTGCCGAATTATCATGAGATAGCACAGGAATTACAGCTGCCATGTTGCAATTCACCGAAGGAACAAAGACATGGCACAAACCAGATTCATGGGCAAAACGGTTCTAGTTACGGGTGCGGGAACGGGTATGGGGCGGGCCGCTGCCCTTCGGCTGGCTGACGAAGGTGCACAGATTGCCCTTGTCGGACGCCGTTACGATCCGATCAGCCAATTGCAGTCGGACATCGAGGCAGCAGGCGGCAACGCAGTCGCGATTGCTTGCGATATTGCTGACAACGATGCAGTCGCGGCGACTGTAGGGATGACAATTGAACGCTTCGGGAGACTGGATGCCGTATTCGCCAATGCCGGAATTTTGGGCGACTTCAAACCATTGGCAGTGACCGACGCGGATGATTTCGACGTGTTGATCGGCACCAACCTTCGGGGGACGTTCTTTACGATCAAGCATTGCCTGCCGTTTCTGGAAGGCGGCAGCATACTCATCAACGCCTCCTGGACGGCGGGCGCAGTGATGCCGGGGGCCGGGGCTTACGCGAGTACAAAGGGCGCATTGCTTGCCATGATGCGTACGTTCGCGGTCGAGCAAGGCCCTCGGAACATCCGGATCAATGCCATCAATCCGGGTATCATTCTGACCCCGATGGCGGATGATGTCATAGGCCCTGTTTTTGCCAAGCGCCTAGCCGCCCACACGCCCCTCCGCCGTAACGGCGTATCAGAAGATATCGCAGGTACAGTTGCTTGGTTGCTTTCAGACGATGCAAACTTCGTCACGGGGCAAGAGATCACTGTCGATGGTGGGTACACTATCGGGGGGCTCCGGCCGTAGGTTGATCCAACCGGCATCCGTTCCCTGACCTAATCCAGGATCGCACCTTAAAGAACGCTTTCGATATCGGTCTTCGAAAAGTCATCAGCGCCGTAGAGGAAATCCTGGCTTCGCGCGGCGGATGGCCCGGCCTTTGCCTTTTCGGCGCCGGATGCCCGCATCGCCTCCAGCAATGCCCGGCAGCTTTTCCTGTCCGGCATCGCCTTGATGGCAACCAGGCGCACGGCCGCATGACCGTGACGGGTCAGAATGACTTCGTCACCTGCCTCGGCACGACGCACCAATTCTGTCAGCTGTCCCTTGGCGTCTGTAACGGATACCTGCATCGGCCCCTCTTCTATGGACCATCCTCTGGTCCATATTTACGAGGAAAATAGCCCGTTCACGGTCCATTATAACGGCCAAAGACGGCGCGGGACTACGTTTATCCGTGAGCGCGGTTGCCAGTGCCGTACGCGCGACTACCGACCCCTCATTGAAGGCAAGCTCGCCGGGAAGAGAACCCCAACCGCCTCATCTCCCGGCGAGCCTACAACCTGATTTGATACGCAATCAGGACCGGGGTTAGCCGGCAAGACTGACGTTGCAAGACAGATGCCAGTCTTCGTTTCCCGAAATGGAACACCGGCAGGGGTGGTCATTTTCCGCGTTCGACCAATCGGTGTTTCGACTTTGACGTAGCGTCCGGCGTCGTGTCATCCTGCGGGAACGGCGGGACGCCGATGTGAGGCGGGGCAAGTAGAATGAATGCTTCCTACCCTGGTGAAGAAGCAACAGCCGAACAGGTACTGGGACTCGCAAGCGAATTCAGAAATGCAGCGATCCGCCTGCTGGAACATCGACGCAAGGGTAACGCGCTTTCCCTGGTGCCCTGCCGTTTCACCGCCCTTCACGCAATCGAACTCTACCTCAATGCCCATCTCCTCCTGACTGGTTCTGATCATAAGGCGTTGCGTGGTCTGCAGCACGATTTTGCGACACGTACCGCAAAGGCGATCGCCTCGGGGCTGGTCCTGCGGAACGCACGGCACACCATCTGTCCCAACTTACTGGAAACCGAGAATATTTAGTGACGCGATACGGTCCAGAGATGACCACCGCCCTGTCGCAAATCAACAGGCTGATACGACTTTAAATGAAGTTGCGGCGAAAGTGGAAGAGCCTGCAGCCCTCCGAGGCAGCACGCCAAAGCCCACTGCAGTCTAAATCTCAAACTCGCCCTGCCCCTCATCCATGGCGCTGACGGTTTCGGCGGCGAGCGCCCTCGTGATCGGCGTCTTGCGCTCGAGCGCGGTGCGATCCAGCCGCTCCACCACCCGCATCGCTGTTGCCAGCGAGCGCTCGATGCGGCGCACCAGATATTGCACGACATGCGGCTCGACTTCGACCTGGCGGTCGGCGAACAGTTTGGTGATGACGCCGGCCAGCAAGAGATCGTCGGGCTCATGGATCTCGACTGTCGCCGCCGCCTTCAGCCGCGAAGCGAGGTCCGGAAGACTGACGCCCCAGGCGGACGGAAAACGCCGCGCGGTCAGCAGCAAGGTCGAGCCGGCCCCGCGCACCGCGTTGATCAGATGGAACAGCCCCTCTTCATCGACCGGACCGGCATCGACATCGTCGATCAGTGCCGGCCGCGCGCCGAGGCTGGCCATGCAGTCGCCGATCCGCCCGGCGTCGACCTTCACTGCGCCGGCGCGGGCGCGCCAGATCGAGGCCAGGTGGGTTTTTCCAGAACCAGCCGGACCGGCGAGCACGACCACCGGCGACGGCCAGTCCGGCCAGCGATCGACCAGCGCCACCGCTTGGCTGTTGGTGCCGGAGACGACGAGTTCGTCGCGCGAATAGCCGGTGCCGTGGCCGAGATCGAGCGGCAACTGGCGCGGCGGGTCGATCTTGTTGTTGTCCGGCATCTGGCTCAACTGCGCGGTCCACCGCTCCCGCGGCGACGCGCCGGCAGCGGCGGGACAGGTTCGGTGTTGTGGCCCTTGTAGAGCGGCGACTCCAGGTATCGAGCGATGGCAAAACGCACCAGAACGGCAACGGCGGCCGAGGCCGGCACGGCGATCAGCAAGCCGACGAAGC
The DNA here is from genome assembly GCF_055811755.1 of Mesorhizobium sp. WSM4840. Classification (NCBI taxonomy): domain Bacteria; kingdom Pseudomonadati; phylum Pseudomonadota; class Alphaproteobacteria; order Hyphomicrobiales; family Phyllobacteriaceae; genus Mesorhizobium; species Mesorhizobium sp. WSM4840. Next base: position 9,524 of record NZ_JBVVQD010000015.1, read on the forward strand.
CGAACAGCGCGCCGAAGGCAAACAGCGAAAACATCAGCCACACCGGATGCAGGCCGACGCTTTTTCCGACCAGCCTCGGCTGCAGGATGTTGCCCTCGATGAACTGGCCGACGAAGAACACGCCGGCCACCGCCGCGACCATGGTCCAGTCCGGCCAGAACTGGACGAAGGCGACGCCGACGGCCAGCACCAGCCCGGTCAGCGAGCCGACATAGGGAATAAAGGAGATCAGCCCGGCGAACAGGCCGATGAGGATGCCGAAATTCAGGCCGGTCAAGGTCAGGCCGGTGGCGTACATGGCGCCCAGTACCAGGCACAGCGTGCCCTGGCCGCGCACAAAGCCGGCGGTGGCGGTGTTGATGTCGTTGGCGATTGCCCTGACGGTCTGGACATAGTCGCGCGGCACCCAGCTGTCGACAATCGCCACCATGCGGTCCCAGTCGAGCAGCATGTAGAAGGCGACGACGGGCGTGACGACGAACAGGCTGACCACCGACACCAGCGCCACGCCGGAGCTCCAGATCGAGGTGAACACCGTGGTCAGCAGGCCGAAGCCGGAGGTCAGCAGCGAGTTCAACCCTTCGCGCAGGCCATTGGCGTCGACGCCGAATTGCTCTTCCAGCCATCTCGGGTCGAAGCTGGTGATCAGGCTCTGCAGCCGGGTCAGGTATTCCGGCAGCTTGCTGGCGAAATCGGCCATCTGCGAAGCCAGCACCGGAATGAGGATGACGAAGGCCAGCACCAGAACGACGATGAAGGCAAACAGGATGACAATCGTCGCCATCAGCCTGGACAGGCCGAGCCGCTGCAGCCGGTCGGCGACCGGGTCGAGGAAGTAGGCGAGCACCATGCCGGCGACGAACGGCAGCAGGATGCCGCTGAAGACATAGAGAAAGATCGCGAGGATGATGGCGCTGATCAGCCAGAAGCGGATCTGGCGGCGAAACACGCCGGACGCGGCAGCATCGGCAGCCGCAGCCTCGGCCGCCGCGTCGATGTCCTGGTCAGGTGCCCGGTGTGGAGCCTTCGCCATAGCCGCTCATATGCCTCAGCCAAGCCACGAGATAGGCCGCGGCCGAAGCCACGGTCAAGACCCCGGACAGCAATATGAGTACCGGCCTGAGCGGGTCGAGATTGATGGCGAGGGCAAGTTCGCCCAGCACCACCGCCGCCAGCCCGATCTGGATGGCGGTGTTGGCCTTCGACACGAACAGCGGCTTCATCTCGACCGGGTGGGTCATGACGGTGGACAGAACGACGGCGCAGACGATCAGTGCATCGCGCGACACCATGGTGACGACCAGCCACAGCGGCAATTCACCGATGAAGCCAAGCACCACGAACACCGAGACCAGCAGCAATTTGTCGGCCATCGGATCGAGATAGGCGCCAAGCTGGGAAAACTGATTGAAATGGCGGGCAATGAAACCGTCGACGCCGTCGGAAATGCCCGCAATCAGGAAGCCGGCGAAAGCCCAGTCCCAGCGCGCCTGCAGCATGGCCAGCACCACGCCCGGCACCAGCACGAAACGCATGATCGTGATCATGTTGGGGATGGTCAAACGCATATCCCGTCGCTTCTGTTTTGATGATACATGATGGAGATGGGAGGGTAGGGCAAGTGAGAGCGACGCAGAAGCTGCCAATCTCGCCCCTTGTGGAGGAGAGATTGGCTGTGTTCAAGGCTTTCGCCAATCGCCAATGTTGGAGATTTGCCTGAAGCCTCTGTCCACTCTTTTGTGATGCCGAAAGTGCCTGAGCCAGCCGTTATCCTTGCGAGGCGCAGCCGTTCATGCGAAGAGCCCCGGAAAGCAGGAAAGAGTGATGAGCAAGCGCAAGAACGGGCTCACCTATGCCGAGGCGGGTGTCGACATCGATGCCGGCAATCTCATGGTCGAGAAGATCAAGCCGCTGGTGCGCGCGACGCGCCGGCCGGGCGCCGATGGCGAGATCGGCGGCTTTGGCGGCCTGTTCGACCTCAAGGCCGCCGGCTTCATCGACCCGGTGCTGGTCGCCGCCAATGACGGCGTCGGCACCAAGCTGAAGATCGCCATCGATGCCGGCAAGCACGACACGATCGGCATCGACCTCGTCGCCATGTGCGTCAACGACATCGTCGTGCAGGGCGCAGAGCCATTGTTCTTCCTCGACTATTTCGCCACCGGCAAGCTCGACCCCGACCAGGGTGCGGCGATCGTCGGCGGCATCGCCGAGGGCTGCCGGCAGGCCGGATGCGCGCTGATCGGCGGCGAGACGGCGGAAATGCCCGGCATGTATCACGGCAACGACTACGACCTTGCCGGCTTTGCCGTGGGCGCGGCCGAACGCGGCCAACTGCTGCCGACCGACGACATCGTCGAGGGCGACGTGCTGTTGGGACTGGCCTCGTCGGGGCTGCATTCAAATGGCTTTTCGCTGGTCCGCCGCATCGTCGCCACCAGCGGCCTTGCGTGGACCGATCCAGCGCCCTTCAACGATGAAGCCACGCTGGCCGAGGCGCTGCTCGAGCCGACCCGCATCTACGTCAAGTCGATCCTCAAGGCGATCCGTAACACGCATGGCATCAAGGCGCTGGCCCATATCACCGGCGGCGGTTTCCCGGAAAATATCCCGCGCGTCCTGCCGAAGGATTTTTCCGCCGAGCTCGACCTCGACGCCATCGAAGTGCCGGCGGTGTTCTCATGGCTGGCGAAGACCGGCGGCGTGGCGCCCGAAGAGATGATGCGCACCTTCAACTGCGGCGTCGGCATGATCCTCGCCGTCGCCTCCGGCCAGGCGGCACAGGTCGCGGCCGTGCTGCAGGAGGCCGGTGAGAGCGTGACGCCGATCGGCCGCATCGTGCCGCGCCGCAACGCCGGCGTGATCTATCGGGGCTCGATCGGCCTATGAGCGCGCGCAAACGCACCGTGGTGCTGATTTCGGGACGCGGCTCCAACATGACGGCGCTGATTGCCGCGGCCAGCAACCCGGACTATCCGGCCGAGATCGTCGGCGTCATTTCCGACCGGGCCAATGCCGCCGGTCTCGGTATCGCGGCGGCGCGCGGCATCGCCACCAAGGTGATTTCGCGGGCGGACTATAGCAGCAAGGAAGCGCATGACGGGGCGATTGACGCCGCACTTGTCTCGTTCGGCGCCGAGTTCGTGGCGCTGGCCGGTTACATGCGCATCCTCGGCGCGCGCTTCGTCGAGAAATGGCTGGGACGGATGATCAATATCCACCCTGCCCTGTTGCCGGCCTTCAAGGGGCTGGATACGCATGCGCGAGCTATCCGCGCGGGCATCCGCATCCATGGCTGCACGGTGCATTTCGTCACGCTGGACATGGATGACGGCCCGATCATCGCCCAGGCCGCTGTGCCGGTGATGGTCGGCGACAATGAGGATACGCTCGCCGCGCGCGTGTTGAAGGCCGAGCACCGGCTTTATCCGCTGGCGCTCGGGCTGGTCGCCGAAGGCAAGGCGCGAATGGAAGGCGGTCGCACCGTGCTGGCCCACTTCGCCGACGATGCCGACAACAGCACCTCCGTGGTGATGGCCCCCGATCCGCTGCGCGAGGAGACCGACCTCGAGCATCTGGCGCGCATCACGCCCTGAGGCCCATCCTTGAAGATGGTGGCAATTATTGCCACCATCTTGGCAAGGAGACAGTTTGATGGCGACAGTCGAAAAAGTCAGCGTGGCGCTTTCCCCGGAACTGCTGGACATGGTCAAGAGCGCGGCGGCCAGCGGGCAATACGGTTCGGCAAGCGAAGTGATCCGCGAGGCTCTCCGCGAATGGCGCCTTCGCCAGCCCTTGCGCGATGCGGAAGCGCAGCGGCTGCGGAAAGCCTGGACGGAAGGGCTGGAGAGCGGCCTCTTCGCGCCTTTCGACATCGAGGAGATCAAGCTGAAGGCGCACAGCCGGTTCAGCGACGCTGCCAAAAAAACACCACGGCGTGGCTGACATCCTCATTGTCCGCAGCCCGGCCGCCGAAGACGATCTGATCGACATCTGGTTTGGCATTGCGGCGGAGCTTGCCGCGGATCGCTTTCTGGACGCGATTGCGGCGCGCATCCTGCAATTGGAGACATTCCCGCAATCCGGTCGCCAGAGACCCGACATCGGTGCCGAAGTGCGAGCATTGACGATCGGCAATTATCTCGTGCTTTATCGCCTTGCCGAACAGCGCGTCGAAGTCGTTCGCGTCGCGCATGGCGCACGCGACGTCTCAACATTATTTTGACAGATGCAGACAGGCAAATGGATCTCTTCGACAGCGCTATGCGGGCAAAAGGTGATCTGGCCGGTGCCTTCGAGTATGATGAGGCAGACAATCCAACGAATGCCACGGCGTACTTCTATCTGTATCGAGTCGAGGACGGGCGAGTGGGTTCCGTCATCGATGCAATTCACATTCGATCGGGCGATTGGGCCATTACTGAAGCAGACATTTCGGTCAAGTGGGATAAGGATGAACGGCGCGTAGGTTTGTTCATCTTTGGTGCGCTTGGGCGACCTTTGATACCGCCATGGGCACAAAACATGGCGGCGGATATGGGAAAGACTTTCAGCCCGACATTCCTTGGTCTTAAATTGAACTCATGAAACAACTCCTTCTTCTGCGTCATGCCAAGTCGAGTTGGGACGATCCTGACCTTATTGACTTCGACCGGCCGCTTTCCGGGCGCGGGCTGAAGGCCGCGCCGCTGGTCGGGCGCGAACTGGCCAGGCAGGGCTGGCTGCCGGACCTGGCGCTGGTATCGCCCGCGTTGCGCACCCGCGACACATGGCGGCTGGTCTCGGCGGAATTGCCGGCGAAAACGCCGGCCAAATTTGTCCAGGCGCTCTACGAGGCCGGTGCGGCAGACATTCTCGCCAAGGTACGGCAGGCAAAAGCGGCAACAAGCAGCCTTTTGGTGATTGGCCATAATCCCGGCCTGGAGGAATTCGCGCGCCGGCTTGCGGGCGCCGGATCGGATGCCGCGGCACTCAAAAAGCTTGAAGAGAAATTCCCGACGGCAGCCCTGGCCCGCTTCGTTTTCGACGGTGACTGGGCACGGCTGGCCCTCGGCGATGCGCGGCTGACACACTGCGTTTGGCCGAAGGACCTGCGCTAAACGAGGGCTGTGACTTGATATACAAAAGCAGGAACGGCGGGCCAAGCCCGCCGCTCTTTGAGTTCCGAAGCTTGAGGATTTAGCGGCCCCAGTTGCCCCGGCCGGACTGAGGCACGACCGGTTCAGTCGTGCCGGGCTGGATCGTCGCGTTGGTATTGACGGTATTGTGCTCGGCCGTAAACGGCTTGCGGATCGAACCCGTGAACATATTATCGACAACAGGCGCATTGCCAACAGGCGCGGCCGGCTGGTTGACGCCGTCCGAACCATAATGGTCGCTGCCGGCAAAGGCGCTGCCCGTGGCAATGAGGATGGCGGCAGCGGTGAGAGCAATCTTGGTCATTTCAGGTACTCCAGTACTTTCATACTTTCAGTATTGTTGTCCGTCTCGTGGCGTGCCTTGGGAGGATTTCGCGTCGCTCGGACCACCCCGAGGTGGGTTGGCCATGCAGCAGTTTCCAATCACAAAGATGTTCCGGCCACGCCCTGAACCGGGTGCTTGAAATCCGCTAAAAGGCTTCCTTCGCCACAATCTTTGAACTTCTTCTCAATGCTTTAGGCGAATACGTCTGCCGCGCGGCCTGGCCATTTGCTGAGCCGACGTTCACTCTATCTTGCACAATGCGTCAACAAAAACGAACCGATCGGTTCGATTTCCTGCACAAATGAAATCGCAGATCCGCCGGTTTTGCGCTGCCGCTCTAGACGTGCACGTCACCAAAGGAGAGTTCGCCCTCGTCGCCAGCGGTCAGGAACGCCGTGACCAGCAGGCCGGCATATAAGGCGGCGACCAGCACGACGATGACCAAGCCGGGAATGGGCCCCAGAGCAGCGCCGGCAACGGCCTCGCGCACCGAGCTGACAAAGTCGATGCGGACACCTTCGGTTAGAAGACTGGGGGTCGACAGTTTCAGGATCCAGGCCAGCAGCAGGATCAGCAGCATGTGGATGTAGTTTCGACGCAGACGGCGCGCCAACGCCGCTCGTTGCGAAATGAGGAATTTTGGAGTGCGCAGGCTTTCGCCGACGACCAACAGCCAATCGGACGCGAAGTCCGGCTGCGGCGAGAATATCTGCGCGAAATAGTGCCGTTCGAACTGGCGCACGCGGGCCCGGTAAACGTCGAAGAAGCGATATCGCCGCGCTTCTATCCACAGCAGCAACAGGACAAGCAGCATGGCAAAAAGCAGCACGCCGTGATGCGCGCTGGCTGTCGAAAGCGAGATGGACAACATCGCCGCAACGACCGTTATCGCCCAATTACTCGTCCGGTCCAGGCGATCGCGCCACCCCGTCATGCGCAGAATCTCGGCGCGATGAAAGTGCGACATCGTGGTTGCGAGTTCGCCGGGCGAAAGCGTTCTTCCAATGGGGTCCGGCGCTGCCAACACTTCTGCCATCACCATGTCTCCACCGCCACGCAAAAACGGCTGGTTGGATATATCGTTCCGAGGCCTCACTTCGCCGCGCGCAGCCAGACCTTGTTGTCGTGGAACGCAGCACCGCCATAGGGCGCCGGCGCATCGGCGCCGGTCAGGACGTTGATGCCCTCGCCGCGCTCGTGGGCGCTGTTGGGCCAGATGCCTTCGGCGACCACGACGCCGCGCTTGACGCCGTCGAACAATCTTGCGTGCAGCACGACTTCGCCGCGCGCATTGCCGATCTCGACGCGGTCGCCATTGGCCAGCCCATAGGCTGCCGCATCGTCCGGATGCAAAAGCAGTTCCGGCCGGCCCTCCTTGGCCTTCGACACCGGCGTCTCCGAAAAAGTCGAGTTGAGGAAATTGCGCGCCGGCGAGGTGGTCAGCCTGAACGGATGCGCCGCATCCGCCACCTCGATCAGGTCGACGTGGTCGGGAAATTCCGGCAGGCTTGCCACCGGCCCGAACAGGCCCATGCTTCTCGGCGGCCGGTTGGGCGCCGCCTGCCCGGTCCAGTCGGCGCGGAAGCGGAATTTTCCGTCCGCGTGGCCGAAGCCGCTGATAAAATGCGCCGCCTCGAAATCCGGCTGCAAGTCGACCCACTTCTCTTCCTTGAGGCTCGAAAAACTACCCAGGCCGCGCTTGCCCAAAATGATGTCGATGTGCTGCTGCTCGGTCATGCCGAAGCCAGGCTTGTCGCCAACGCCCAGCCTTTTACCGAGTTCCTCGATGACGAAATGGTTGCTGCGCGGCCCTTCCGGCGGGTCGATCAGCTTCGGCCCGAGCGTGATGTGCTGGTTGCCGCCGCCCTTGTAGATGTCGTCATGCTCTAAAAACATCGTCGCCGGCAGCACGACATCGGCGAGTTTTGCGGTGTCGGTCATGAACTGCTCGTGCACGCAGGAAAACAGGTCGTCGCGCAGAAAACCCTGCTTCACCAGCCGCTGCTCCGGCGCGACATTGACCGGATTGGTGTTCTGGATCAGCAGCGCGGTCACCGGCGGGCCGCCATAGAGCGCATCCTCAGCGCCGGTCAGCACCGGGCCGATGCGCGAATGGTCGAGATGGCGGATCGAGGGGTCGCGCATCCGCGTGCCTTCCAGCAGTTCCTGGTTCAGCTTGAAGATGCCCGAATTGGAATGGAAGGCGCCGCCGCCCTCATACTGCCAGCAGCCGGTGACCGCGGCGATCGAGGCGGCGGCATGCATGTTGACCGAGCCGTTGCGCTGGCGCGAGAAGCCGTAGCCGAGGCGGAAATAGGTTTTCTTGGTCGTGCCGACGAGGCGGGCGAAGGCCTCGATCTCGTCGACCGAAAGCCCGGTGATATCAGCCGCCCATTGCGGCGTCCTCGTCTGAAGATGCGCTTCCAGACCGTGCGGGTCGTCGGTGTATTTTTCCAAATAGGCGCGGTCTGCCATGCCGTCACGGAACAGCACATGCATCACCGCGGAGGCCAGCGCGCCATCGGTGCCGGGCTTCAGCACCAGGCCGAGATCGGCCTGCTTCATCGTCGCGTTTTCGTAGACGTCGATGACGACGATTTTTGCGCCGCGTTCCTTGCGCGCCTTGATCGCGTGGGTCATGACGTTGACCTGGGTGACCACGGCATTGGTGCCCCAGACCACCACGCAGTCGGACTTGGCCATCTCGCGCGGGTCGGGACCGCGCAACGCGCCGGCGCCCATCATCCAGCCGGTCCAGGCCAGATTGGTGCAGATCGACCCGAAGAAGCCGGAATACTTTTTCGCGTGGCGCAGCCGCTCGATGCCGTCGCGCTGCACCAGCCCCATCGTGCCGGCATAGTAATAGGGCCAGACCGTCTCCGAGCCGTATTTTGCCTCGGCCTCGATAAACTTTTCGGCGACGAGGTCGAGTGCGGCCTCCCAACTCGCTTCCTTCCAAAGGCCCTCGCCCTTGGCGCCCGCGCGGATCAGCGGCTTCAGCAAGCGGTCGGGATGATGGACGCGGTCGGCATAGCGGGCGACCTTGGCGCAGATGACGCCTGATGTGTAGCTGTTGGCCCTGGCGCCATGGACGCGGCCGATGCGCTTGCCGTCGAGCAGCTCGACCTCGAGCGCGCAGGTCGACGGGCAATCATGCGGACAGGCCGAATGGCCGATCCTGAGCTTGGCGTGCTGATTCATGGGAGCAGACTAGTCGGTTGCGAAAGCGGCGTGTAGGGCCAGATGCAGCGCTAACTTGCTTCTCCTTGCTGAGGCAAGCTGAAAATCTGGCGACCGCCAGCGCGGAGCCGTTAGAACTGCGTCGTCAACGCCGTCAGCCACTCGGGCGAAGCGTTGACGAGTGCGGTTTCCAACGCCTTGTCGAACCCAGACAGAATCGCGGCGGCGGTCATCACCAGCAAGACGCCTAAAGCGACCTTCAGCCCGCTGCCGGCGCCTGCGATGTGGCTGCGCCAACTCAGCAAGGTCTCGCGGGACAGTAGTCCGAGGATCAGCAACGGCACGGCAGCACCGAGACCAAACAGCACCATGGTGACCCCAACCTGGCCAAGGTCTTGGCCCTGCGCTGCAAGGACGGAAGCGGCACCGAGAGTCGGGCCAACGCAAGGGCTCCACACCGCGCCGAGCAGCAGACCGACGCCGAACTGCCCCCAAAGGCCAACGGAGGAAAAGCCGCCAAACCGCTGCTCGACCCAGTTGCCGGCCGGACCGGCCGCAAGCGCGATATGCGCCAGGAATGCCGGCACGATCAATATCGTGCCGAGGACGAGCATCAGAACTGCGGCGGCGCTGCGAAAGACACCGCCGTCAAGCCCGACGGAGAACCCGATCGTGGCGACAAAAAGCCCTATGGCCGTGAAGGATATGGCAAGTCCTGCGGCCAGCGCGATGGGGCCATAGCGATGCTGACTGACGGCAGCACCGAGCACGACCGGGATCAGCGGCAGCACGCATGGCGACAGCGTCGACAGCACCCCGGCCAGGAACGAAAATATGAAGCCGAGTAGCATCGCCGCCGCTCAGATCGTTTTATCAAGCAATTGCTTGATGGCATCCGCCTTGGTCACGCCAACAAGCCGACCGACTTCCGTTGCGCCCTTGAAGGTGATCAGCGTGCTCTGCATCCGCGCACCAAGAGCCCGAACAACCTCTTTTTGGGAATCGAAATCGACTTCGAAAACGGCCAGGTTTGCGTGCTCGGGCGCAGGCAGCAACCGGCCGAGCACCCGCTTCTGCGCCTTGCAGATCGGACACCAGCTGGCGGTGATCTCGACCAGGATCGGCTTGCCTGCCTTTTGCGCCTCTTCGAAGGCCTGCCGTGTGTAGGCCATGCGGCTGGCAGCCAGCGCCGCCGGAGCCGAGGCGAGGCCCGATATTGCGGTCAGGCCGATGAGGAAGGTGCGACGGTCTAGCATTTCTTGACTCCTGAAGGTGTCGGCGGGCAAGTAATCCCGCCATGGCGGACATGAGGATACGGTCCGTTGTTCGCGCCAGCGACGGCGAACGTTACAGGCTCACGGTAATGTTACCGAGGCCGCCCTTCGCTTGTGTCCACGTGCATTCGACGCCGTCAGCAGCCATCAGGTGCTGACGCCAAGCGCACCAGTGGCTTCAGCAAGCGCTCGGGATGATGGACGCGGCGGCGTAACGGGCGACCTTGGCGCAGATGACGCCTGATGTGTAGCTGTTGGCCCTGGCGCCATGGACGCGGCCGATGCGCTTGCTGTCGAGCAGTTCGACCTCGAGCGCGCAGGTCGACGGGCAATCATGCGGACAGGCCGAATGGCCGATCCTGAGGTTGGCCTGTTGATTCATGAGGCCAAACTAGCCGTTTATGGCGGCGGCGTGTAGGGCCAGATGGGCCTTCCCTTCTCCCCTTGTGGGAGAAGGTGGCCGAGCCCACGGGTCTTGCCTCCGGCAAGCCCGAGGACAGGCTCCGCTCGGCCGGATGAGGGGTGCTCCAGCTTGGCACCGACCGCACTCCGTCCAACACCCCTCTTCCGGCTCGGCGCTACGCGCCGATCCACCTTCTCCCACAGGGGAGAAGGCAGAGGGGCGTCGCGCTACTCCGCGGTGCCTTCCTCGTATTCGGCCGACATCGACAGCCATTTTTCCTCGTGGGCGGCCAGCGTCTGGGCCAGCTGCGAGCGCTCCTTGGCCAGCCGCGTCGCCGTTGACGGATCCTTTTCATAGACCGCCGGATTGGCGAGCTCGTCCTCGATCAAGTCGATGCGCTTGCGGATGCGGTCCATCAGCGCTTCAGTGGCGCGGATCTCCTTGGCCAGCGGCTCGAAGGCGGCGCGGCGTGCGGCCGCATCGCGGCGGCGGTCGGCCTTCGAGGCCTTTTCGGCCTCGCGCTTGCCGCGGCGGTCGCCGGACACACCGGTGACCAGCGTCTTGTAGTCATCGAGGTCGCCGTCATAGGGGTTGACCGCGCCACCCTTGACCAGCCACAGCCGGTCGGCCGTCGCCTCGAGCAGATGGCGGTCGTGCGAGATCAGGATGACGGCGCCGGGAAATTCGTTCAGCGCATGGATCAGCGATTCACGGCTGTCGATATCGAGATGGTTGGTCGGTTCGTCGAGGATGAACAGGTTTGGCCCCTCGAACGCCGACAGGCCCATCAGCAGCCGCGCCTTCTCGCCGCCGGACAGGTCCTTGGCGGCGGTGTTCATCTTCTCAGTGGTCAGGCCGAACTGGGCGACGCGGCCGCGCACCTTCGATTCCGGCGCTTCCGGCATCAGCCGGCGGACATGCTCATAGGCATTTTCGTTCGGTCGGAGATCGTCGAGCTGATGCTGGGCAAAGATCGCCACCTTCAGCCCCGGTGCCACCGTCATGGTGCCGGTCTCCTGCTTCAGCCGGCCGGACAGCAATTTGGCGAAGGTCGACTTGCCGTTGCCGTTGGCACCGAGCAGCGCGATGCGGTCGTCGGCATCGATGCGCAGCGTCATCTTCTTCAGGATCGGCTCACCCTCGACATAGCCGACATTGACGCTGTTGAGCGCAATGATCGGCGAGGCCACCGTCTTCACCGGCTCGGGAAAGGAGAACGGCCGCACGTTGTCGTTCACAATTGCGGCGATCGGCTTCATCTTCTCCAGCGCCTTGATGCGCGACTGGGCCTGCCTCGCCTTCGAAGCCTTGGCGCGGAAGCGCTCGACGAAGGATTCCATGTGCTTGCGCGCGGCTTCCTGCTTGACCCTGCCCTTCTCCTGCAATTCGCGCTGCTCGGTGTATTGGCGCTCGAACTGGTCGTAGCCGCCGCGCCAGAAGGTCAGCTTCTTCTGGTCGAGATGGACGATCGAGTTGACGGCGCGGTTGAGCAGGTCGCGGTCGTGCGAGATCAGCAGCACCGTGTGCGGATATTTCGACACGTAGTTTTCCAGCCATAGCGTGCCTTCGAGGTCGAGATAGTTGGTCGGCTCGTCGAGCAGCAGAAGATCGGGCTCGGCAAACAGCACAGCGGCGAGTGCGACGCGCATGCGCCAGCCGCCAGAGAAGGACGAGGCCGGCCGCCGCTGGGCGTCGTCGTCGAAGCCGAGGCCGGCGAGGATGGTGGCGGCACGTGACTCGGCCGAATGGGCGTCGATATCGGCCAGCCGCATGTGGATATCGGCGATGCGGTGCGGATCGGTCGCCGTCTTTTCCTCCTCGAGCAGTGCGGAGCGTTCAAGGTCGGCCTTGAGCACGATCTCGATCAGCGGTTCCTCGGTGCCGGGCGCTTCCTGCGCCACCTGGCCGATGCGCGTGTTCTTCGGCAGGCCGATCGAGCCGGTCTCGGAGGCGAGGTCGCCGGTGATCGCCTTGAACAAAGTCGTCTTGCCGGTGCCGTTGCGACCGACAAGCCCTGCCTTGCTGCCGGCCGGCAAGGTCAGCGAGGCATGGTCAAGAAGCAGGCGTCCGGCCATGCGGAGCGAAAGGTCGTTAATGATCAGCATGGCCGCGCTTTTGCACGGGACGTCAGCGCTTCGCAAGACCTTGAGCGCCGCTTGGCCGCATAAGGTATGAAAATGCCCGCGCGGCCGGTTGCTTTATGCCGCGGTGGGGAAGACGATTGATCCGATCGCCGGCCTCGCCGGATCAGAGGCCAGCTTTGAATTGGGCCGGGACCCTGCTGCGACGGCGCGGCGCCTGGCGAGCATCGACTTCTCGCATCTGAAAATTGCAGTTTTGTCACATTTGTCAGTTGATTGCCTGTTCAAGGCGGTGGTCTTCCGCGATCACCCCATGACGCAACGGCAAGACTCAGCTATCTCTACGTATGCGGCGGACCTGATACCCGCCTGGCCGGCGTCATCGCTCCCCTCCCAAGCGGCGCCGGCCACCTTTCCTACTGCGTTCCATCACTGCGCCGACGGCGTGCCGGGTTGATCATCGCCTGACGTCGAGTTGGGTGCAGGGTCGACCTGCGGGTTTTGATCGGCGCCGGGGGCCTTTGTCGGTGGGATGTTGTTATCGCAAGCCGCGACAGCCAGCGCCACCGCCAAAGCCAGCGAGATTGATAGCTTGTTCATCGCAACCTCCTGTCACCGGGCAAACGAGACGGTGCCGATTTGGTTGCACGCTCAGGCAGAGCTCGGGGCCTTTGGAAAGCGGGGAACAAAACGCGGCCTCTTCGGTTGGTTCATACCAGTGGAGAAAATCATGATCCGTCTGCTCATAGCCGGAGCCGCGATTTACGTGGCCTACCGCATAGTCAGGGAAATCATTGACGAAGTGCCCGACGACTTCGATCCGCTGTTGCTGCCGCCTCCCGATGACGACAAGTCGTTGCCGCGGCAGTCGGCGGCGATGGGCGTAGAGCCCCAGCGCTAGGCCCAGTTCATCGGCTGGTGCGCCAGTAGAATCGGACGCATCGGTCGCAACTTTCACGTCGAGAGCGTTGCGAACAAAGCAGAAACGATGCTTGATGGGCAATGAACCTCGCTGCCCGTGATTCGACCTTCCGGCCTGCCTATCTCGCAAAGCTGAATGCCGAGCAGTGCCTTGCCGTCGAGCATGGCGACGGCGCGGTCGCCGGGCCGTTGCTGGTGATCGCCGGCGCCGGCTCCGGCAAGACCAGCACGCTAGCGCATCGCGTCGCGCATCTGATCGTCAGGGGCGCTGACCCCAGGCGCATCCTTTTGATGACGTTTTCGCGTCGTGCCGCATCGGAAATGGCCAAGCGGGTCGAGCGCATCGCCGGCGAGGTGCTCGGCCGGGACGCTTCCATTATCACCGATGCGCTGAGCTGGGCCGGCACATTTCACGGCATTGGCGCCAGGCTGCTGCGCGACTATGCGCTGGAGATCGGCCTCGATCCGGCCTTCACCATCCATGACCGAGAGGATTCGGCCGACCTGATGAACCTCGCCCGGCACGAACTCGGCTTCTCGAAAACCGAAGGCCGTTTTCCGACCAAGGGCACGTGCCTGGCGATCTATTCGCGTGCGGTCAACGCGCAGGCGCCGCTCGGCGAGATTCTCGGTTCGGTGTTTCCCTGGTGCGCGGGTTGGGCAGAACAGCTTAAGGCGCTGTTTGCCCGATATGTCGAGGCCAAGCAGGCGCAGAACGTGCTCGATTACGACGACCTGCTGCTCTACTGGGCGCAGATGGCCGGCGAGCCGGAGATATCAGCGCATCTGGGTGGGCGTTTCGACCATGTGCTGGTCGACGAATACCAGGATACCAACCGGCTGCAGGCATCGATCCTGACGGCGCTGAAGCCCGACGGATCCGGGCTGACGGTGGTCGGCGACGACGCGCAGTCGATCTATTCGTTTCGCGCCGCGGAAGTGCGCAACATCCTCGACTTCCCCAAACAATTCGCGCAGCCGGCCGAGATCGTCATGCTGGAGCGCAACTACCGCTCGACCGAGACCATCCTGGCCGCCGCCAATGCGGTGATCGGCGAGGCCTCGGAGCGCTTTACCAAGAACCTCTGGTCGGAGCGCAGATCGACCGAAAAGCCGAAGCTGGTCAGCGTTCGCGGCGAGGCCGAGCAGGCGAGTTACGTCTGCCAGGCGATCCTGACCGAGCGTGAGGCCGGCACGGCGCTGAAGGCGCAGGCCGTGCTGTTTCGCGCCTCGCACCACAGCGGGCCGCTGGAGATCGAGCTGACGCGCCGCAACATCCCGTTCGTCAAGTTCGGCGGGCTGAAGTTCCTCGACGCCGCCCATGTCAAGGACGTGCTGGCGGTGCTGCGCTTCGCCGAAAACCCGCGCGACCGCGTCGCCGGTTTTCGCGTGCTGCAGCTTTTGCCCGGCATCGGCCCTTCGGCGGCTTCGCAGATCGTCGACACCATGGCGACGTCGCTCGACGAAGCGATGGGGCTGGCGCGCTACCGGCCGCCGCAACGCGCCGCCGACGACTGGCCGGGTTTCGTCGCGCTGTTCTCGCAGCTTCGCACCGGGTCGGGAAAATGGCCTGTTGATCTCGAACAGGTCAGGCTCTGGTATGAGCCGCATCTTGACCGCATCCACGAGGACGCAACGACGCGCCGGGCCGATATTCTGCAGCTCGAACAGATCGCCTCGGGCTACGCCTCGCGCGAGCGTTTCCTCACCGAGCTGACGCTCGATCCGCCGGATGCGACCAGCGGCGAGGCCGGGCCGCCGCATCGCGACGAGGACTATCTGATCCTGTCGACCATCCATTCTGCCAAGGGCCAGGAATGGAAGAACGTCTTCGTGCTCAACACCGTCGACGGCTGCATCCCTATCGACCTCGCCGTTGGCAGCAAGGCGGACATCGACGAGGAGCGCCGCCTGCTCTACGTGGCGATGACGCGGGCCAAGGACGGCCTGCACCTGGTCATGCCGCAGCGCTTTTTCGTCCACGGCCAGGCGGCGCGCGGCGATCGTCACGTTTACGCTTCGCGCACCCGCTTCATCCCGGCCTCCTCAGCGCCTTCGAACAGACATCGTGGGCGAGCGTCCAGGTCAAGGACGATCCGCGCCGCCAGCCGCAAGTGCGCGTCGACCTTGGCGCCCGCATGCGTGACATGTGGAAATAGGCCGCCTCTTCGGCACGGCGCTCATGCCAGGGGACTTGGTGGCGAAAACCAAATTTCGGCAACATGGAACCTGATGCCGCAATCCGCGTTTCTGGGCGTCCGATTCAGATCGGAGAGCGGCGTCCGCCGTCACCTCCGCCCAATATGAGAGGCCAGAATGCACGACACGATGCCCTTCACCCCGGTCGCCGTTACCGTCGGCGCCGGCCATAAGCGCATGCTCGCTTCGCTCTTCGACATGCATGAGTTCCTGACCGAGTTTCCGCCATCGCGACGACGCCTGAGCTATGGCGCGGCCGTGAAAGCCTGCGAGGCGGCACGCGCCGGCGAGATCTCGCCCGAAGCGGCACGCGATGCCTTGGTCACCTTCGCGGTGACGGCAGGCATTCTCTGGCCTTCCGCCCAGCCGGCGGTCTCGGTCAAGCCGGTCGCCCGGGGCCAGGGCGGATACGCCGCCTGACTGGCTAGGCCCCTTTTTCGACTATGGCCCGTCGAAGATGCTGTTCGTCTTCGACGGGTTTTCCAGTCAATTCGATCCGGATAATCCGAAATCAGGCGTAGGCGCGCCCCTCTTCGCTCCTCTGGAACAGCGTCAGGTCGAGTGGCACCGAAGGCCGGCCAAGAACGGTCAGGATCGCGTGCGCCTGGCCGCGGTGATGGGTCTGGTGGTTGAAGAAATGATCGAGCGCCGGCGCCAATCGCTGCGAGACGGTGCGCATGTCGGAGACGGTCATGTAGGAGAAGCGGCCGGACAAAGCCTTGTCGCTTAACGCCCTGACCCAGTCGATGATCCTTTTGTCTTCGGCCTCGCGCGCTAGCCGCAAACCCGGCAAGGCACGGTGCAGGATCGTGTCGAGCCTGGCCGGCGCGTCGCCCTCGCCGGTAAAGCGCCTCATCCAGATGCGGTCGGCGGTCAGAAGGTGGTTGAGCGTGCCCATCATCGAGCCGAAGAAAACCCCGACATTGCGGTGGAATTCCTCCTCATCGAGATCGGCGGCGGCATCGTAGATGCGGCTATTGGCCCATTGATTGTAAGCCGCAAACATCATGAAGTGCTGTTTCATCTTTTTCTCCCGACCCGCGAGACCCCGTTTCGGGTGCCTACCCGCATCTGCCCGAAACATCGCTCTAGTAGACCGCAAGGAAGCTGCCGCCAATGACCATTCTGCTCTATGACCTCGTCGGACGCGATACCGCCCGTCCGTTCAGCCCGCATTGCTGGAAGGCGGCGATGGCGCTCGCCCACAAGGGGCTCGACATCTCCACCGTGCCGACACGTTTTCTCGAAGTGCCGACAGTTGAAGGCGGCGTTTCGAAGCTCGTTCCGGTGATCCGCGACGGCGAGAAGGTGGTCGCCGATTCCTTCGCCATCGCACTCTATCTCGACGAGGCCTATCCCGAGCGGCCGACATTGTTTTCCGGCGACGGCGGCAAGGCGATGGCGCGCTTCATCGAACGCTGGTCGCAACTGACCATCCATCCCTATGTCACCACTGCGGCGATCATGGACCTACACGCCATGCAGGACGAGGCGAACGCCGCCTATTTCCGCCAAAACCGCGAGCAGCGCTTCGGAAAGAGACTGGAAGAGGTCATGGCGGCGCGCGACGCCGGCCTTGGCGCCTTCCGCGCCTCGCTGGAACCGTTGCGCTCGACGCTCGCCTATCAGCCGTTCATCGGCGGCCAATCACCGCTGTTTGCCGACTACATCGTCTTCGGCGCGCTGCAATGGGCGCGCATCGCCTCCCCCTACCGGTTGCTCGACGACAGCGATGTGGTGGCGCAGTGGTTCGAGCGCTGCCTCGACCTGCATGATGGCCTCGGCCGCAAGGTGACGGCGGCCGCCGCCGCCGCATAGGGGAGTAAGGCAGTAAGGGAGTAGGAAGTAGGGAGTAAGGAGTAAGGAGTAAGGAGTAAGGAGTAAGGAAGTGCCGTAGTAGTTCTCAAAGGAGAAGGCCGTCAGGATGACGATCGTCGTCATCCACGGTGCATCATTCTTTCGGGGAAAGTTCAGGGCGCCGTTCAATGCCACAAAGATATCGATCGGCGCACTTGCCGTGGCAGCTGCCTTCACTGAAATGCCCGCTCTCTCGAGTTTTTCCAGGAAAGCCATCGTCACGAAGCCGCCCTGCGACCACCCGGCTAGGAAAAGTCCGGCGCTCCCAATCTTCAGATGATCAAGCACGGCCCGGCTTGCTGCCAGCATGTCGAAAGTGGCCTGGCCTGCTGATGGCTGCCCTTCACCAGATAACCCTCGGGCTCGTCGGAGTCCCCCAAACCAAAATAGTCCGCGCCGACAAGGACGTATCCTTGGCCGGCGAACTGAGCGATCATTAGCTGGGTTTCCGGGGACTGATCCGGAAATGAGGGCACTTCCTGTTTTCCATACGCGGTTCCGTGCTGGTATGAAATCATCGGGAAGGACGTCCCGTCCCTGTCAGGAACGGCAATGAGCCCGGTTGCGGTGATCGGCTTGTTGCCGCGCTCTGGAACAATGGACGAATAGGTGACGCGGTACAGCCGGACAGCGTTGCGGGCCGGACTGTAGGTCTCGGACAGCCCGGCGAACCGATGCGTATCGGTTTGGAGTATTTGGTTCAGCCGATCGACATCCCAGCGATCAAGATATTCGTATTGCACATCGGAGGTGACCCTCTGACCGGTCGCTCTCCTGTGCTGCGCAGGGCAAGCAAGCCAAGGCATTGGCTAGGAGAAGCGCAACGAATGCGAACGTCCGAACAAGACTCGTCATTTGTCGTGTCCCATCAACAGGTGGCGCGTCACTTCGATTGTCAGCGCGCCGATACGTCCCGCTGATAATACGACTTTATCGGGTCGTCGTGTAGCCGCTTTCTCCAATCGGCCGCTTAAAATGACAACCGAGATGCGCCAGAGTCTCCGCTAAATCAGAGCGCCGCTTGTCTCAAATTCCCTTGCGAAGTGTTGAGAACGAATGTCCTGCGCGCCATCGGCAAAAAAATGTCTGCCCCGGCGGGCAGACATCAATAAGCTGGATACCGGTAGGCGAAACCCTAATTCGCGATAATGAACACTCTCCAGACGTTCATCGCCATCATCGCGCCGCTCCTAATCCTCGTGGCAGCGTTGTATGTCCTGTCGTTATGGTTCTAAGTGATGGCGGTGGATCCGCTTGGGCCTTTCGGGCAGTGACCTCGAATGCAAGCCGCGCCTCTTCGCGATCGCCTTGCGTCAAGTCTGCTATCAGCATTTCGGCGGCCGCTTATTAACTCCAGTCGCACAACCGTGTCACCTTGAGCTGATAGACTACGGACCCTGACATCCTGCTCGGCCATCTCGGCCTTGAGCAGTTGCGACAGCTTCGGGATGGCGGGAGCCCTGTGAGTTCTGCGACGGCCTGTGCCATGCCGTGCATCTTGGCTTTCTGAGCATGCCGACGATGGCGGCGCTTGCGCGATCATGACGAGCATCAACCTAGCGTCCGCCGCTCTTCACGACATGGATAATGCCGCTGATTGCGCGACGAACATCGACGCGCGGCCTGCCTCGGGAGTCAGTCCGCAGATGTGGTTCAAGCAGCCCAAACTGCTCCTCGCCGAGCCAGAAATGTTCGCGATTGATAATTGGTCTCCCCCTCAGAGATCCGCGCAGCCTGCTGCTTATAATCACAGCCGTCTCGATCGACCGTTTAAGGCTTCAGGTTTCCAGGCTGCCCTTCGACTGTCAGGCCATCTTCCTCTCGCCACCCGCAGATTGCAGCGACCATCTGCACAGCGGCCGATGACCTATGGTGCCGCGATAGCCGGACAGGACTCTTGCCGACCTATCGGCAGAAGAATGGACGCGTGGGTTGTACTTGCGATCTGTCAGCCGCGGCGGTCAGGAACTCCCGATCGCGGGCAATTTAGCCCTGCAGCGAGGCGACCTGCTGCGTTTGGTCGGCCCGGAGCCGGTAGTGCAGAAAGCCGCTGCCACAATTGGCACCATCGTTGCTCCGCACCACGCTACCGATTTCATCGTGCTGGGCCTGGCGATCTTTTTCGGCGGTGCCGTCGGTGTCCTGCTGACTTTTTTGGTCGGCGGCATCAAAATCTCGCTAAGTACCAGCGTGGGCACTTTGCTCGCCGGGCTTCTGGTCGGCCATTTGCGGACTCGTTACCCGCTGTTCGGGCGCATTCCTGATGGCGCCATAGCGTTCATGACATCTCTTGGACTCGCAGCTTTCATCGGGCTGACCGGAATCCACGCCGGGCCGATCTTTCTGTCGGCTCTTAAGGAGGCGGGCCTCGGGTTGCTGCTCGGAGGCATGGTGGTGACCTTGGCGCCACAGATCGTGGGACTGGCGTTCGGCCATTTCGCCTTGCGCATGAATCCGATTCTCCTGCTTGGAGCGTTGACGGGGGCGCAGACGGTGACCGCAGCAATGGCCGCCATCCAGGAGCGATCAGGAAGTGCCGTAGCGGTGCTTGGCTACACGCCAGCATATCCAATCGCAAACATCCTGCTGACAACTTGGGGAACGATCGTGGTCGCGGTAATTGCTAGCTGAAAATGGCATGAAAAGGTTGCTAGGCGAGAACGACGTCGCCAATCCCATCAAAGTCTATCCAAGTGAAGCCCAGCGAGATGGTGTTGGAGATCAACGCTAACGTAATCACCTCGGCGGGGCGCTGATGTCCTTTAGGTTCGGACGGGATGAAACCTCCTATGGATTGCGGCAAGCATAGGATGCCGGGCTCGCTTACGCTGGCGCTACGGTCGAATTTCAGTAACGCTCGCTTCCCAACATGTCGCAGCATACAAAGGCCGGCGTCGAATTCATTCCCGAAAAATGGCGGAGGGTCCGGAGTGCGGCTGCGGAAGTCAAAATCCTCTGACGGATTGCAAACTTGAAATCGGAATGGCCAAGGCCATTCGATTCGCGTCGGGCGTCCAACACTCTGGTCCGCCAGCTTTCCGCCTTCCCTGAAACCGCGCTTGGGGGTATGGGACGCTTTCCACGATTTCGTAGCTAGAAATGCAGATAGATGCTCACTCCTGAGCCATTGTAATAGTGCGGGTAGTAACCACGGTGGCCGTAATAGGGGCTAAAGCCGTAATAGGGGCTAAAGCCGTAGTAGGGGCGATAAAAGGGTCGGTAGTAGGGCCTATAATAGCGGCGCGGGTAACACCCATAGTAGCCACACCCCCGCAATGCGTACCGTCGGTTCCAGTGACGACCACCCCGCCAGTGACCATAGTTGTGTCGCCAGTGTCTACGATGCCAAACCTGTTCGACGGCGCTGTTCTGCACCTGCTCAGATTTCGGAATAGAGAGAGGCGCGGCATTCAAAGGCAAGGCAAAAGCCGTACCGAAAACTGCGGCCACAAGGACAGACAAGAGCTTTTTCATGGCCCTCCTCCTTCGCTGGGCCAATGTTACACCATGGAACCTGAACCGCCGATGAACGCGGGCGCGCCTGATCCGACTGTGAACCAAAATAGCCCGGCCAGCATCGCCTGCCCTCCTGCCCTCTCCCCTACTCCCTTTAGCAAAGGCAGCACGACATCATGACCTCAGGACCGGAATTCCCAGACGATTTTCGCGCCGAGCTGGTCAATCTCTTCCTGTGGCGGCGGGACGTCAGGCGATTCAAGCCGACGCCGCTCCCAGATGGCGCGCTGGAGCGGCTGCTTGACGTCGCCAGCATTGCGCCCTCGGTCGGGCTGAGCCAGCCCTGGCGTTTCGTCATGGTCGAGAGTGCTCAGTGCCGCGCCGCCGTCAGGGCATGCTTTGAGCGCTGCAATGCGGAGGCGCTCGCATCTTTCGGCGGCGAACGCGCCGCGCTCTATGCGCGCCTGAAACTTGCCGGCCTGAACGAAGCGCCCTGCCAATTCGCGGTTTTCGCCGACCGCGCGACAGAACAGGGGCATGGGCTCGGCCGCCTGACCATGCCTGCGACCATCGAATATTCGGCGGTGATGGCAATCCACACCTTTTGGCTGGCGGCGCGCGCGGAAGGAATAGGCATGGGCTGGGTCTCGATCCTCGATCCGGCCGAAATAGCGACGATCCTGGACGCGCCGCCGGAGTGGACGCTGATCGGTTACTTCTGCGTTGGCTACCCGAGCGAGAACCACAGCGTGCCGGAACTGGAACGGGAAGGCTGGGAAGTCCGGCGCGCTCCGATGGTGATAAGGCGGTAGTGCAACGGCGACGCTGCCATCCTCTCTTGCAGGGAAGAATGGATATCATGGGATGGTTTCGCCGATCGCTGCGTTGCCAACAAGACACCATGGCAAAGCCAGCCGTGACGGCCTTGATCTGAGGAAGGGCACAAAATGTTTCGCTACGACGTGCAAGCCGAGATCTGGGTCTATCCAGGCAAGGGCGGCTGGCATTTTGTGACGCTGCCGCCGGAGCTTGGGGCACGGATCAAGACGGCGATGGCGGGGATGGCACGCCCCTGGGGCTCGCTTGGCGTGGAAGCCGTCATCGGCCAGACCAGATGGCGGACATCGCTGTTTCCCGACAAGAAATCCGGCAGCCTGCTCTTGCCGATCAAGACGGCAGTGCGGGTCCGCGAAGGCCTCCGGGCTGGCGACACGGCCAAGCTGACGATCGAGATGCAGTTATGACAACATTGGTTCGGGCCGACGGCGATGCGCCATCCGGCGCAGAAATGAGCGCCGCGCCGGCCTCCCCTTGGCAAGCCGGCGGGCGGCTTGTATAGAGCCCGCCACCCTCAATTCCACTCTCCATCACAAGGACGACCCTATGGCGCTCGAACGCACCTTTTCCATGATCAAGCCGGACGCGACCCGGCGCAATCTCACCGGCGCCATCACCCAGATGCTCGAAGAAGCCGGCCTGCGCGTCATCGCTTCCCGCAGGGTGTGGATGAGCCGCCGCGAGGCGGAAGGTTTTTATGCCGTCCACAAGGAGCGCCCGTTCTTCGGCGAGCTGGTCGAGTCCATGTCGTCGGGCCCGACCGTCGTGCAGGTGCTGGAAGGCGAGAACGCCATTGCCAAAAACCGCGACGTGATGGGCGCCACCAACCCGGCTAATGCCGCCGAAGGCACCATCCGCAAGGTACACGCGCTGTCGATCGGCGAGAATTCCGTGCACGGCTCCGACGCGCCGGAGACGGCCGCGCAGGAGATCAAATACTGGTTCTCGGATACCGAGATCGTCGGCTGAGTCGATAGTCCGTCACGACGTCATATGCAAAAAAGGCCAGCGCCATGCTGGCCTTTTTTTGTTGCGGCGATCCAGCGCCCGGACGCCGGGCCGACACCTCCAACTGCGCATGATGCTCAAAAACCGAAACCGGTTTTTTGAGCGATCAGGTCGCAGCATTGAACCGCAGGATGACGCGGTCGTCCTTGTCGACGATGATGAGCTTGCCGGCGTCGATATGGTAAGATGCCGCCTTGGCCAGCGCCGCGAACAGCGCCTTTTCCTCGGCCATGATCTCGGACGCGCAGGCCTTGAAGGTCGAACCGATGTCACTGACGGCGATCGTCGAACCATCGACTTTGGCGGTGGCGAAGTAGACGTTGCAAGGGCCGCTGCCGCCGGCCTTGCCGGCCTCGTCGATCCTGAACGTCGCCTGCGGCTCGGCGATCACACCAATGCCGTCGATATACTCGATCAGCCAGCTCTGCCCGAACACCGGGGCCGCTGCCGGCTCCTCGCTCGACGTCACCATCTTCAGCATGATGGTCTGCGGCGCGTCGCTCAGCGGATCGACCTGGTGGCGCGTATCGGAGATGAACAACAGCCTGTCGTCGACGGTGATGCGCGCCTGCAGCGCATAAGTCATATCAGGCCCGATCACCGACGGGTCGAAGCTGATCTCGAACTTGATCGGCACCTGGCCGGCCGGCGCCACCTTGTGCTCGCCGATGACAGCGGCCGGCGCGTCGGCCAGCGAGACATCGGCAAGCTGCACTGAAAGCACGGCGTTGGGCGGCAGCGCAATGCGCTCGCGATACGTCACCTCGCCCTTCAGGGTCTTCTCGGCAGCGACGGACAACCCAGGCACCACCAGTATACCAACGACCAGCGGCACGAGACCGAAGATGAAGAACTCGGCGATCCTGCCCAGCATGATCCTGCTCCCCATAGCGCACCAAACTGGTCGGAAGGTCTCGCAGGATTGCGGTAGTTCCGTGGCGCCCCACACGGACTATTCGCACGGCGGTGCCTTCCGGCGGCTTGCGGCCTTGTCGGCCTCCTTGGCGTGACCGGCAAAATTTTGCTCAAGCCAAGCCCCAGGCGATCACGAAGTCGTGTTCCCAAACAGATGTAACACAGGGAACTTCCGGACCGAACTGACCAATGCGCGCTTGAGGAACGGCGCGCTCAACAACCCAACCGGAGGTGAAATCATGTCAACAAGATCAACCGTGAGTGCGGCCCTTCTGGCCAGCGCCGTTGCCACGGCTCTTGCTTCTTTTGCGACGGCCGCGCCGCTGACCGAGGCACAGGTCAAGGCGGCGATGGATGCCGGCAAGGAGAAGTGCTTTGGCGTCGCCATGAAGGGGCAGAACGACTGCAAGGCAGGTGCGGGAACCACATGCCAAGGCACCTCGACTGTCGATTACCAGGGCAACGCCTGGAAGTTTGTCGACGGCGGCACCTGTACGACGATGGACCTGCCCGGCGACCGCAAGGGCTCGCCCACGGAGCTGACCCGCGACATCCCGTCGTAAGCAATGCAACCTGCCCGGAAAGCGGAGACGAAGATGAACGGACTGGCCACTTACCCAGCATCCCCCATGTCGAAAACCTCGCGCTTTCCGGCGCACCCGGTCGCCGGCCTTGCCGGCACCAGTTTCAAGCACGAACATTTGCAGGCAATCATTGCCGGCGGCAGTAAGGACGGTTTCTTCGAGGTCCACGCCGAAAACTACATGGGCGCCGGCG
This sequence comes from Mesorhizobium sp. WSM4840, assembly GCF_055811755.1. Lineage (NCBI taxonomy): Bacteria > Pseudomonadati > Pseudomonadota > Alphaproteobacteria > Hyphomicrobiales > Phyllobacteriaceae > Mesorhizobium > Mesorhizobium sp. WSM4840. The sequence goes on from NZ_JBVVQD010000015.1 coordinate 33,895, forward strand.
GCCCGCCGCACGATGCGCTGACTAAGATCCGCAGCGACTATCCCGTTTCGCTGCACGGGGTGTGCATGTCGATCGGCGGACCGCGGCCGCTCGACAAAGCGCATCTCGGTCGTTTCAAGGCGCTCGTCGACCGCTATGAGCCGGCGCTCGTTTCCGAGCATCTCGCCTGGTCGACCCACGACACCACCTATTACAACGACCTGCTTCCCCTGCCCTATACGCCGGCAACGGTTTCGCGCGTGGCGGATCACATCGACGAAGTGCAGGGGACGATCGGCCGCCCGATACTGCTCGAGAACCCCTCGACCTACGTCCTTTTCCCGGCATCGACTATGAGCGAGACGGATTTCATCCGAGAGCTGGTGCGGCGTACCGGTTGCGGCTTGCTGCTCGACGTCAACAACGTCTTTGTTTCAGCCACCAATCACGGCTTTTCAGCCCTTTCCTATCTCGCGGATTTCCCGCTTCAGAATGTCGGCGAAATCCATCTGGCCGGGCACGCCGAGCAGGAGGATGACGAGGGCGATCTGCTGCTCATCGACAGCCATGACGGCCCGGTCGCCGACGCGGTCTGGAAGCTTTTCGATGTCGTCATCGGCCGATGCGGGCCGCTGCCGACGCTGATCGAATGGGATAGCGACATTCCCGATTGGCCGGTGCTCAAGGCGGAGGCCGCCGCCGCCCAGGCGATCCTCGACCGTCATGCCGACAGCTTGTTCGGAAAAGCCCATGCCGCAGGATGAGCTCCAGTCGCGCGATCTCGGCCGCCGGTTCGACTATGCCGCGGCATTCACCGCCGGTTTGCTCGATCCTGACCGAGCCCCCCCTGAGGTTGTCTCGGGGCCGAACGGCAAGGCTCCGATCAAGCGATATGCCGTCTACCGCAACAACGTCACGGTCAGCCTGATCGATGCGCTGGCCGCCAGCTTTCCAGCGACGCTGCGCATCACTGGCCCGGACTTCTTTCGCGCGATGGCGCGCTTTCATGTCCGCGAAACGCCACCCACCTCGCCGCTCCTGTTCGAATACGGCCGCGACTTTCCCGATTTCATCGAGCGCTACGAATACGCGCAGTCGATGCCGTGGCTGGCCGACGTGGCGCGCATGGAGCGTGCCTGGCTCGACGCCTATCATGCCGCCGACGCGGAACCGTTGGCTTCCGGAGCACTGGCGTCGATCCCGCCCGAACGACTGGCCGATACCGTGTTTGTGTCGCACCCGGCAACGCGCGCCATTCGCTCGCACTATCCAGTCGTGACGATCTTTGCGGCCAACCGGAGCGACGGTCCTGTCGGGCGAATCGACGCGGGCGGCCCTGAAGATGCGCTGGTCACGCGGCCCGGGCTCGAAGTCGTTGTTCGCCGCCTGCCGCCCGGCGGCGCGGTTTTTCTGGATCGTCTCATGGCAGGCGAACCACTCGGCGCGGCGGCCGCAACAGCATTTGCGGAGCATGCCGAATTCGACCTTTCCGCCAACATTGCCGGCCTGCTGCAAGCAGGCGCCTTCACAGCGGCACACCAGGGAGGGTGAGCATGACGAACCATGAGCGGAACGTCAGCACCGGGCAGCGAGGGATCGCCGCCCTCGCCGAGAGGGTGAATGCCGCCCTTCGCACGAGTGCCACACCGTCGCTGACGCAGCTCGTCCTGCGCTGCGCGCTCGCCGTCCCGTTCTGGCGGTCCGGCGTCAACAAATGGGACGGTTTTTTGCAGTTGAACGATGTCGCCGTGCTGCTTTTCACCTCGGAGCTCAAGCTGCATCTGCCCGGCGGCCCTTACGACTTCCCGGCACCTGGGCTGGTGGCGTTCGCCTCAGGGTTGGCGGAAATCCTGTTGCCAATTCTTCTCGTTCTCGGCCTGGCGACACGACTGGCGGCATTCGGCCTGCTCGTGATGACGCTGGTCATACAGCTCACCGTGCCGGACGGCTGGCCGCTGCACATCACCTGGGCGGCTATGGCGCTCGGCATCATGGCGTGGGGACCCGGCCGGATTGCGCTCGATCACTGGATCGGCACTGACAACGGCTGATCGGGGGTTGATGGGATTCCCACCCCTGCGGCGATGACGCGAAGCATCAATTTCGTTTCGGCACGGCCTGCTTCCAGCGGCTTGCCGCCTCGTCGTCGGCCTCCTTGGCGTCGACCCAGCCGCCTTGCGAGCCGTCGGTATGGTGTTCCTTCTTCCAGAACGGCGCGCGCGATTTCAGATAGTCCATCAGGAAGCTCGCCGCCTCGAACGCCGCCTGCCGGTGCGTGGAGGCTGCTACCACCAGCACGATGTTCTCACCGGGCGCGATCCTGCCGTGGCGATGGATGGCGGTAAGCCCCTGCAGCGGCCAACGGCTGATCGCGTCGGCGGCGATGCGGCCGATCTCGGCCTCGGCCATGCCAGGATAATGTTCGAGTTCGAGTGCCGCCAGCCTGCCCGCTTCATCGCGGCAGAGACCCGAGAAAGTCACCACGGCGCCGATGTCGGCGCGGCCTTGCGTCATCTTGGCGATCTCGGCGGCGACATCGAAATCCTCCGCCTGGATGCGCACCATCGGCACCACCGCGCCGGGCATTTCAGCCACCCGTCATCGGCGGGAACAGCGCAATCTCGCGCGCGCCTGATATCTTCTCGCGGTGCTCGACATGTTCCTGGTTGATGGCGACGCGGATCACGTCAGGATATTGCAGCGCGTGCTCGTACTCCTCGCCGCGCGATTTCAGCCAGCGCAGCAGGTCGGCCACGGTCTCGATGCCGGCGGGCAGCTCGACATCCTCTTGCGGCTTGCCGATCCGCTCGCGCACCCAGGCGAAATAGATGAGCCTCGTCGACATCCTACTCATCCATGATGTGTTTGAGGCCGGCGCGGAAATAGTCATAGCCGGTGTAAAGCGTGACCAAGGCGGCGATCCACAACAGCACCAGCCCGGTCTGGGTGGTCAGCGGGAAGATCTTGTCGCCGGCAGGTCCCGCGAGCAGGAAGGCGATGGCGACCATCTGAATGGTGGTCTTCCACTTTGCCAGCTGCGTCACCGGTACCGAGACCTTCAGCGCCGCCAGGTATTCGCGCAGGCCCGAGACCAGGATCTCGCGGCACAGGATGATGATCGCTGCCCACAGCGACCAGCCGGCGATGCCGGCATGCCTATCGGTGTCGGCCGCCAGCAGCAGCAGGCACGTGGCGACCAGCAACTTGTCGGCGATCGGATCGAGCATCTTGCCGATATTCGAGGTCTGCTGCCAGGCGCGCGCCAGATAGCCGTCGAAATAATCGGTGATCGAGGCCAGCAGAAAAATGATCAGTGCCGACCAGCGGGCGAAGTCGCTCGACTTCAGATGCCCTTCGAGAAAAAAACACAGCACAACCAGCGGCACCGCGAGAATGCGGACGTAGGTGAGCATGTTGGGCAAGTTGAATGCGCGCTGGGCCATATTTTTGGGAACTCTTTCTGCCTGCCTACTCAAATCAGAAGCGAATGTGGGGGGTCAACAGGCGATAGTCGATGGATCAACTGAAAATAGCCGAATCCATCAGCTCTCGTGGAAATGGTTGTAGACCAGCTTCGCCACCTGCTCGGATATGCCGTCGACCTTGACCAAATCCTCGATCGCAGCGCGGCTGACCGCCTTGGCGGTGCCGAAATGCATGAGCAGCGCGCGCTTGCGGCCCGGGCCGATGCCGCTGATCTCGTCGAGCGGGCTCTTGACCATCTCCTTCTTGCGGCGGGCGCGGTGCGAGCCGATGGCGAAGCGGTGGACCTCGTCGCGCAGCCGCTGGACGAAATAGAGCACCGGGTCGCGCACGGGGAGCGAAAACGGCGGCTTGCCCCTCACGAAGAAGCGTTCGCGGCCGGCGTCACGGTCCTGGCCCTTGGCGATGCCGATGGCCTGGACACGGTCCTCGATGCCGAGATCGGCGAGTATCTTGCGCACTGCCGTCATCTGGCCCTGGCCGCCATCGATGAGGATGACGTCTGGCCAGGCCGGGAAGCCGCCCGCATCCTCGATACCGTCGCCCTGTTCGGCCAGGGTGTCGTCCGCCGCCTGTTCGCTCTGCGGCATATCGCCATGTTCCTTCAGCAGCCGGGAAAAACGCCGCTCCATCACCTCGCGCATCATGCCGAAATCGTCTCCCGGCGTGATCTCGGTCGAGCGGATGTTGAATTTCCGGTACTGGTTCTTCACGAAGCCTTCCGGCCCGGCGACAACCATGGCGCCGACGGCGTTGGTGCCCATGATATGGGAGTTGTCATAGACCTCGATGCGCACCGGTGTTTTTTTCAGGCCGAAGGTCTCGGCGAAGCCGGTGAGCAATCTCCCTTGCGTCGAGGTCTCGGCCAGCCGGCGGCCGAGCGCCTCACGGGCATTCTGCAAGGCGTTGTCGGTCAAATCCTTCTTTTCGCCGCGCTGCGGCACCGAGATCGCCACCTTGCGACCCGCACGGGTGGAGAGCGCCTCCGCCAGCAATTCTTGGTCCTCGACGCCATGCGATAACAGGACGGTGCGCGGCGTCGGCTTGTCGTCATAGAATTGCGCCAGGAACGAGCCCAGCACCTCGGCTGCGTCCAACGCCGGATCGGCCTTGGGGAAATAGGCGCGGTTGCCCCAGTTCTGCCCGGTGCGGAAGAAGAACACCTGGATGCAGACCTGGCCGCCTTCCTGGTGGATGGCGAAGACATCGGCCTCGTCGACGGTCTGCGGGTTGATGCCCTGATGGCTCTGCACATGCGACAGCGCCGCCAGCCTGTCGCGATAGATGGCAGCGCGCTCGAAGTCGAGGTTTTCCGCAGCCTGCTGCATGGCGGCGGAGATATCGGTCTTCACCTTCTGGCTACGGCCGGACAAGAAGTCCTTCGCCTCGGCGACCAGCCTGGCATAGTCACTATGCGAGATTTCGCCGGTGCACGGGCCGGCGCAGCGCTTGATCTGGAACAGCAGGCACGGCCGGGTGCGGTTCTCGTAGAAGGAGTTGGTGCAGCTCCTGAGCAGGAAAGCGCGCTGCAGCGAATTGATGGTGCGGCCGACGGCGCCGGCCGAGGCGAAGGGACCGAAATAGTCGCCCTTGCGCGAGCGCGCGCCGCGATGCTTGTAGATGCCGGGCGAGACATGATCGCCGGTCAACAGGATGTAGGGGAACGACTTGTCGTCCCGCATCAGCACATTGAATCGCGGCCGCAAGCGCTTGATAAGGTTGGCTTCCAGCAGCAGCGCTTCGATCTCGGTGCGGGTGACGACGAACTCCATCGTCGCCGTCTCGCGCACCATGCGGCCGATGCGGCTGGTGTGGAAACGGCCTTGCGCGTAATTGGTCACCCGCCTCTTCAGGCTGCGCGCCTTGCCGACATAGAGCACGTCGCCTGCGGCATTCATCATGCGGTAGACGCCGGGCGCGTTGGGCAGCCGTTTGACCAGCGTCTGGATGACTTCGGCGCCGACCATGCCGTCGGCATCGCCGGCATGCGGCGTCCAATCGATGGCCGTGAAGTCGACGTCAGGGCCGCCCGAACCAGGAGCTGACGGTTCGACGATCTCCTCCGCCGCCTCGTCCTCGAGGTCGACATCGGGGGGCAGATCGTCGGCGGTGCCGCCTTGTTTGTGTTTCTGGTCCATGGGACTCATTCGACAATGCCTGTCACATCCGGTGTCTGCCATGCAAGGTGCTGGCCGCCGTCGAGTGCGATCATCTGGCCGGTGACCGAGCGCGCGCCCCAGAGATAGCGGATGGTGGCGCCGAATTCAGGCAATTCCGGGCCGCGCTTCAGGATCAGCCCGTCGACCTGCGCGGCAAAGTCGCTGTCGTCCTGGCGCGCGCTCTTCAGCGTCGGGCCGGGGCCGATGGCGTTGACGCGAATGCGGGGTGCCAGCGCCTGCGCCATCATCTGCGTCTCTGTCCACAATGTCGATTTCGACAGCGCATAGGAGAAATAGCGTGGCGTCGGGCGCCAGACGCGCTGGTCGATCATATTGACGATCAGCCCTTCCTGGCCTTCCGGCAGCGCGCGGGCGAATTCTTGCGCCAAAAGTGCCGGCGCCTTCACATGGACGGCGAAGTGACGGTCCCAGGCAATCCAGTCGACGTCCTGAACCGTGTCGTCCACGAACAGCGAGGCATTGTTGACCAGCAGTGTAACAGGCCCGAGCGCGGCTGCGGCGCGGCCGATCAGGTCGCCGACCGCGGCCATGTCGGTCAGGTCGGCGGCGACCACAGCGGCGCGACCATCCTGGCCAAAATGGCCGCCGTTGATCCGCGCAGCCAACGCTTCCGCCTCGGCCCGCGAGCGGTTGCAATGGATGGCGACAGCAAAACCGTTCGCGGCCAGATCCTCGACGATCGCCTTGCCGATCCGCTTGCCCCCGCCCGTCACCAGCGCCGTTCCAGCGGCCTTGCTCATCCTGTCAATCCTCAATGGGCTTCGATTTCAGCCAGTCGGCGAAATATGGCCGGCCAAGCGTTAAATGCCGTTCGGACCTTGGGCAGCATTGTGGCAAAGCGGCCGGATCGGTCTTTCGACTGTGGCCGGGACTCGGCCGTCAGACCGCAATATAGGGCTCCGGACCCCTTGCTCCAAGCGGTGTTCAGCGCGGCACGGCAAAGCCTCCTGACACTATCTGTTGCGCAGATACAACGTCAAAATTCAGCCTCATTCGTGCCCGGTAATGACCCAAGTTCAGGTTCGCTTCAGCCGCATTTCGACACGACATTCGGAACCGTTGAGCGCCAGACCCGTTTATCCCCCCGGCGGGTTGAGGGCGCTTGTGAAAAGCAAGCCTGTGCCTGTGGCTTAAGGAGTAAAGAACAATGCAAGCCAATCTTAAATTTGCGCGACCGCTGGCGGTGGCGTTTGGGCTCTTCGCCCTCGGCGGAACCGCCTATGCTGCTGACGTCATCTCGGAAGAGCCGCCGGCACCCGCCCCGATCGCCGAACTTCCGGTCGCTTCCTGGGCCGGTCCCTATGCCGGTGTGAGCGTCGGCTACGGCTTCAGCGGTCACGCCGACGCCGAGGATATCGGCACTGACGTCGACACCGATGGATTCGTCGGCGGCGTCTTCGGCGGCTACCAGTGGCAGCAGGAGAACTTCGTGTACGGTGCTGAAGCCGATATCGGCTATAGCGGCATCGAGGGCGACGATGGTGGCGTCGAGGCCAAGGGCGGCTTCGAAGGCTCGCTGCGCGCCCGCCTCGGCTACGCCGTCACCCCGGAAATCCTGCTCTACGGCACCGCCGGTGGCGCGCTCAAGAACCAGGAGATCGAAGCCGCTGGTTCCAGCGACGAAAACACCATGCTGGGCTGGACGGCCGGCGTCGGTACCGACATCAAGATCACCGACAATGTGTTCGGCCGTGTCGAGTATCGCTACACCGACTTCGGCGACAAGGACTTCGACGGTATCGGCAAGGTCAAGTCGAGCGACAACCGCGTCACCTTCGGCGTCGGTATGAAGTTCTAAATTCGTCCAAGCCACGACACGAAAAAGCCGGGCCTCGTGCCCGGCTTTTTTTGATCTTTTCTCTGGCTGGGTGCCAACCAGCTCACGCCGGGACGCAGGGTTTCAGCTCCGGAAACTTCTCGTCGAAGCGCGCTGCCCAGCGGACCAGCCGGCTGCGGCCCTTTTCCCATTTTCCGGCAAAGCGCAGCGAGAGATAGCCAAGGCAGGCGCGCAGCGCCAGTTGGCCGGCGGTGATCTTCTTCGGCAGCTTTGGCGGATTGGCGTTGAGCAGATCGAGCGCGTTGGTTATCTTCGCCCACTGGCGGTCGAGCCAAGGCTGGTAGACCATGTCTTCGGGGCGCGTGCGCCGCTCATAGACCATCGACAGCGCGCAGTCGCAGATGCCGTCGGCCAGTGCCTCCAGCACTTCTGCCTCAAGGCGCCTGTCGGGATTGCGCGGGAACAGCGCGTTCTTCGACATGCGGTTGAGATGCTGGGTAATGGCGCGGCTGTCGTGGACCGAGCGGCCGTCGTCGAGCACCAGCACCGGGATCTTGCCGAGCGGATTGGTGTCGATCAGCTCGGCTGGCTTGTCTTCGGTTTTTATCGGCACGAGATCGACTGCGATGCCGGCATAAAGCGCGGCCATGCGTACCTTGGAACTGTAGGGGGACGTGGAAGCGTAGAGCAGTCTGGGCATGATCGGGTTCCTGGTTGCCGAGTACAGAGCGCGTGGACGCGCAAAGAATGCTGTAGCACTTAGAATTTGCGCATGATCCATTTCCGCGACACTGTTGGCCGGGCATGCCGGCATGATCAACAGCCCACAGGCGGAAAAACCGGGCGCCACGGCAAACGACCGTTCCTCTGCGATCTTGAGGCAATGAGCGGTACGGCAGTTGCAGCCCAAGAGAATCTGAACAGGTCAGACAGACCCGGAACCCAGTCACCGGTCTTGCACCGAGAATTCCTCTGCGGGCACAGAGAAATGCCCCACCGGACTTCGCCGTGCGGCGAAGTCCTGGGAGCTGCGAAAAGCTGTCTTCGCTCCGCCTCTATTCTTGCCCGAGCACTGACCCTGCGAGCGAGGCGCCTGTCCGGCACCCGCCCTTAACGGTCTTCTCCGCGAGCGAAGAAACGCGATTACTTCTTGGCCTTCGCCTTCGCGGGCGCTGCCTTCGCCTTCGGCTTGGCCGCCGGCGCTGCTTTCTTCACCGCTACCGAAGACTTCGCTGCAGCCGCTTTCTTTGCCGGCGCAGCCTTCTTGGCCGGTGCAGCCTTCTTTATCGGCGCAGTCTTGGCAGGTGCTGCTTTCTTCGTTGCCGGCTTCGCCGCGGCTTTCGCGGCCGGCTTCTTGGCCGGCGCTGCTTTGGCCTTGGCTGGTGCTGCTTTCTTCACTGCCGGTTTTGCCGCGGCTTTCGCGGCCGGCTTCTTGGCCGGCGCTGCTTTTGCCTTGGCCGCGGCGGCCTTCGGCTTGGCAGCAGGTGCTGCTTTCTTCACAGCGGCCGCGGCCTTTGCCGCCACTGCTTTTACTGGTGCCTTCTTTGCCGGTGCCTTCTTTGCCGGTGACTTGGATGCCGGCGCTTTGGATGACTGTTTAGCCATATCATGCCCCTTAGTTGTGCCGACGGCCGTTAATGACCCGGCGCGTAATGCATATCTGACTCGCGCTTGTCTAGCCAGCGAAGCATTAGCATGATTTTTTCAGTTTAAGTTTTGGTTACAGGCGACACACGCTCGTGCTGATTTCGCAAAATGCCGTTGCTGCTCTTCGATCTTTGCCGACGGTTTGCTACAGACATTGTGCGCGCTTTGCCGGACCAATCTTGCTACGAAGCGCTGAAGGTTAGCAAGCGTTTTGCTCGTTGATCATCGACCGGCAACACCATGATGCGGCTGCTTCAACGATCTCATCGTCTTGTCAACCGGACGATCTACACAAGCTGCAAAAGCAGAACGCGGGCCGCTCTGCGCCAGGACCTTGCCTGCGTTCGAGAGGGGCAATTTTTTGCTAAGGTTGACAGATTACTCTATTCGGCAGAGTATTCTGCAGTATCCGGGAGAAGCGCATGTCATTCGGGCAAGATCAAGCGGCGCTGTCCCAGATCAGTGAGACTGAACGCCGGACACCACAGCAGGCCCGATGATGGCTGCCGACGAAATCATCCACCAGAGCGTGCGTCTCAGGATCATGGCCACGCTGAATTCTCTGGAAAGGCGCAAAGCGCTGGAATTCGCCCGATTGAAGGCCATCGTCAATGCGACCGACGGCAATCTCGGCGCGCATATCGATACGCTTGCCAAGGCAGGATATGTCGATGTCGAAAAGCTGTTTGTCGGACGCCGGCCGCAAACGCGGGTCAAGGCGACGTCAATCGGACGGCGCGCCTTTCGCGGTCACGCCGCCTTCCTTCGCGCCATCCTCGATGAGGCGGAGCAGCCAGGTAAACGCGTTCAGCGCAGGACTCGGCAGCGGCCGTTGTAGACCATCCAGCGGTCGAAGCCCGAGACGCAGAATTCGACATTGTCGCCGATCGAGGCAAAGCCCTGCCCTTCCTCGATCAGATACCAGATGGTACGGGCGTGGCCGTCGGACAGGCTGACGGTGGCGCCGCAATAGCGGCGGCCGATCGGCCAGGTTTCGTTGGCCGGCAGATAGCGGTGCTGATGGATCCCCTGGAAATCGGCGATCTCAACATCGGGCAGGTTCGGGACGTGGTGCACCTGGTAGGAGAAGCGGCTGGTGATCTTGTTCAGCACCCAAGCCTCACCGCAAACGCCGCTATCTTCGTCGACGTAGACGGCAAGGTCGGCCGCCTTTGCTGCCTGTGTGACAGCGAGGGACGTGCCGAGCGGCGTGCAAAGGGCGATCAGTGCGGCAAGGGCGGATTGGGCGAAGCGAGTCATGGCAGCCTCTTATGGTCGATTGCGCGCACTGTGCGGATTCGCTTGCGCGCGGTCAAGCGGTTGTAGAGACAATGGTTTCCTAGTTCGAAATCGCCTTCAGCCAGGACAGGCGCGCGAATACCTCTGCCGCCCTACGCCGCCAGCCATTCCAGCGTCCAGTGCGCTGGTTTTTCAACGACAAGCAATGTGTGCAAGGCCGGCAGCAGCGTGCGCAATTCGCCCTCCAGCGTGAACGGCGGGTTGACCACCACCATGCCGCTGCCGTCGAGGCTGGGCTCGGCCGATGGCGGCCTGATCTCGAAGCCGATGTCGAGCAGCTTCGGGACGCCTGACTGCACCAGCGCCTTCCGGAAGGCGGCGACCGCCTTGCGGTCCTTGACCGGATACCACAAAGCATAGATGCCGCCGGGCCAGCGCTTATGGGCTTTCCGCAGCCCGTCGACGAGGCGATCGAACTCGCCCTCCTCCTCGAACGGCGGATCGACGAGTACGAGGCCGCGCTTTTCCTTCGGCGGCAGATGCGCGCCGAGCGCCAACCAACCGTCGAGCTCGATCACCCGGGTCTGGAAATCGCCTTGGAATAGCGCCCTCAGTTTCGCGGCATCCTGGCGATGCAATTCGATCGCCGACAGCCGGTCCTGCTTGCGCATGAGATGACGCGCGATCAGCGGCGAGCCGGGATATTGTTTCACGCCGCCTTCGGGATTGAGCGAACGGACAGCTTCCAGATAAGGTGCCAGTAGTGCTGCCGCAGGGGCGCCGATCTCGGCGCCGACCAGCCGGCCGATGCCGCCTTGCCATTCGCCGGTCTTTTGCGCTTCAGTCGACGCCAGGTCGTAGCGGCCGATGCCGGCATGGGTGTCGATGACGCGAAACGCCTTGTCCTTCTGTTTCAAATATTCGACGAGCCGGCTCAGCACGACATGCTTGACGACATCGGCGAAGTTTCCGGCGTGATAGGCGTGGCGGTAATTCACGAGCTAACTCGAGCCCCTGCCCCAGCGCGGCGGTGGCGGCTGCGAATTCGGATTTTGCGGTCGCCGCCCGCCGAAACGCAACGCCAGCAGCAGCCCGATCAGGCCGGCCGCCATCAGCGAGAAGCCGACCGGCCGCGCCCGGCGGTCGATCTCGCCGACACCGGAGCGCAGCACGAGATCCACCGCCCGCATCTCAATGCCTTCGGCGTCGCCGGGGCCGACGGTGAAGATGTAGGGGCCAGGGCTGACCATCGGGATCAGTCCTGCCTCGTCGCGAAAGATCTTGTCCGGCAGTTGCGGGCTGACCTGGCGCGGATTTTCCGAATGGGTGAACTGCAGTGTCGAGGCGAGCACCGTCCTGCCACCGGTGGCGGCGGTCAGCGTCAATACGGTGCGCTGTTGCGATACGACGATGCGTTCGGTCCTGGCGGTAAGATCGACCAGCACCCGCACCGGCGCGTCGCGGCCGGACAGCGGCACCGTCACCGGCCTGAACCGGCCCTGTTCGTAGACCCGCCAGGTGCCGATCTCATGGCCGGAGAAATTGGTCATCGCCCAGGGATAGACGACGCCGATGCCGGTGCCGGCGAGCAGGATCAGAAGAAACAGAAAGCGCATGCGCTCGACTACCTAGCCCTGTTGTTGTTTGACCATGATCTCGTCCGAAAACCGGTTCCCACTTTTTGCTTCGCTGACCTTCGGTTCGGGATCATGATCTAGCGCCGCCGCGGGCGCGTTCCATCTCGTCCCAGGAGCCATGTCGACGCCGAGATCGAATGTCGTATCGAATTCGGCGGTGCCAAGATAGGACAATAGCATCGGACCCAAAGGTGGGAACCGGTTTTGGGAAAATTCGAATGATCGGAACGGCCGAAAGGGGGGATCAGCCCTTCCCCTTCTGGAGGATCGATTCCGATGCGCGCTTTCCAGTCTCATCGAACAGATGCAAATGTTGCGGCGGGAATGCCACCGTCACCGTCGGACCGGCCGTGAGCGCGGCCCGGTCGAGCGTGAAGACGTTGAATGGCAGGCCATGCAGGCCGAGATGCAGGATGATGCCGAAGCCGGTCGGCTCGATCAGGTCGACCGTCGCCCTCAGGCTGCCCTCCGAGGCCGGCGATATCTCGACATGCTCCGGCCGGATGCCGAGCGTTACCGCCGCGCCTTCCTCGAGTTGATAGGCTGACGAAAGCGCAATCAGCGTTCCGTCAGGCAATCGTGCGCCGGCCGTGCCTGCGCCGACCTCGTAGCGTGCCGACAGAAAATTCATGGCCGGCGATCCGATGAAGCCGGCGACGAACAGGTTGGCGGGGCGATCGTAAAGCTCCAGCGGGCTGCCGACCTGCTGCACCACGCCCTCATGCATGGCGACGATCCGGTCGGCCAAGGTCATCGCCTCGATCTGGTCGTGGGTGACATAGATCGAGGTCGCGCCGAGATCGCGGTGCAGCTTCTTGATCTCTGCCCGCATCTGCTCGCGCAAGCGCGCGTCGAGATTGGACAGCGGCTCGTCGAACAGGAATGCCTTGGGCTGTCGCACGATCGCGCGGCCCATCGCCACGCGCTGGCGCTGACCGCCCGACAGTGCCTTCGGCCGCCGCGCAAGCAGCGGCTGCAGCTCAAGCTTCCTGGCCGCATTGCTGACAGCGGCCGTGATCTTCTCGCGGGCGGCCTTACGGATCCGCAGGCCATAGCTCATGTTCTCGGCGACATTCATGTGCGGGTAGAGCGCGTAGGATTGGAACACCATGGCGATGTCGCGGTCCTTGGGCGCCCGCTCATTGACGCGCATGCCGTCGATCCGGATCTCGCCTTCGGTCACCTCCTCGAGCCCGGCGATCATGCGCAGCAGCGTGCTCTTGCCGCAGCCCGACGGCCCCACCAGCACCACGAACTCGCCGTTCTTTATCGACAAGTCGACGCCGTGCAGCACGGAGACGATGCCGAAATTCTTGCGGACGTTGCGGATGTCGATCGATGCCATGAAACCTCACTCAGCCCTTGACCGCGCCGGCCGTCAGGCCCTGGACCAGATAGCGCTGGATGAACAGGAAGAAGAGGCAGGCCGGGATCAGCGCCAGTACGCCGGCCGCCATCATCTGCCCGAAATCGACCGAAAATTTCGACACGAAGGTGAGCAGACCGACCGGAAACGTTGCGGCGCTGTTGCCCGAAATCAGCATCAGCGCGAACAGCAGCTCGCTCCATGCGGCGGTGAATACAAAGCCCAGCGTCGCGGCGATGCCGGGCAGCGTCAGCGGCAGGATGATCTGGCGAAACGCCATGAACTGCGTGGCGCCATCGATCTTGGCCGCCTCCTCCAGTTCCTTGGGAATGCCGTCGAAGAACGACTGCATCAGGAACGTCGCGAAGGGGATGTTGAAGGCGGTGTAGACGACCACCAGCCCGGTCAGGCTGTTGGTCAGCCCGAGCGGCGAGAGCATCTTGAAGATCGGCGCGACCAGCATCACCAATGGAAACATCTGGGTGAGCAGCATCAGCGCGACCAGCCAGTATTTGCCGCGGAAGGTGAAACGCGACAACGCATAGCCGGAGAGGGACGCGAGCAGCGTCACGATCACGGCCGTTGCGCCGGCAACGATCATGCTGTTCCTGAAGAAGACCGGGAATGCGCTGTGGGCGAGCACGAAACGGAAATGTTCAAAGCTCATCCGCGACGGCCACATCCGCACGCCCTCCGAATAGAGCAGGTCGTTCGGCGTCACCGATACTTTCAACAGCCAGAACAGCGGGAACAGCGCAAAGACCACGTAGCAGAGGATCGCAAGGCGGTGCAGCGCGGTGCCGAAGGTCGAATACCTGTTCATCTGGTCATCCCCCGACCCATCACGACCGATCCATCAGGACTTGCCGCAGCATGACGATCAGCATCGAATAGGCGAGCAGCAGGACGAGCAGCACCAGCGCGATGGCCGAGGCGTAGCCGAAATCAAGGGCTCTGAAGGCCTGCGTGAAGATGTAGCTCGCGACGATCTGCGTGCGGTCGGCCGGCCCGCCGCTGGTCATGACGATGATCAGGTCGGCGAAGTTCGAGATCCAGACAGTGCGCAACAGCACGGTGATCGCAATGGTCGGCGCCAGGAATGGCAACGTGATCGACGTGAACCGCCTGATCGCGCCGGCGCCGTCGATCGCCGCCGCCTCGTAGAGGTCGCGTGGGATAGCCTGAAGCGCGGCCAGCAGCGTGATGGCGAAGAAGGGAATGCCCCACCAGACGTTGGCGATGATCGGTCCCCACATGGCGAGCTGCGGATTGGAAAGGATGTTGGCCGGCTCGCTCATCAGGCCGAGCGCATAAAGCCAATGCGGCAGCGGTCCGATGACGGGATTGAACAGCCACGCCCAATTGAGCCCGGTGAGGAAGGTCGGCACCGCCCAGGGCAGGAACACCAGCGCCTGCGCTATGGCGCGGCCGGCAAACGGCCGGTCGAGCAACAGCGCCAGGACCAGGCCGAATACGAACTGCAGGAAGACGGACGCGCCGGTCCACCACAGCGTGTTGCGCAGCGCCCGATAAAAATTATCGTCGTCATAAAGGGTTCGAAAATGATCGAGCCCGACATACCCGCCAGAGAAGGGATTAAGCAAGTGCACGTCACGGAAGGCGTAGGACAGGCCTAGCACCAGCGGCGCCAGCATGATGGTGACGATCAGAATCAGCGCCGGGGCGGTGTAAAGATATGGCTCGGCGTGGCGCGTGATCCGGTCGACCAGCGACCGGCGGCGCGATTCCGGGAACCCGGCGGTGGCGTCAAAAACCATCAGCTAACGCTTTCGTTCCAATTGGACATCCTTCCAATCGACCATGGACGAGGCCTATCGGAGCCACCCGGCGATGGGCGGCTCCGATGCTCTAGGTCCGCCGTTTATTTCTTGGCCAGGTACTTCTGCTGCGCCTTGGTCAGATAGTCGGCCCACTGGTTGGCCATTTCCTCGGGCGTGATGTCGCCGAGCAATGCCTGTTGACTGGTCTTGATGACCATCGAGTCCTTGAAGAAGGCGAACTCCTCGAGATAGGTCGGCATGACCGTCGGCACCGCATCCTTGTCCTCGAGTTCGGCGAACCAGCCCTTGAACTGCTCGCTTGCGTAGAAGGGATCCGTTTCGGCCGACTTGTGGACCGGCAGCGCACCGGTGCGCTTGTTCCACTCGACATTGCCCTCGGGCCCTTCAAGCGTTTCGATCAGCTTCCAGGAGAGGTCCTTGTTCTGGCTTGCCGCCATCATCGACCAACCGGCATAGCCGATGGTCGGGAACGTCTTGCCGGACGGCCCCTTCGGCATGGTCGTGACGCCGTAGTCTTCCGGCTTCATCCGCTCGGCGATTGCGATCAGCGCGTCTGGATCCTGATCAAGCATTGCGCAGGTGCCGGTGTAGAATCCGGCGACGATTTCGTTAAAACCCCAGTTGACGCTGTCCTTCGGTGCCAATCCCTTCTTGTACAGGTCGACGACCCAGGTCAGTCCCTTGACCCAGCCTTCGCTGTTCATCGTCGAGGTGCCGTCTTCATTGAAGAACTTGTTGGACCCGGCCATGGTTGCGCCGAACATGATCCAGCCGTTGAGGCCGCCCGGCCCGCCGCGCAGGCAGTAGCCATATTTGCCTGGAAGCTTGGATACTTTTTCCGATGCCGCCACGAACTCGTCCATCGTCTTGGGCGGCTCGGTGACACCAGCCTCCTGGAACAGCTTCTTGTTGTAGAACATCGCCCGGAGATAGAAGCCGTAGGGCAGCATGTAGGCGGTGTTGTTCACGTCGCGGCCGAGTTCGAGCGCGCGATCGGTGAGGCCCGAGGTGTGCTCCCATTTGGCAAGATAGGGTTCGAGGCTCTCGAGAAGACCGTTGTTGGCATAGAGCGACAGCCAGGTGTCCGGCATCTCCATGACGTCGGGGATTTCGCCGGCGGACACCATGGTCGCGAATTTCTGGAACGCCTCGCCCCAGGGCAGCGAGATGACCTCGACCTTCGTGCCCGGGTTGGCAGCCTCGAATTTGGAGACGATCGATTTCAGGGTTTCGGTGCGTTCGGGGCTGGTGATCACCTCCACGAGCTTCAGCGTCGTGTCGGCGAGTGCAGCACCCGACATCAGTACGGTGGCGAATGCGGCGATAAGAAGCTTCTTCATTTTCCGTTCCCTTCTTGTCTGGTTGCTTCAGGTCTTTTCTTCGGAAGCGGCTGTGATAGCCGTTTCCAGGTCACTCCACAGCGCCTCGGTTCCCTCGAGGCCGACATGGAGACGCACGGACCGCGGATGGACGCCGAACGCCATCGCGGAATTGGGTTGGGCCTTCTGCTGCAGCACGACCTCGCCGGGCACGATGAGGCTTTCGTGGCCGCCCCAGGACACGCCTAGCTTGAACAGCTTGAGGTGGTCGGCAAACGTCCGGATGTCGATGCCGTCGCGGAAGACAAATGAGAACAGGCCCGACGTGCCGGTGAGCCCCGCAGGAAGCAGGTTGGCCAACCCCGGATGGCAGACCTTCTCGACGATCGGATGATCCTGCAGGCGCCGTGCGATTTCGAGGCCGGAGGCCTGATGCGCGCGCATCCGGATCGGCAGTGTGCGCAAGCCACGAATCAAGAGCCAGGCGTCGAATGGCGACAGCTTGCCGCCGAGATATGGGTAGGCTTCGCCGCGGATGCGGCCAATCAAGTCCTTCGAGCCCGCGACCACGCCGGCGACGACGTCGCTGTGGCCACCCAGATACTTGGACGCGGAGTGGACAACCACATCGACGCCGAGCGACAGCGGCCGCTGGAAGACCGGGCTGGCCCAGCTGTTGTCGATGATGGTCGGGATGCCGCGGGACTTTGCCAGCGCAGCGAGCGCACCGATGTCATGGGTTTCCATGACCCAGCTGGTCGGGCTTTCCATATAGAACAGCTTGGCGTCAGGCAGGGCGCTCGCGACAGCGGCTTCGTCGCGCCCGTCGACATAGGTCACCTCGATGCGCATGCGCGCGAGCAGCGTCCCGAACAGCCGGAACGCGTCCGGGTAGATATGCCTGACCGCGACGATGCGGTCGCCCGGCTCGACGAAGCTCAGCACTGCCGACGAGATGGCGGACATGCCGCTCGCAAAACCGATCGCGTCCTCGGCGCCCTCCAGCTTTGCCAGCATTTCCTCGAACATGCGCACGGTCGGGTTTAGCCCGCGCGTGTAGGTCGGCCGCACCTTTTCGCCGCGGTACGTCTCGAGCATCTCGTCATAGTTCGGGAAGGTGAAGAGCGAGGTCTGCACGATCGGCGGCACGACGGCATCGAAGGCGTTGCCCTCGTCATGCGCGGCGATCAGCGATGCCTGGTCGAAAAAATCGGGACCGTTCATTTCGACATTTCCTCGATATCCTCTTCCACGATCTCGAGGATCTTCAGCGTTTTTCCCCGCGCCAGCTCCGCGTCCCTGGCGACGATGGCATCGAACAGTTCGCGGTGATACGGGAACGATCGCCGCGCGAAATCCTGCCGGTCAAAAGGATGGTCCCAAAAGCGCTCGAACGCTTCGCGCATCTGCCCCAGGAGCTGCCGGAAAAGCGGGTTGTGCGTGGCGTCGTAGACGGCCAGGTGAAAGGCCAGGTCTTCCGGACCCGACGTGCCGGTGGCGAGATGGACGCGCTCCATCTCGATGAGTTTTTCCTCGATCGTCCGCAGATCGTCGACAGTCCGCCGCCGCGCCGCGACCATGCTTGCCTCGGCCTCGATGCCGCGGCGTACCTCGAGGGTGTGCAAGAGACCATCGCGCAGCTCTGCCGTATCGAGCGACAGCGGCAAATGGATCGTGCCGGCGGATATCGGCTTGAGCAGATAGGTGCCGCTGCCTTTGCGGGTCTCGGTGACGCCGAGCGCTTCGAAACGCCCCATCGCCTCGCGTATCGTCGAGCGCCCGACGGAAAGCGCGGCCATCAATTCGCGTTCGGTCGGAAGCCGGTCACCGCTCTTCAACGCAGCGCGCTCGACATAGTCGGCCAGCGCTTCCATGACCTGCTTGCCGCGATCCAATGGCGGGAGCGTGGCGATTGCCACACGCGTAGCAGATGCCCCGGGCAGTTCGCCGCGCGCTCGCATGGGAACCTACATACAAAATTGGTCTGACATCTTAGCAGATTTGCGCGCGGCCGACCTTTCGTCAAGTGCCCTGGGCAGTGTCTCAGTTTGCATTTCGGCTCACGACCCGCTGTGGAACCTTAAACCTTGCCGCAAAGGCTTCCGCTGCGACGTTGCAAAAATCAGGTGCAAAAACTGTCGTTTAAACGGGGATTTTGCGACAGTCGCTTTGAGCCAGAGCTACCGTTCAGCCTCATCCTGGAGAGAGGCCATCGAGGAGGAAACCGAGGCCTTTCCGGAAGGTGCCGCCCCAATCGTTATCCAACAGCAGACGAGAGCGTTCGATTGTCGGGTAGCGTTCGCTGAGACGTGTAAGGCGTTGCTGCGCGGCGACCCTGTCGTCGTCCGAGAGGTCGAAGCTCGCCCGGGTGATGGTGGCGCCCATCACATAGTTCCAGAGCGACCATATCGCGACGTTCACATCTGCGTCCGCAACCCCGGCTCTGGACAAGGTGTTGCTCAGCAGTTCCAGGCGACTGAGTATGTTCGGGCCGAGTGCCCGGCGCGGCAACAGCGATGCCGACCAGGGATGGCGCAGCATGCTGGCGCGCCAGTCTTCGAGCATATGAACGACTTCTCCGCGCCAGTCTCGAGACTCAACCATTTGCGGCGGTCCGCGATATTCGAGCACCGAGTCGAGCGCCAGATCAAAGACATCCTCTTTGTTGTCGACGT
The DNA here is from genome assembly GCF_055811755.1 of Mesorhizobium sp. WSM4840. Taxonomy (NCBI): domain Bacteria; kingdom Pseudomonadati; phylum Pseudomonadota; class Alphaproteobacteria; order Hyphomicrobiales; family Phyllobacteriaceae; genus Mesorhizobium; species Mesorhizobium sp. WSM4840. The sequence goes on from NZ_JBVVQD010000015.1 coordinate 52,999, forward strand.
GCCAATACAGGCTCATCACGCCCGAACCGAGGCGATCGGCCAGCCGACGCATCGTCAATCCGTCGACTCCCTGGGCGTCCAGCAGTTCTACCGCGGTCGCCACGATGCGTTCCCGAGAGAGCGGCGGTTCACTGCGCGGCTCCTGCACGGGCTGGAGCCGCTCATTTATCCCTCGTTTGCTCCGGGCGCCGCTGCGTTTTGCAGCCATCCGTCTCCCTCGCTGTTCAGAACGTCGATTTTGAACCGGCAACGCGACGAATGTCGATCTTGAACGATTGACTCGTACGGCGTACCATACGATGACTCGTACATCGCACGAGTCATCGTATGGGCGATACGGTTAAAGTTCAATCATGCCGGCCGCGAGGGTACGTTGCTCGCAGAGCCAAGAGAAAATCATGTCACGCGCAAATCAAGCATCTGCTTATCGGAGGGCTAATCATCATGACCATTGGAGTTCCCGCTGCGACAACAGCGAGTGAGAAGGATCTCAAGCTGACCATCGTCAATCCACAAAACCTCTACGACCCGTCGCCGAATGGCTACAGCACGGCGGTGATCACGCCCCGCGATGGCCGGGTGGCCTACATCTCCGGACAGGGCGGCCAAGACAGCACGGGAGCCTTGTCGCCCGACTTCGCTGTCCAGGTTGGGCAGGCCTACGCAAATTTGCGTACCGCCCTCGATGAGCTCGGTGCCAGGCCGGATCAGGTCGCCAAGCTCACGGTCTTCGTGGTCGATCACGATATGTCCAAGCTTGAGGTGTTGACCAAGAACGTCAAGAAAATGTTCGGTGAGGCGCTGCCGGCGCAGACCCTGATTCCCGTTCCCAAGCTTGCAATTGACCCCATGCTCTTCGAGGTGGAGGCCGTCGTCATTCTGGAGTAGTGATGCCGGTCGCCCTTCGCACATATCCTGAGCTTCGCGATAGTTTCACCCTGTCCATCCGGTCAATGGTTTGCCTGTCGCAAATGTCCCTCGCAAAAGTGGGTGTCTCGCGACCGATTTTTGCGACAGCCGCAAGAGGCGCTCGCCACCCGAATGCGACGGTCATGTATTGTGCGGATCGAGGAGCCGAATGTGATGGCATTGGATGGTGTACGTGCCTTGGTATTCGACGTATTCGGCACTGTCGTCGATTGGCGCAGCGGCGTGGCGCGCGAAGCTGAATCGTTCCTGAAGCGGCATGGAGCAGTATCCGCCATTCCTACCGCTTTCGCGGATGCGTGGCGCAGCCGTTACTCCCCAGCGATGGAGGAGGTGCGCAGCGGCCGGCGGCCTTTTACACGGCTCGACGTGCTGCATCGGGAGAATCTGGAAGCTGTTTTGCCAGAATTCGGGGTCGACCCGGCTTCGGTGCCAGCGTCCGAACTGGACGAACTGAACCTGGCATGGCACCGATTGGAGCCATGGCCGGACGCGGTGGCCGGCCTCACACTGCTGAAGGCCCGCTATATCATCGCACCGCTCTCGAACGGTAACATCGTCCTCATGCTCAACATGGCGAAGCGTAGTCGCATCCCCTGGGATGCGATCCTCGGCGCCGAAGTCGTGCAGGCGTACAAGCCGATGCCGCAAGCCTATCTTCGCACCGCTGACGTCCTGGCAATGAAGCCAGCTGAGATCTGTCTTGTGGCCGCCCACAATGGCGACCTTGCAGCGGCTCGGGCATGCGGATTGCGAACAGCCTTTGTCCCGCGTCCGACCGAGCACGGGTTAGCGCAGACCACGGACTTGCACCCTGATCAGGCCTGGGACCTGGTGGCCAGCGACTTCATTGACTTGGCTGAACGGCTTCAGGTGTAGCGCGTCTCAACGATCAGCAAACCACCCCCTTCAGTGTTCTTCCCGGTTTCGGTCCGATGCTTTCTTCGGCGTCGTGAGCCAATTGCTCCGCGATCTATCCCGGGTTGCGGATAGCCAAGATGGCAGGCTTTACTACGCCTTGCGTTCCCAGCGCCGGTCCCGCCCTTCACCGAGCGACTGCCAGAATCCCGAGCACCGACGCGACGGTAGCGAGCAGGATTCGAACGTTGTGGACCATGAGCCAGGTGTCTAGCCGGGCGGGCACCTGATCCAGGGGAATCGACTTGGTGGCGAATTGCGCGTTGGTCGGAAGGAACCAGGCCATAGTGAGAACCAGAACGGCAGCGACACAGGCGATCGCCCCGATCCACAGTGCACGTAGTCCTCCCTCGCTCCAGCTGAGCCAGAGCGAACCGATCAGGCCGATGAGGGTCGGAACGACGACAAGGGGGATCGTCCTTATGATGAACCGGTCGTTCTGGCTAAACCAATCGAGGAATTCGGCAGCCGGAAGGCTCTTCCAGTAGCCGCCCAACGTTACGCCGATCGTCAGCATGACGCCGGCGAACATCGCCGAACCAGAGATAGCGAGAATGTTGAATAGGAGTCGCAACGGAATCTCTCCTGCCTTTCTTTTCTTTCGATTTTGATGACTTCGAATTCTTGCTGACGCCACGCCTACGCGAGGCAGACGCCCGCCACGCCGACTTTTTGAAACAGGTGCGGGGAAGCGACCGCCGAAGCTTGATAGACTGAGAGTTTCGCCCTGAACTCCGGATGCATGAACGCAGTCCGGAAGTCTGCTGTCGATCCCCAGACGGCATAGTTCAGATAAGTAGGACTTTCGCCGACCGCGCGGTGAAGCTGGGTCGAGATGAAACCCGGCTGCTGTTTCATGAACAGCGCATCGTCCTGCCAGGCTCGGAGAAAGGTCTGTTCGTCCGCCTTGTCGAGCGTGAATACGTTCACGAGCACGACGGAAGCAGCATCGATTGCGATCTGACGTTCGATCGGGAATGCAGGGTCCAGTGGGCGCATAAGAGACATGATAGGTTCCTTTCCAATTTGGTTATACGATGTCGATCTGGTATGATGCACACGTAGCTAATTGACATTATAATGTCAATACCATCCTATGGTGACAAATGGACGAAACAACGAAGACCCCAAATCGAACGCCGGCGGGTGAAGCCTTGACCGATCTCATTCTCGGCCTGTTCAGGGTCAATAACCTGACTTTGACGTGGGGCGATCGGCTCGTGGCTCCGCTTGGGCTGACCAGCGCCCGTTGGCAGATCCTCGGCGCCATTGTCGCAGCCGAACGCCCGCAGCCGGTCGCGTGGCTCGCACGCGATCTCGGTGCCAACCGCCAGAACGTGCAGCGCATCGTCAACGATTTGGCGAAGGAAGGGCTCGTCAGGTTCGAACCCAATCCGCATCACCGCCGCGCGCACCTTGTCGTGCTAACCGATAAGGGACAGCAGACCTATGATGCCGCGATCAGATTGTACGAACCACGGGTCAACACGCTCGCGGAGGGGTTTCCCATCGAAGACCTCGAAACGGCCGGCCGTGTCATGAAGGCGCTGCGGAAGAAATTCGAAGGAGAAGAAGATGCTGAAGAGCAGAGCTGATCGCTACGGCACGATAGCGGTCTCAATTCACTGGCTGAGCCCCTTCTGATTCTGGCCCTGCTGGGCTCCGGCTTTCAGGCAGCGAAGGCCATGGATGCGGCCACCACTGCGGTTTCCTCCGTGTCACATTCCGGTAGCGATCATAGTCCTGCTTCTCTCACGGCCTTCCGTATCGTCTGGTGGCGGCGGTTCGATCGGAAGCCGTTTCCTCTGGAGGGATCGCCTCGCTCGCAGGAGCGTGTCGCGTGCTGGGTTCACGTCGCCTTCTACGTTGTCATTCTGCGTATGGCTGCCAGCGGCATCGGGATAGCCAACGCGGCAGCTTTACGCCTTGCGTTCCCAGCGCCGGTCTGAAGACTGCTGCCAGTAGGTGACCGCGTGGCCGGCTTCCTTCATCGTCTTCCAGTGCGTGCGCGCCGCCTCGACCTGGGCCGCATCGTGGCCGTCGAACAGGAACACGGCGCGTTCATAGCCGAGAAGCTCCGGCGGCACCGCGCCGTCGACCAGGAAGCGTATCTGCGCTTCGTTGGGGTTGTCCTGGCCGGTTGTCAAAAGGATCGGCTGCTCGGCCAGATAGGATTCGCGGTCGGTCGCATGCGCCAGGAAGGAATCGTCTCTGAAAATCCAAAGATGCTGGTCCAGCGCGTCGCGCCGCTCCTCGGTGCCGGTCTGCACCACGGCGCGCCAACCGCGATCGACGCTGCGCTCGAGCAGGCCGGGCAGCGCATCCTCCAGAGTCGATTCGGTCAGGTGGTAGAACAGGACGTCGGCCATGATTGCGCCTTGAAAGGCCTCACCCCTCGTAGTTGTCGCGCACCAGCCGGTCGAGCAGTCTGACGCCGAAGCCGGAGGCCCATGACTGGTTGATCTCGCTGGACGGCGCGCCCATCGCGGTGCCGGCGATGTCGAGATGCGCCCAGGGAGTATCCTTGACGAAGCGCTGCAGGAACTGCGCCGCGATGATGGCGCCGCCATAGCGGCCGCCGATGTTCTTCATGTCGGCATTTTTCGAATCGATCAGCTTGTCGTATTCGGTGCCGAGCGGCATTCGCCACACTCGTTCCTGCGTCGCCTGCCCGGCGCTCGTCAGCCTGTTCGCCAATTCGTCATTGTTGGAGAACAGGCCGGCATAATGCTGGCCGAGCGCGACCATGGTGGCGCCGGTCAGCGTCGCCAGATTGACCATGAATTTCGGCTGGAAGCGATCGTTGCAGTACCACAGCGCATCGGCCAGAACCAGACGGCCTTCGGCGTCGGTGTTGAGCACCTCGATGGTCTGGCCCGACATCGAGGTGACGATGTCGCCGGGGCGCTGCGCATGGCCGTCAACGGCATTTTCCACCAGCCCGATGACGCCGACGACATTGGTCTTGGCCTTGCGGGCGGCCAGCGCGTGCATCAGCCCGGTCACGGCCGCCGCGCCGCCCATGTCGCCCTTCATGTCCTCCATGCCGGAGGCCGTCTTTATCGAATTGCCGCCGGTGTCGAATGTGACGCCCTTGCCGACGAAGGCAATCGGGCTGTCCTTGGCCTTGCCGCCGTTCCATCGCATGACGGCCAGGCGGGCGCCACGCGGCGAGCCTTGCGCAACGCCGAGCAGCGCGCCCATGCCGAGCTTCTTCATCTCCTTCTCGACCAGGATCTCGACCGTGACGCCGAGCGCTTCCAGTTCGTTGACGCGGGCGGCGAATTCCACCGGCCCGAGTATATTGGCCGGTTCGTTGACCAGATCGCGCGCCAGCAGCACCCCGTCGATTACCGCCGCCTCGTCGGCGAATGCCTTTTTCGCCGCAGCCGGATCGGTGGTATGGATGGTCACCTTGACCGGCTTTTTGGGCTCGGCCTTGTTGCCGTCGCGCTGGCCGTCGCCATTCTCCTTTTTCGTCTTGTACTTGTCGAAGGCATAGCTGCGCAGAAGGATGCCCGCGGCAAGCTGTGCCGCTTGCCTGCCGCCGACGTCAGCACCCGGCAGATCGAGCACGACGGCCACCTCTGTCGCCTTGCGCAGGGACGCAGCGATGGTGCCGCCAAGCTTGAGCCAGGCATGGTCGTCGAGCCCCGAGACCTTGCCGGCGCCGACCGCCACCAGCCGGTCGAGCGATGTGCCCTCCGGCGCCAGCACTTCGACCAGGCCGGCGAATTTGCCGGAAAAGTCGGCCACCGGAAACGCCCGCTCCAGGGTCTTTGCCGGATCGCAAGCCTTTGCAGCATCGCCGAGACCGCCATCGTTGGCCGCCAGCACGAAGACACTGCCCTTTTTGGGCGCTGCGAATTTGGCGAAGGCGATCGAAGGTCTCGAAGTCATCATGTCCTGCTTTCGGGAACGGCGTTGGATTTTTGGGAGAGTGCCTTGGCGAAACTAGATATTTGGCTGTTTCCGATCGGAAGCACCACCCCAATTTTCAATCATCACCCCTGCCTGACGATCCTCCTGCGCGAATGCGTTGGCCTGAATTCGTGCGTTTGGCGAAGCAACCGCGAATGCTTGGCCGCATGCCGGTAAACCACAGGCCGGGCAATTTCGGGTTCGTCTCGCCGCCGTCGCAGCTACGGCGGCCAGGACCGTGATCGGCGCGACATTTGGTCGTTTTCCGGCATTTGGCAAGACTTTGCCGGAATCCGATCCCATATGGCGGATGGAATCGATGGCGATTCGTCGCGGCACGGCCCCGCTTTCCTGCCGCAACGTGTTGTTAACCATTGATGTTCGCCCTTTCTTATCCATTGCCGCCGACACTCCGGCCCACCGGAAATATCGATCTGGGACGGGAACCAGATCGAACCGCCAACGGACCGGTTGTAGAGTCGTCGCCGGGCGACTACCTTGTCTGGAGGCATGATGCCGTTCGGCAAAATCGAGAAAAGCCTTCATGAAGGTCGTTGAACGCTACATCATGCGTCGTGCGTTGGCGGTCTTCCTGGCAGCGCTCATCTGGACGCTGGCGATCGTGTGGACGACGCAGGTGCTCGCCCGCATCGACCTTGTCACCGACAGCGGGCAGTCGGCGCTGACCTTCTTCGAAGTCGCTGCGCTGATCATTCCGTCGATCGTCCCGATCGTCGTGCCTTTCGCCCTGGTGGTCGCGGTCGCCCAGACACTGAGCGCGATGAATTCCGATTCTGAGCTTGCCGTCTTGAACGCCGCGGGCGCTTCGCGCTGGACCATCGTCAGGCCGATCATGCTCCTGGCGCTGGCGGCCAGCATCTTTTCGTTTGCCGTCGACAACGGCGTCGACCCCTATGCACGACAGAAAAACCGCGAGCTGGTGGCGTCTTCGCGTGCCGATCTTCTGTCGCTGATTATCCAGGAAGGCACCTTCCGCAAGATCGACGACGGCTTGTTCCTGCAGATTGGCGAGCGGCTTCCGGACAACCGCCTTGGCGGCATTTTCGTCGCCGATTCACGCGAAGAGGGCGTCAACCTTATCTACTACGCCAAGAGCGGCGCCATCATCGATAGCGGCGACGAGAGGGTGCTGATGATGAACGACGGCGTTATCCATCGCGAAACGCTGGCCGGCGATCTTTCGGTCATCCGGTTCACCTCCTATGCCTTCGACCTGTCCGCCTTCATGTCAGCCTCATCGGACGTATTGCTCTTGCCGAAGGACCGGACGACCCAGTACCTGCTCAATCCCAGTCCGAACGACAAGATATTCCAGAAAAGGCCGAACAAGTACCTGGCCGAGCTCCACCAGCGTTTTTCCGAATGGTCCTATTCACTCGTTTTCGCGCTGATCGCGCTTGCAGTGGCGGGAGACGCGCGCTCCCATCGCGAGGCGCGCATTCATCCGCTGATCACGGCCATCGCGATTGCGCTTTTCGTGCGCTGGCTTGGTTTCTTTGCCGCCGGCAAGGCCGACAACGTTCCGCAATACACCTATATGGTCTACGGCGTCCCTATCGTGGCGTCCGCAGTCGCGACATGGTTCATCGTCTCCAACCGGACCATGGAGCTGCCGGTCGCCTGGGCCGACTGGATGACGAATTTCGCCGGCCGCTTCGGTGACGGCTGGAGCGCCCTGAAGCTCCGCTTCGCCAGGCGCGGCGCTTCTGGCCAAGGGGCCGGCTGATGGGCTGGATACGCTAATGGGCTGGACTCTGGGCAGATACTTCTTCTTCCGCTACGTGACGATCACCATCTGGTTCTTCATCGGCCTCCTGGCGCTTGTGTTCCTGATCGACTTCACCGAGCTTTCCGGCCGCACGACCGGCTTGCCGGGTTTTACCTACGGCACGGCGTTCGCCATTTCAGGGTTGCGGATGCCGATGATCATGCTGCAGACGGTGCCCTTCGTCGGCCTGTTCTCGGCGATGGCAACGCTGGTCTCGCTCAACCGCAGATATGAACTGGTCATCGCGCGTTCGGCCGGTGTGTCCGCATGGCAATTCCTGCTGCCGTGCTGCATCGGGGCGCTGCTGTTCGGGGTGTTGTCGGTCGGCGTCATCAACCCGATCGCTGCGCATGCGTTTTCCTGGTCCGAAAAAATCGAAACCCAGCTCCGCTCCGGCAAGTCGACCACCGTCTCGGCCGACGCCGAGCCCTGGATCCGGCAGAAAACCAGTTCCGGCGATACCATCATCGGCGCGCGCGCCATTCTCAATCAGGGCCTGGAGATGGCCGACGCCGTCTTCTTCGTCCTCAACCCGCAAGGTGACATCGTCGAACGCAAGGACGCGGCGCACGCCTTTTTGCGGGACGGCTACTGGGAACTGCAGGACGTCAAGGTTTTCCGGGACGGCAACATCCAGTCGGTGGCAAGCGACCGGGTGCCGACCAATCTCAAGCCCGAATTCGTGCAAGAGCGGCTGGCGCGCCCGGAAACCATTCCTTTCTACGATCTGCCCGGCAAGATCGAGGTTGCCCGCTCCTTCGGCCTCAAGGCAAATGCCTTTGCCATGCAGTTCGATTCGCTGGTGGCGCTGCCGTTCCTTCTCGTCGCCATGACGCTGATCGCCGCAACGGTGTCGATGCGATTTGCGAGGATGGGCCAATCCGCAACGATGATTCTGGGTGGCGTCCTGGCCGGGTTTCTGCTTTATGTCGTGACAGTGCTGGTCAAGGCATTCGGCGTGGCGGGATTCGTACCCACAGTCGTGGCTGCATGGGTTCCGGTTGTCGTGGCTATGTTCTTCGGGGTGACTTTCTTGCTGTACAAGGAAGACGGCTAGTGAGGGGGGCGGTTTTACGCATCCATAGGCAGGCCGGTTTGGCGCGCCTCTATGGGGCGAGCGCCTTGGCATGCCTGCTCGCTTGCGTCGTCCCGAATATCCCGGCTTTTGCCCAGGATATCAGCGACATGGCAGCCGACGTTCCCGCCGGCTCGCAAATGCTGCTGGCGGCGGATACGCTGGTCTATGACAACGACAACCAGACAGTGACGGCCGTCGGCGGCGTGCAGATCGATTACGGCGGCAACCGCCTCGTCGCCCAGCGGGTCGAATACAATCGCAACACCAAACGCCTCGTCGCCAGCGGCAATGTCGAGGTCATCAACAGCGACGGCACCAAGATCTATTCGCAGCACGTCGACATCACCGACGATTTCGCCGACGGCTTCGTCAACGCGCTGCGTGTCGAAACCGTCGACAAGGCTTATTTCGCCGCCGAAAGCGCGGAGCGCATGGGCGGCGTGTTGACGACGTTCCACAACGGCGTCTACACGGCGTGCGAGCCGTGCGAGGACAAACCGGACAAAGCGCCTACCTGGCGCATCAAGGCCAGAAAGATCATCTGGAACGGCGAAAAGAAGACGGTTCGCTTCGAGAATTCGAATTTCGAGTTCTTCGGCTTTCCGCTCGCCTATCTGCCGGCCTTCGAGATTGCCGACCCGACCGTCAAGCGCAAGAGCGGCTTCCTGATTCCAGGCATCGCCTACGAGAGCGATCTCGGCATCGGCGTCAAAGTTCCCTATTATTTCGCGCTCTCACCAACTTACGATCTCACCGTCACCGGCAGCGGCTATACCAAGCAGGGCTTCCTCGGCGAAGCCGAGTGGCGCCAGCGCTTCAACAACGGCCAGTACAGCCTGAAGATCGCCGGCATCCGGCAAGAGGATCCCGACGAGTTCATCAACAGCGACGGGCACAATGTCGATTCGGGTGCGCCCGGCGACCCGAACAAGTTTCGCGGCATGATGGGCACCAAGGGCCAGTTCGCTATCAATCCGCGCTGGGACTTCGGCTGGGATGTCCTGTTGCAGACCGACAAGAACTTCTCACGCACCTACGCCATCGAGGACTTCAACGACAGCGTGCATCGCTCCTCGATCTACCTGACCGGCCTCAACGGCCGCAACTATTTCGACGTGCGCGCCATGCGCTTCGAGGTCCAGGAAGAGACACTCCCTGACGATCCGACCGCACTCGCCGGCAAGCAGCCCTGGGTGCTGCCCTCGCTCGACTACGCCTACATCCCCGACATGGCGGTGGGCGGCGGGCAGTTGTCGTTCAATGTCAACGCGCAGACCATCAGCCGCGACAGGCTGGATACGGTCCTTGCCGATCCGAACAACAATGCATCCGTCAACAGAGTCCGCGGCATCGAGGGCCAGTCGGGCCGTCTCACCGCCGAAGCGGAATGGAAGCGCACCTTCACCACCGATGGTGGGCTGCTGCTGACGCCGCTGCTGGCGCTGCGCGGCGACGCAGGCTATGTCAATGCCTCTTCGGGATCGCTCAATGCCATCAATCAGATGGCGTCTAACCTCGGCGTCGACGACGATATGCGATCGTCGCTCGCCCGCTTCATGGCGACCGCCGGGCTGGAAATGCGTTGGCCGGTGCTGTTCTCGTCGACCAGTTCCAGCCACATCTTCGAGCCGATGGCGCAGGTGTTCGTGCGTCCGAACGAGCAATATGTCGGCGGCCTCGCTGTCCCCAACGAGGACGCGCAGAGCTTCGTCTTTGACGCCACGACATTGTTCGAGCGCGACAAGTTCTCCGGTTACGACCGCTTGGAAGGCGGCACGCGCGCCAATATCGGGCTGCGCTATTCCGGCGCCTATGACAATGGCTGGAGCACCAACGCGCTGTTCGGCCAATCCTACCAGATTGACGGCCAGAACTCCTTCGCGGCGCCGGACCTTGTCAACGTCGGCGCCGATTCGGGCCTCGAGAACGCGACCTCCGATTATGTCGGCCTTGTCGGCTTCAACAGCCCCAGGGGGCTTTCCGGCTCGGTCAGCGGCCGCTTCGACGAGCAGAGCTTCGAGGTTCGCCGCGCCGAGGTGAAGGCAGCCTATTCCGGCCTGCCGATTTCGTTCAGTGCCAAATACGCCTTCATCCAGGCGCAGCCACTCTATGGCTTCACGACCGATCGCCACGAGGTCACGCTCGGCGCGTCGACGCAACTTGCAGAGAACTGGCGTGTCTTCGGAACCGGCACCTACGATCTGGAGCAAAGCGTCCTTGTCAAGGACGGGGTCGGCTTTGCCTATAGTGATTCATGCTTCACCTACTTGATGACATTCTCGGAATCCCGCGACCTGAGCACCAAGGAAGTGTCGCAGAACATCGGTTTCAACCTGTCGTTCCGCACGCTCGGCGATTTCGGCTCGACACAAAGTTCCATCGACACTGTCCAGTAGCAGACGACTGGCCAGCAGCAGACGATCGGAACGGGCGGCCGGCCAACGCATCGGCCCGAAATCGGGAATTGATTTTCGGAAAGCACGATTCAAAGTGTCAGAGCGTATCTTGTACGTCCAAGTGGACGCACATCGCTTCTGACGACATCGTTTCGCCGCATAGGGCAGGCACGGATTCCAGCTCCCTCAAAATGGGATAGAATTGGGCCGGAACCGAGATAGAATTGGGATGCTTTCGATGAGGAAATACCTCTTTTCGGCAGGGTTCGCGCTGCTGGTGGCGGCGACCTCGGCCTCGATCACCATGATGACGCCGCCGGCTTTCGCCAGCCAGATAAAATACGTCGTCAACAACGTACCGATCACCACCGGCGACATCCAGCATCGGGCTGCCTTCCTGCGCCTGCAGCGCAAGAAAGGCGACGCCGCCGAGGAGATGATCGAGCAGACGCTGCGCGTCGCCGAAGCCAAGCGTCTCGGCATCCGCATCAGCGACGCCCAGGTCGACGCCGCCTATCAGCGCTTTGCCACGACCAACAAGATGCAGCTCAAGCAACTCGACGGCGTCATGGCGCAGTCCGGCGTCGGCAAGGAGCATTTCAAGGAATTCATCCGCTCCCAGATGGCCTGGAACCAGGCGCTGACCGCGCGCCATCGCTCCGACAGCGGCGGCGCCATGAGCGAGCAGGACGTGGTCAGGCGCATGCTCGACAATGGCGGCACCAAGCCAACCGCCATGGAGTACATGCTGCAGCAGGTCATCTTCGTCGTGCCGGCGGCCGAGCGCAGCGCGACGCTGGCCAAGCGCAAACGCGAGGCCGACGCCATGCGCGCCCGCTTCAACGGCTGCAACACCTCGCGCGAATTTGCCAAGGGCCTGATCGACGTCACCGTTCGCGATCTCGGCCGGATACTGGCGCCGCAATTGCCGCCGGACTGGGCCGACCAGATCAAGGCCACCAAGGTCGGCGGCGCCACCGCCACGCGCGAAACAGACCGCGGCGTCGAGTTCATCGGCATCTGCTCGTCGCGCGAAGTGTCCGACGACAAGGCCGCCCAGATGGTGTTCCAGAGCGAAGGCTCGAGCGGCAAGGATGCCGACGAGCTCACCAAGAAGTATGTCGAGGAGTTGCGGAAGAAAGCCCGCATCGTTGAGCGCTGAAGTCGCCAGAGGCAGAGCTTCCGCTGGCGCTGAGCGCCGGCGATCCATCCGGCGTCGGGCCGGAAATCGCCATTGCTGCCTGGCAGGCGCGCGACAGCGCCGGTGTGCCGCCCTTCTATCTTATCGCCGATCCGGCGTTGATCGCCGCACGGGCGCGCCTGCTCGGCGCCGATGTGCCAATCACGGAGACAATGCCAGCCGAAGCGGCGCGCGTCTTTACACGCGCGCTGCCCATCATGCCGCTTGCCATCCGCTTCGTCGACAGCCCCGGCCGGCCGGACCCAGCCAACGCCGCCGGCATCATCGAGGCGATCGACCGCGCTGTTGACGACTGCCTTGGCGGCCGCGCAGCAGCAGTCGTCACGTGCCCGATCGCCAAGAAGCCGCTCTACGATGCCGGCTTCCATTTCCCCGGCCACACCGAATATCTGGCGCATCTGGCGACGCTCCACACCGGCGCAGATGCGATGCCGGTGATGATGATCGCCGGTCCCGAGTTGCGCACGGTTCCGGTCACCATCCACATTGCGCTGCGCGAGGTGCCGAAAACGCTGACGACGGAGTTGATCGTCGCGACCGCCCGCATCACCGCCGCCGACCTCGAACACCGCTTCGGCATCGCCAAGCCGCGGCTTGCCATTGCCGGCCTCAATCCGCATGCCGGCGAAGGCGGCGCGATGGGCGCCGAGGACGAGCGCATCATCCGCCCGGCGGTCGACAGGCTGAGGGCGGAGGGCATCGACGCCTTCGGGCCGCTGCCGGCCGACACGCTGTTCCATGCCCGCGCCCGAGCCGGCTACGATGTGGCGCTGTGCATGTATCACGACCAGGCGCTGATCCCGGCCAAGGCGCTGGCCTTCGACGAGGCGGTCAACGTCACGCTCGGCCTACCCTTCATCCGCACCTCACCGGATCACGGCACCGCCTTCGATATCGCCGGCAAGGGCATAGCCCGGGCCGACAGCCTGATCGCGGCGCTAAGGCTCGCCCGCAGGCTTGCCGACACCGGGACGAGGGCTGCCGCCGCATGAGCCTGTGCATGAGAGCGGTCGCATGAGCATCGACGGGCTGCCGCCGTTGCGCACGGTGATCGAACGCCATGGGCTGCAGGCGAAAAAGGCGCTCGGCCAGAATTTCCTGCTCGACCTCAACCTGACCGGCAAGATCGCGCGCGCCGCCGGCGACCTGAAGGACGCCACGGTGATCGAGGTCGGTCCGGGTCCCGGCGGCCTGACCCGGGCGCTGCTTTCCCACGGCGCCGGTCGGGTCATCGCCATCGAGCGCGACGAGCGCTGCCTGGCAGCGCTCGTGGAGGTGTCAGATCACTATCCGGGCCGTTTGGAGATCATTGCCGGCGATGCGCTGAAGACGGATTTTGCAGCGCTTGCCAAAGGGGCACATGGGGGCAATGGATCTGTGAGGATCGTCGCCAACCTGCCCTACAATATCGGCACCGAACTTTTGATACGCTGGCTGACCGTCGCCGAGTGGCCGCCCTTCTACGCATCGATGACGCTGATGTTCCAGCGCGAGGTGGCCGAGCGCATCGTCGCCCGCCCCGGCAGCGATGCCTATGGCCGGCTGGGCGTGCTGGCAGGCTGGCGGACGGAGGCAAAAATCGCTTTCGACGTGCCGCCGCAAGCGTTCACGCCGCCGCCCACGGTTGTGTCGTCGGTGGTGCATCTGGTGCCGCGGGCGAGTCCCCTGCCCGCCGAGGTCAAGAAGCTCAGCCGCGTCACCGAAGCGGCCTTCGGCCAGCGCCGCAAAATGCTGCGGCAGAGCGTCAAGAGCCTCGGCGGCGAAGCCCTGCTCAGCCGCGCCGGCATCGATCCGACGCGGCGGGCGGAAACCTTGAGCGTCGAGGAATTCGTGCGACTGACCAACGCGGTGTGATTGCGCCGGCCCCTAGTCCGTCTTCTCGTCGAGCAACGCCGAGACGAAATCGAACAGGCCGGGCCGGCGATCGCGTCTGAGCCGCTCGGCGGTGACGATGCCGCGCACTTCGGCGAAGGCACGGTCGAGATCGTCGTTGATGATGACGAAATCATATTCCTTCCAGTGCTCGATCTCGTTGCGGGCGTTCTTCAGACGCGTCTCGATCACCGATTCCTGGTCCTCGGCGCGGCGCTTCAGCCGCGCCTTCAATTCTTTCATCGAGGGCGGCAGGATGAAAATCGAGACGATGTCGGCGCGCATCTTCTCCTTGAGCTGCTGGGCGCCCTGCCAGTCGATGTCGAACAGCATGTCGCGGCCCTGTGCCAGCGCCAGTTCGGCCGGTTCACGCGGCGTCGCATAGCAATTGCCATGCACTTCGGCCCATTCGAGCAGTTCGTCTGAATCGCGCAGCCGCTCGAACTCGCGCATGGTGCGGAAATGATAGTGGACGCCCTCGATCTCGCTGCCGCGGCGTGGCCGCGTGGTGACGGAGACTGACAGTTCGAGACTGGAATCGCTCTCCAGAAGATTGCGCGCGATCGTCGACTTGCCGGCGCCGGACGGCGACGACAGCACGAGCATCAGACCCCGGCGGCGAATGCGGGAACCCAAATCCCTGGCAACCATAGGCTCCTTGGCAACCATCAGGGTTACTCCAGATTCTGGACCTGTTCGCGAAACTGGTCGACCACCGCCTTCAGCTCCAGCCCTATGGCGGTGACACCAGCGGCGTTCGACTTCGAACACAGCGTATTCGATTCGCGGTTGAATTCCTGCGCCAGAAAATCGAGCTTGCGGCCGATGGCGCCGCCGCCTGCCAGCAGCACCCGGCCGGACGCCACATGCGTCTTCAGCCGATCGATCTCCTCGCGGATGTCGGCCTTGGTGGCCAGGAACGCCGCTTCCATATGCAACCGGCTGGCGTCGAGATTGGCGGAGGCATCCATCAGCAGCCGAACCTGCTCGGCAATCCGTTCGCGGATCACCGCCGGCTCGCGCGACGGATCGGCCTCGGCGCGCAGCGTCAGCGCCTCGATAGCGTCGATATGGCCGGACAGTAGCGAGCGCAGGGCGGCGCCCTCGCCCTGGCGTGCCTGCTCCAGCCCGCCCAGCGCCACTTCGAGCGCCGAGAGAATTGCGCTGTCGAGCACCGCCCGCGCCTCTTCGGTTTCGGTGGTTTCGGGGATGTCGAGCACGCCGCGTAGCGAAAGCAGCCCGTCGGCTGTCGCAGGCGCTGCGCCGAACTGCTCCTGCAGCCGCTTGGCCAGCCGTGCCAGATCCCTAAGGAAGACCTCGTTGACCACTGGCTGCGCCTGCTGGCCGGCGGCGCGGCCGACGGTCAGCGTTGCCTGGAAATTGCCGCGCGCAAAGCGCTTTTGCACCGTCTGCCTGACGGCCGGCTCCAGTCGCTCGAGGCCCTGCGGCAGCCGCAGCCTGACCTCGACGCTCTTGCCGTTGACCGACTTGACCTCCCAGGCGATCGACGTGCCGTCATGTTCGGCGACGGCCCGCGCAAAACCGGTCATGCTCTGCAAATTCATAATGCCCTTGCTTCCCCCTGGCGCATGATCCCGGAAGCGGTTCCGGGCCAGATCATGCGCGGCTTCAAAATGCCGGAGCGCCTCTTCGCGCCGGATCGGACGCAGACGCTCCTGATCTCAAAATCAGCACGTCCGCTGCCGTCAACGAATCGGAGGGACGATCCCAGAACCGTCCGGCGCTACTGCGGCGCCGCTCCCGCATCGCCATCGCCGCCGTCAACCGGCGCATCGGTCTGACCTTCCACCTTGGCGGCGTCGGCCTTGGCAGCACCGGCCTTGGCGGATTCGTCGGCCAGCTTCTTCTGCAGCGCCCGGTAACGGGCGACGTTCTCATTGTGCTCGGCGAGCGTCGCGGCAAAGACGTGACCGCCGGTGCCGTCGGCGACGAAATAGAGGTCGTCGGTCTTCGACGGGTTGGCTACCGCCTCCAGCGCCGCACGGCCGGGATTGGCGATCGGCGTCGGCGGCAGGCCATTGATCAGATAGGTGTTGTAGGGCGTCGGCTTCTTGATGTCCGACTGGTAGATCGGGCGGTCGGCGGGTTTGCCCTTGCCGCCGAACAGACCGTAGATAATGGTCGGATCGGACTGCAGCCGCATGCCCTTGGCCAGCCGGTTGAGGAAGACGGCGGCGACCCGTGAGCGTTCGTCGCCCTTGCCCGTCTCCTTCTCGACGATCGAAGCCAGGATGACGAAGTCGTCGACATTGGCCAGAGGCAGATCGGCGGCGCGCCGCTGCCAGACATCCTCGACCAGCTTCTTCTGATCCGCCAAAAGCTTCTCGACCATCTGCTGGCGTGTCGCGCCGCGGGTGAAACGCAGCGTGTCGGTGGCAAGGCTGCCCTCGGGTGGAATGGTCGCCGGCATATCGCCGTCGAGCGCTGCCTGATCGGCGATGCGCTGCAGCGCCTGCTCGACCGTCAGTCCCTCGGGGACGGTCAGCGAATACATCACCGACTTGCCGCTCTTCAGCAACTCCATGATGTCGCGCATGGAGGCCTGCGGCTTGATCTCGTATTCGCCGGCCTTCAGTTCCGAATCATTGCCAAAGGCACGCACGCCAAGGCGGAAGATGCGCGCGTCGCTGATCAGTCCGCGCCGCTCGAGCTGCTCTGCAATTTCCTGGACGCCGGTGTTCGGCTTGACCAGGAAGGTGTCGGCATTGGCCGACGGGCCGGGCTCGTTGAATTCCTGCTTGCCGAAATACAATGCAAAACCGGCCGCCAGAACCAACAGCATCACCAAGGAGATGACGAAGTTCATAAACACGACGAACTGGCTGCGCGAGGCGCGCGAGCGCTTGGGCGGCGGCGTGCCGGCTTCAGGCCGCAATGCTTCGCTGGCCGTCTTCGGCATGATCGGACCCGACGGTGCGGACCGTTGCCCGAATTCCCCATTGTCCGCCGAATTTGTGCTCATGGCGCCCTACCGTTTGATCGTGCAACGAATCCCCTTGGGCACAGTAGGGGCGAATATGGCAAAATTGACGGCACGCATAGACCGTGCCGGTCGGCGGACCGGTCAGCCATTGTAGCGCTGGAAGACCAGCGAGGCGTTGGTGCCGCCGAAGCCGAAGGAATTGGACAGCGCCACGTCGACCTGGCGGGCGCGCGGCTTGTGCGGCACCAGGTCGATCGCCGTTTCGCGCTCCGGGTTGTCGAGATTGATGGTGGCCGGCGCGATGTTGTCGCGAATGGCGAGGATCGAAAAGATCGCCTCGGCGGCGCCCGCCGCACCCAGGAGATGGCCTATCGACGACTTGGTCGACGACATCGATATTTTCGACGCGGCATTGCCTACCAGCCGCTCGACGGCGCCGAGCTCGATCGTGTCGGCCATGGTCGAGGTGCCGTGCGCGTTGATGTAGTCGACGTCTGCGGGCGTCAGCTTGGCCCGGTTCAGCGCCGCAACCATGCAGCGGAAGGCGCCGTCGCCATCTTCGGCCGGCGCGGTGATGTGATAGGCATCGCCGGTCAGGCCGTAACCGGTGACCTCGGCATAGATCTTGGCGCCGCGTGCCTTGGCGTGTTCCAGTTCCTCCAAAATGACGACGCCGGCGCCTTCGCCCATGACGAAGCCGTCGCGGTCGCGGTCATAGGGACGCGAGGCCGTTTCCGGAGCGTCGTTGCGGTCGGTGGACAGCGCACGGCAGGCTGCGAAACCGGCGATCGACAGCCGCGTCACCGGCGCCTCGGTGCCGCCCGCGACCATCACGTCGGCATCGCCCCACATGATCAGCCGAGCGGCGTCGCCGATGGCATGCGCGCCGGTGGAGCAAGCGGTGACGACGGCGTGGTTGGGGCCTCTCAGCCCATGCCGGATCGAAACCTGGCCGGAGACGAGATTGATGATCTGGCCGGGGATGAAGAACGGGCTGATGCGGCGCGGTCCGCGCTCCTTCAGGATCAACGCGTTCTCGGCGATGCCTTCGATGCCGCCGATGCCGGAGCCGATCAGCACGCCGGTGGCGCACTGTTCCTCATGCGTCTTCGGTGCCCACCCCGAATCCTTCAGCGCCTCGTCGGCGGCCGCGAGCCCGTAGAGGATGAAGTCGCCGATCTTGCGCAGTTCCTTCGGCTCGAGAACGGCCTCGGGATTGAAGGTGGCGTCCTCACCATTACCGCGCGGAATGACGTGGGCGACCTTACAGGCAAGATCCTCCACCTCGAACTCGGTGATGCGCTTGGCTGCGCTGCGGCCGGTAAGAAGCTCCTTCCAGCCATGCTCGAAGCCTACGCCGAAGGGCGAAAGCAGCCCAAGGCCCGTGACGACGACACGCCTCATCGCAGGTCCTCCTCGGTGATGACTGCAAATAGCGTCAGGCAGAAGCCTTATCGATGTACTTCACCGCATCGCCAACAGTCAGGATGGTTTCGGCCGCATCGTCCGGGATCTCGACGCCGAATTCTTCTTCGAACGCCATGACGAGTTCGACCGTGTCGAGACTGTCCGCGCCCAGATCATCGATGAAGCTCGCCTGCTCCGTCACCTTGTCGGCATCGACGCCAAGGTGCTCGATAACGATCTTCTTGACGCGCTCTGCGGTGTCACTCATTTGGGCATCCTCGTCTTTTGTTTGTCTGTCTTCGTTAGCGGGCAGAATGCCGCTAATCAAGCTGAAAGATGGTCCGGCCGGAAACGCAACAGCACCGGGCCGGTTTTTGCCCGAACCGCCGGGTTGCGGGCCGCATTACACGAAAATCGGCCTGGGTCCAAGGCGAAAAGGGGTGTTTTCCCGCAACTGTCAAATCATCGCCATGCCGCCATTCACGTGAATGGTCTGGCCGGTGACATAGGCAGCTTCGTTGGAAGCGAGGTAGGCGACGGCGGAAGCGACTTCGGCGCTGGTGCCCATGCGCCGTGTCGGGATCGCTGCCATGATCGCCTCTTTCTGCTTGTCGTTGAGCTTGTCGGTCATCGCCGATTCGATGAAGCCCGGAGCGACGCAGTTGACGGTGATGTTGCGGGTGGCGATCTCCTGCGCCAGCGACTTGGAAAAGCCGATCATGCCGGCCTTGGAGGCGCAGTAATTGGTCTGGCCGGGATTGCCGGTGACGCCAACCACAGAGGTGATGTTGATGATGCGGCCATGCCGGCGCCGCATCATCGGATGGGTCAGTTCGCGGGTCAGCCGGAACACGGCGGTCAGATTGACTTCGAGCACCGTATCCCAGTCGGCGTCCGCCATGCGTACGAACAGACCGTCCTTGGTGATGCCGGCATTGTTGACGAGAATATCGACGCCTTCGAGATCGGCCTCGACCTGCTGGCCGAGCGCCTTGACCTCGTCGCGATTGGAAAGGTTCGCCGGGAACAGCTTGACCCGCTCGCCGAGCTCGGCCGCCAGCGTCTCCAGCTTTTCGACGCGGGTGCCGTGCAGGCCGACAACGGCGCCCTGCGCATGCAGCACCCTGGCGATAGCCTCGCCGATGCCTCCCGATGCGCCTGTGACGAGCGCCTTGCGGCCGGTCAATTCGAACATGTCTTGTCTCCTGATCTAAGAGAACACCCTACACGGGTGGGGTCAAATCTCGGCGGTTATGCGAGCGCCGCCAGCGCCGCCTCGACATCCGCCGCCGTGCCGACAGCGCCGGTGGCGATATCGCGGTTGATGCGCCGCGCCAGTCCCGACAGCACCTTGCCGGCGCCCACCTCGTAAAGTGTCGCAATGCCATTTGCGCCGAACCACTCCACCGTTTCGCGCCAGCGCACGCGGCCGGTCACCTGTTCGACCAGGCGGCGGGCGATTGCGTCCGGATCGCTGGACGGGGTGACCGACACGTTAGAGACTACGGCCACCAACGGCGCGTTCTTCGTGACCTCGGCCAGCGCATTGCGCATGACCTTGGCCGCCGGTGCCATAAGCGCCGAATGGAAAGGTGCCGAGACCTGCAGAATCAGCGCCCGCTTGGCGCCTTTATCCGTGCACAGCCTCGCCGCCAGTTCGACCGCCGCCCTGGCGCCGGAGATCACCAGTTGGCCACCGCCATTGTCGTTGGCAATCTGGCAAACTGAATCTTTGGCTGAACCTTTGGCCGCTTCAGCGCAGGCGTCTTCGACATCGGCCTGTTCCAGCCCGATGATCGCCGCCATGGCGCCCTCGCCGGCCGGCACTGCCGCCTGCATGGCATTGCCGCGGATACGCAAGAGCCGGGCGGCATCGGCGACCGAAACGAAACCGGCGGCGGCAAGCGCCGAATATTCGCCGAGCGAATGGCCGGCGACATAGGCGACCTTGTCCTTCAGCGAGAAGCCGCGCGATTCCAGCGCCCGGATCGCGGCAAGTGACACAGCCATCAGCGCCGGCTGGGCATTGGCGGTCAGCGTCAGCGTCTCTTCCGGCCCTTCCCAGATCAGCTTCGACAGGTTTTCGCCGAGCGCGTCGTCGACCTCTTCGAAGATCTTCCGCGATTCCGGAAAGGCGTCGGCGAGGTCCTTGCCCATGCCGACAGCTTGGCTGCCCTGTCCCGGAAAGGTGAATGCAACGGCCATGTGTGGCTCCCAACCGGCTGATTTTTTCCTGCCTGTGACGCAAGGCGGGCGGGCAAGTCAAGTCCGGTATCGGCCCGACCCGGGCCACTCCGGCTCGGTATTGCTGGCCGAGTACCTGTTCCAAAAGGCTTTTTATCGATCACTCATGATGAAAATCGCTCACGATTCGTTTGCTGGCTCTTCTTATTTCAGCCACAGGCGCTAGCTTTTCGTGACATATCGATGACAGCTCAATGACGCTTTTGTGTATGGTCGGGGGAATTGTAAGGTGGCAAGGACTAGGAAGGGCGCTGGCAAAGCCGCGCCACAGTTTCTGGAAGGCGATCCGGCCACCGGCTATCTGCCGGGCCGGAAATGGCCTGTTATCCGTTATGGCCTCGTCAGCCTTCTCGCCGCCACCATCCTGGTTTTTGCGATCGAACTGATCGTGCGCGGCGACTTTGCCGGTACCGTCGCATTCTTCCTGCAGCCCTTCAAGCCGGGCTGGACCACCATCATCATCTTCGCGCTGATTCTGATCGGCCTCGACGCAGTGCTCGGCCGCAGCCACCAGAGCCTGATTATCGTCGCGCCGCTGACCCTGGCGCTGGCCTTCGTCGGCCATCAGAAATCGCTTTATCTCGGCGATCCGCTCTATCCGACCGATTTCCTCTATTCACGCCAGATCGTAGCGCTGATGCCGCTTCTGGTGCGCGAACGTCCGGGAACCGCCATCGCTCTGGCGGTCGGCATCGTTGGCAGCCTCTCGCTGCTCGTTTATGGCTGGCGGCTGTGGCGCCGCCGGGTACCGGCGCTCGGTCGCAAGGGGCGGCTGGCCAGGCTGACGCTGACCGTGCCGCTGCTCGCCTTCTTCGTGTCGATCATGGATTACGCGACGTTCTCGTGGACCCGCGACCGGCTGCAAATCATCCCGATCATGTGGGACCAGAAAGAAAATTACGCCTCCAACGGCTTCGCACTGGCCTTCGCGCTCAACGTGCCGATGGCCCATGTCCCCGCGCCTGCCGGCTACTCCGACAAAGCGATCGCGGCGATCGAAAGGCCTGATGTGAAGGCATCGGTACCGACCGAGAAGCCAGATATCATCATCGTCATGAGCGAATCCTTCTGGGATCCGACCGAACTGCCCGGCGTCACCATCACGCCCGATCCGATTCCCAACGTGCGGGCGCTGCGCTCTGGCCACGTATTCTCGCCCGAATTCGGCGGCATGACCGCCAATGTCGAGTTCGAGGCGCTGACCGGCCTTTCCAACGCCTTCCTGCCGGCCGGCAGCATCCCCTACCAGCAATATGTCCGCGCGCCGGTGCCGTCGATGGCAACGTTCCTGAAGAGCCAGGGCTATGAGACGCGCGCCATCCATCCGGGCACAAGCTGGTTCTGGAACCGAACGCCGGTTTATGCGGAGTTCGGCTTCGATGACTTCAAGTCCGAAGAAAACATGCCATATCTCGAAAAGCGCGGGCCGCTAGCGTCGGACGCGGCAATGACCGACGAGATCATCCGCGAAGCCGACGCCACGGACAATCCGTTCTTCTACTTCGCCGTCAGCCTGCAAAACCACGGACCCTACGAACCGAATCGCTACTACAATCCGACCCACAAGGTGCAGGCTCCGACCAGCCAGTGGGCAAAGGATTCGCTGCTGAGCTTCACGGAAGGCGCATCCGACGCCGACAAGAGCCTCGAGCGCCTTGTCGAATGGGCGAAGAACCGGCGGCGACCGACGGTCATCGCCTTCTTCGGCGACCATCTGCCGCCGCTCGGTCCTGTCTATGTCGAGACCGGCTTCCTCAAGGATAACGTCGCGCCACGCAAGGAGCCGCCCGACCAGATGCTGCTGCATCACCGAACACCGCTGATCGTATGGTCCAACCGCACCGGTCCGGTCGCGGACATGGGCACTGTCAGTCCAGTCTTTCTGCCCTACCATGTCCTGACCACGGCCGGGATCAGCCACCCCTATTACACCGGCTTCCTCGGCCAGATGCGCGAGCGCTACAGCGTCGTCGACCGCAATTTGTTGATGACGCCGGCGGGCGAGGCCACGCCGGACTGGGCGCGCAAGAAGAAAATCGACCCGGCCATTCGCGATTTCCGTCTGCTGCAATACGACATGATGTTCGGCAAGCGCCGCGCAGCGCCCGATTTCTTCCCGGAAACGGTGAAGAAGCTCGTTCCGCATACAAGCTGAAGATGCCGCGACATGTCGCCCTCGCGGCGGCGGATTTTCGGCTCGCCCTTGCCTTGCGGCCAAATTCCTGTATAGACGCCCGCAATCTGCCGGTCCTTGCTGGGGGCTGAACGGAGGGCCGGAGGTTTTTTCGAAACCTTCGTGTGGAGCCAGAAGCGCTTCCGCCTCCCGTGTCTCCGCTCTCGACCGTCTCGTCATGCTCCTTTCTTCCCCGCCCCCTAGGGATCGGCGGGTCAGAGAAGTTGCAGAGGCTTTTGCCGCCGGGAACCGGGAGAGAAACGAAGAAAGGCAATAGAACAATATGGCTCTTTACGAACATGTGTTTCTTGCCCGGCAGGACCTCTCGCAGCAGCAGGTCGATGCGCTTGTCGAACAGTACAAGGGCGTCATCTCCGCGAATGGCGGGTCCGTCGGCCGGGTCGAGAACTGGGGACTGAAGTCCCTCACCTACCGGGTCAACAAGAACCGGAAGGCATACTACACGCTGATGGACATCACCTGCCCGCCGGCCGCACTCAACGAGATGGAGCGTCAGATGGGCCTGTCCGAGGATGTGCTACGCTTCCTCACCATCAAGGTCGATGCGCATGAGGAAGGCCCGTCGGCGATGATGCAGAAGCGCGAGGAGCGCTCGGAACGCGGCGGCTTCGGCGACCGTGACCGCGGCCCGCGCTCGTTCGGCGACCGCGATCGCGGCGACCGTGGCGATCGCCCGCCGCGCAGCTTCGGTGGCGACGCCGGTGCAGAACGTGGTCCGCGCCGTCCGCGCGAAGGTGTTGAAGGGGGTGCAGAATAATGGTCGACATCAACCAGATCCCGACCCGGCGCCCGTTCCACCGCCGCCGCAAGACCTGCCCGTTCTCCGGCGCCAACGCGCCCAAGATCGACTACAAGGACGTACGTCTGCTGCAGCGCTACATTTCCGAGCGCGGTAAGATCGTGCCGTCGCGCATCACCGCCGTCAGCCAGAAGAAGCAGCGCGAGCTCGCCAAGGCGATCAAACGCGCCCGCTTCCTCGGCCTGCTGCCCTACGTGGTTCGCTAGCACTCTTTCAGCGGGCGGTTCGCCGCCCGCTTTTCCCACGGCGACGGGCGCCGCGGGGTTGCCATCAAATCCCGGGTTGAGGTGAAGACCTCTAACTGCCGCGACAGGCAGGACAGCGACACAGGCGGCGACGCCCTCAGCTTCCTGACCTGTTCCAAACAATTCGGCGTCGATGCCAGCGATTTGGCGCCCAAACGAAGGAACAAAACCATGGACGTCATTCTTCTCGAGCGCGTTTCCCGCCTCGGTCAGATGGGCGATACCGTCAAGGTCAAGGATGGATTCGCCCGCAACTTCCTGCTGCCGCAGGGCAAGGCGCTGCGCGCCAACGAAGCCAACAAGAAGAAATTCGAAGGCCAGCGCGCCCAGCTCGAAGCCCGCAACCTCGAGCGCAAGTCCGAGGCCATGCAGATTTCGGAAAAGCTCGACGGCAAGAGCTTCATCGCGGTGCGTTCGGCCGGCGAAACCGGCCAGCTCTACGGCTCGGTGTCGACCCGCGACATCGCCGAGTTGCTGACGGCGGAAGGTTTCTCGGTCAACCGCAACCAGATCCTGCTCAACCAGCCGATCAAGACCATCGGCCTTACCAATGTGGCGATCGCGCTGCATCCGGAAGTCGAGGTCACCATCACGCTAAACATCGCCCGCACGGCCGACGAAGCCGAGCGCCAGGCCAAGGGCGAGACGCTGACCACCGCCGAAGCCATCTATGGCGAAGACATCAACGACAATGCCCGCCCGGACAACTTCTTCGACCCCAATGCCGAGTTCGAAGGCGGCGAAGACAACGGCTGATTGCACGTCACAAGCGTCAGAGCGGCGCTTTAAAACGTTTCGTCGGCTTCCAATCATTTCTGGACCAATGCCCAGGCCCCTCGCCTGGGCATTTTTGTGCCAAAAGGAACTTTTCGAACCCCTATATGTTGAGGCAGACTACAGCGCCGCGCGTCCTTTGGACGCGGAAAGGATTCTGTAGAACTTTGGTTTGGCGCATGATCCTTTCCGAAAATCGATTTCGATTTTCGGGGTCATGCGCCAAGACAGCGTGTCTGACCGAGAGGGGACATTGGTCATGAATATTCTGCTGAAACGCATTCTCGACCGCCTGGTGCGCACCGGCAATCTCAAAGTCACCGGACCGAAAGGCCTCTCGGTGATCTTCGGCGACGGCAGCGGCGATCTGGTGCACATGCACATCAAGACCGCGCATGCCGAGCGCGCCATCACCTTCGATCCGATGCTGGCGGTGCCGGAAGCCTATATGGACGGTGAACTCGACATACTCGAGGGCGGCGTGCTGGGGGTGATGCGCATCGCCTTCCAGAACATGGGTAGCGGCGGCATCGACGCCACCTGGTCGAAGGCGATCGAGGGCCTGCGCCACGCCTTCCGCCGCCTGCAGCAGATCAACACGGCGGCGCGCGCGCGCCGTAACGTGCAGCGCCACTATGATTTGTCGGGCGACCTCTACCGGCTCTTCCTCGACGAGGACATGCAGTATTCCTGCGCCTATTTCGAGCAACCGGACATGACGCTCGATGAGGCCCAGGCCGCCAAGAAGCGCCACATCGCCGCCAAGCTCAGGCTGAAGGCCGGCCAGACGGTGCTCGACATCGGCTCCGGCTGGGGCGGGCTCGGCATCTATCTCGCCAAGTCCTTCGACGTCGACGTGCAAGGTGTGACGTTGTCGACCGAACAGCATGGCGTCGCCACCGACCGCGCCCATGCGCAGGGGCTGGAAAACCGCGTGCATTTCGAAGTGAGGGATTATCGCGAGCTCAACGAGCGCTTCGACCGCATCGTCTCGGTCGGCATGTTCGAGCATGTCGGCGTCAACCACTACCGCACCTTCTTCGACAAATCGGCGACGCTTTTGAAGCCGGACGGCGTCATGCTGCTGCACACGATCGGCCGCTCCGGCGCGCCGTGGGCAACCAGCGCCTTCATCCGCAAATACATCTTTCCCGGCGGCTACATACCCTCGCTCTCTGAAGTAATGCCTGCGATCGAAAAGTCGGGCCTCATCGTCACCGACATCGAAATCCTGCGGCTACATTATGCCGAGACGCTGAGGCATTGGAGCGAGCGCTTCGCCGCCAATCGCGACAGGGCCAAGGCGATCTATGACGAGCGTTTCTGCCGCATGTGGGAGTTCTACCTGGGGGCCTCGGAAGCAGCCTTCCGCTGGCAGGATCTGGTGATCTTCCAGATCCAGATTGCCAAGAAGAACGACACGCTGCCGATGTCTCGCGACTATATGGCTAAATGCGAGAAGGCGCTGGAGATGCGCGACATGGGACATCGCCCAAAAGCCCCTGCCGCCAAGCCCGCGCGGCGCCGCAAGGTGGCTGATACGGAATAGACTGTCGACGATCACGCCATTGCCGCTTGCCATTGCCGGCCGGCACGCTGAAAAAGGTCTCGTCGTCGCCGCGGGACCTTTTTTCATGACCTATCTCATCTACATCGTTGCTGCCCTTGCCGAGATAGCCGGCTGCTTTTCGATCTGGGCGTGGTGGCGGCTGGAAAAGTCACCGTTGTGGCTGGCGCCGGGCCTGGTCTCGCTCGCTTTGTTCGGCTTCCTGCTGGCGCTGGTAGACATCAGCGCGGCGGGCCGCGCCTATGCTGCCTATGGCGGCATTTACATCGCCGCCTCGCTCGGATGGCTGTGGCTGGTGGAAGGCGTTCGCCCCGACCGTTGGGACCTCGCCGGTTCCGCGCTCTGCATCGTTGGCGCTTCGGTCATCCTGCTCGCACCTCGGGGTGCCTGAGCTATGGAACTGCCTATCCCGCTTCGACAGGGCGTCGAGCGCCTCCTCGAAAAAGTGCCGCTGCCGACGCTGAAGCAAGCGGCAAAAACGCTGTCGGACCGCTACCGCGCCGAACTGCGCGACGGGCGCCTGCACATGGCCGAGGAGATGGCGGTCAAGGCCTATCTGGCGACGCGGCTGCCGGCAACCTATGCCGCCGTCCATGCCAGCCTCGATGCGGTCAGCGAGCCAAGGCCCGATTATGCGCCCAAAAGCCTGCTCGATGTCGGCGCCGGCCCTGGTACCGTGCTTTGGGCTGCGCTCGATCTCTGGCCCGACCTCGAGCAGGCGGTGCTGATCGAGGCGAGCGCCGCGGTGCGCCGGGTCGGCGAGGCGCTTGCCACTGAGGCGATGACGGCCAGGATCGCCTGGCTGGCCGGCGATGTCACCATCGACCTTGCCGATCTCAAGCCGGCCGAGCTGGTCACCTGCGCCTATGTGCTGGACGAGATCGGACCGGCGTCGCTGCCAAAACTCATCGACCGGCTCTGGCACCTGACCGACGACACGCTGCTGGTCGTCGAGCCGGGCACGCCGGCCGGATGGCAGCGCATTCTTGCCGTGCGCCGGCAACTGATCGAGGCGGGAGCGCATGTGCTTGCGCCTTGCCCGCATGAGGAGCCCTGCCCGCTCGTGCCGCCCGACTGGTGCCATTTTTCGCAGCGCGTCGCGCGTTCGCGCCTGCACCGGCTGGCCAAAGACGCCGACGTGCCATGGGAGGACGAGAAATTCATCTATCTCGCCGCCTCCCGCCAAGCTGTTGCCCCACCGCAGGCGCGTGTGATCGCACCGCCGAAATCAGGCTCCGGCAAGGTCCTGCTGAAACTTTGCGAAAAGGACGGCAGTGCCGATGAGAAACTGTTCACCAAGCGCGACGGCGATGTGTTCAAGGCCGCCCGGCGGCTGGGCTGGGGCGACGCGCTGCCGGAGTGATTGGCAGCTATTTTCCTGTTTTGTTCTCGCCCGAGAACGGCTAAGCTCGCCGTCTTGATTCGAGTCAATCAAGATTCTTTCCACCGAAAAACCTCGGCTGTGAATCGCGGGCACCAAAGCTGATTGGACGGGGACTGATGCAGATATGTCATCACCGACTTATCCCGTTCTGATATCGAAAGACCGGGATCGAAATCGGGGACATCATGGCAGAGGCAGCGCGAAAATTCGGCGTGGCGGAAACACCACTCTATCGGGAGGCGCCGAACAACATAGAGGCCGAGCAGGCGCTGCTCGGCGCCATCCTCGTCAACAACGACGCCTTCTACCGCGTCTCGGACTTCCTGAAATCCGGCCATTTCTACGAGCCACTGCATCGCAAGATCTTTGAAGTAGCCGCCGAGCTCATCCGTATGGGCAAGATAGCGACTCCGATCACGCTGAAGACCTTCCTGCCGGCCGACGAGAAGGTCGGCGACATGACGGTCGCGCAATATGTCGTGCGGCTGGCCGTTGAGGCGGTCACCGTCGTCAACGCCGCCGACTACGGCCGCGCCATCTATGATCTGGCCACACGACGCGCGCTGATCACCGTCGGCGAAGACATGGTCAACATCGCCTATGATGCGCCGGTCGACATGTCGCCGTCCGAGCAGATTGAGGATGCCGAGCGGCGCCTGTTCGAACTGGCCGAAACCGGCCGCTATGATGGCGGCTTCGAGAGCTTCACCGACGCGGTCAAAACCGCCGTCGACATGGCCAACGCCGCCTATATGCGCGACGGGCACCTGTCGGGCGTCGCCACTGGCCTGCGCGATCTCGACCGCCGGATGGGCGGCCTGCAGCCGTCCGATCTGATCATCATCGCCGGCCGCCCCGGCATGGGCAAGACATCGCTTGCCACCAACATGGCCTTCAACATCGCCGAGGCCTATGTGCCGGCGCAACAGGCCGACGGCTCGTTCAAGGCGGCCAATGGCGGCGTCGTCGGCTTCTTCTCGCTCGAAATGTCATCGGAACAGCTCGCCACCCGCATCATTTCCGAGCAGACCGAAATCCCGTCGTCAAAAATCCGTCGCGGCGAGATCAGCGAGATGGACTTCGAAAAGCTAGTCGCCTGTTCGCAGACCATGCAGAAGATCCCACTGTTCATCGACCAGACCGGCGGCATTTCTATTGCTCAGTTGTCTGCCCGCGCGCGTCGTTTAAAGCGCCAGCGCGGCCTCGACGTCATCGTCATCGACTATATCCAGCTGATGCAGGGTTCGAGTGCCAAATCCTCGCAGAACCGCGTGCAGGAGATCACCGAAATCACCACCGGCCTGAAGGCGCTGGCCAAGGAGCTTGCCGTGCCGATCATCGCGCTGTCGCAGCTGTCGCGCCAGGTCGAAAGCCGTGACGACAAACGCCCGCAGCTTTCGGATCTGCGTGAATCGGGCTCGATCGAGCAGGACGCCGACGTGGTGATGTTCGTCTATCGCGAGGAATATTATCTGAAGAACCGCGAGCCGAAGCCGGGCACCGACGAATACATCAAATGGGAACACGAGATGAACGAGATGCGCGGCAAGGCCGAGGTCATCGTCGCCAAGCAGCGCCACGGACCGACCGGCTCGGTCAGCCTCGCCTTCCAGGGCGAGTTCACCCGCTTCTCCGACCTCGCCGAAGAGCATCATATTGCGGAGAGGTTTGAGTAGACATGGGTAACCGTTTCGGGTTTCCGGCCTCTCTTGCTCACGCGCTCCTAGGCGCGGCTGTCTTGCCCGGGATCGCTTCCGCTTGTTCCATGCCTGCCGGCTGGACGCCGCAGCGAGCATTTGCAGAGGCGGCCTTGGTGTTCCATGGCCGGGTGACAGCCACGGAGCTTAGTTCAACAAAGCTTGGGGATGTCCCAGCCGACGCGGGCGATGGCCGGATACTGGTTAACGTACGCTACGAGACAATCGAGGTGTTCAAGGGCAAGCCGGAAGCGAGTGGTACGATCTCTACGACCACGCTGATCATGGGAGGATGTGGTGTACCCGTCCTAACCGGCCAGCATTTCCTGTTTTATGTTGACGGATTTGATGAGAAGGCGCGGAAAGGCCTGCCTGAACTTGCCGGCCAGACACAAGGTATGATCTCCATCTACGACACGCAGATGTTACCGCCCAATCCTGAGTTGCTCGACGAGGCGCTTGCCGAAGTCCGCGCTCACGCCAAGAAGCACTGAATTGCATCCACACTCTCCAAACCACGCTCGGATACGTGGACAGTTCCAGTCAGCCACCATTCAAAACTGGGTGCGGCTCCATGGCTAAATCCCGCATCCAGTTCATCTGCCAGAATTGCGGTTCGGTGCATCAGCGCTGGGCCGGCAAATGCGATGCCTGCGGCGAGTGGAATACGCTGGTCGAAGAAGGCACGTCCGGCGGCATCGGCTCGGGTCCGGCCAACACCCGCAATGCCCGCAAGGGCCGCGCCGTGGTGCTGACGACTTTGTCCGGCGATATCGAGGATGCGCCGCGTATCGTCTCCGGCATCGGCGAACTCGACCGCGCCACCGGCGGCGGTTTCGTGCGCGGCTCGGCCCTTCTGGTCGGCGGAGATCCCGGCATCGGCAAGTCGACGCTGTTGACCCAGGCTGCCGCAGCACTGGCGTCCAAGGGCCACCGCATCGTCTACGTCTCGGGCGAAGAGGCGGTTGCCCAGATCAGGCTGCGTGCGCAGCGGCTCGGCGTCGCCTCGACCCCGGTTGAGCTTGCCGCCGAAACCAATGTCGAGGACATCCTCGCCACCATCGCCGACGGCAAGCGGCCGGACCTCGTGATCCTCGATTCGATCCAGACCTTGTGGACCGACATGGCCGATTCGGCTCCCGGCACCGTCACCCAGGTGCGCGCCGCCGCCCAGGCGATGATCCGCTATGCGAAATCCACAGGCGCGGCGATCGTGCTCGTCGGCCACGTCACCAAGGAAGGCCAGATCGCCGGGCCGCGCGTCGTCGAGCATATGGTCGACGCGGTGCTTTATTTCGAGGGCGAAGGCGGCCACCACTACCGCATCCTGCGCACGGTCAAGAACCGCTTCGGACCAACCGACGAGATCGGCGTCTTCGAAATGTCTGATATGGGCCTGCGCGAGGTCGCAAATCCGTCCGAGCTTTTTCTCGGCGAACGCCATGCGAAGGCGCCGGGCGCCGCGGTTTTCGCCGGCATGGAAGGCACCCGCCCGGTGCTGGTCGAGATCCAGGCGCTGGTGGCGCCGTCGTCGCTGGGCACGCCGCGCCGCGCCGTCGTCGGTTGGGACGGCGCCCGGCTGTCAATGATCCTCGCCGTTCTCGAAGCCCATTGCGGCGTCCGCTTCGGCACGCATGACGTCTATCTCAACGTCGCCGGCGGCTACCGTATCTCGGAGCCGGCTGCCGATCTGGCGGTAGCGGCCGCACTGGTTTCCTCGCTCACCGGTCTTGCCCTTCCCGCCGATTGCGTCTATTTCGGCGAAATCAGCCTTTCGGGCGCCGTGAGGCCGGTTGCGCATGCGCAGCAGCGCCTGAAGGAAGCCGAAAAGCTGGGTTTTGGAAGCGCGGTTCTGCCCTTGGGCAGCGAGGAACTTGCCGGCGGGATAGGGGCCGGCGCTTTCCAGCCCACCGAGCTTGCCGATCTCGTGGCGCGCATAGCCGGCTCACGGCGCAGCCGCGCCGACGAGCAAGAGTGACGCGGCTCATGAAGTGGGGCAAAAGACATGCCGATTACGCTGCTTGACGGAATTCTCGTCGGCTTCACCTTGGTCTCGGCGATGCTCGCCATGGTTCGCGGCTTTTCGCGCGAGATCCTCTCCGTCGTCTCCTGGATAGCGGCGGCGGCTGCGGCGTTCTTCTTCTACCAACCGGTCCTGCCTTACGTTCAGCCCTATGTCGACAATGAGAAGATTGCCATGGTGGTGGCCGCCGGCATCGTCTTCATCGTCGCGCTGATCGTCGTCTCCGTCATCACCATGAGACTCGCCGACTGGATCATAGATTCCAGGGTCGGCGCGCTCGACCGCACGCTCGGTTTCCTGTATGGCGCGGCGCGCGGCATCCTGGTCGTCGCGGTGGCCCTACTGTTCTTCAACTGGCTGGCCGGCCCGAAGGCTCCGGGCTGGGTCGCCAACGCCAAGTCGCGGCCGCTGCTCGAATCGATCGGCGCCAAGCTCGAAAGCCTGCTGCCCGAGGATCCGGAAAACGCGATCCTCAACAGGCTCAATCCGAATCAGCCGGCACCCGAGACCGGAGCCGAGACACCTCCGGCGGCGGACGCACCCGCGGCGGACGCACCGGCAACCGGCGACGATGCTCCGGCGCTCGACGGCAGCGAGACCAACGCGCCACCAGCCGACAATGCACCGGCCAATCCGGCGCCGGCAAACTGACGATCATGTGAAAGCGGCAAACTCTACGTTGCTCTCGAGCAGTCATCACACTATATAGCGACTTTAGCGGAGCTGAAGATGGCAGACGCAGACGACTTGCTTTCCGCCGAAGCTGACGATCATTTCCATGACGAATGCGGTGTGTTCGGTATTTTTGGCCGGCAGGACGCCGCGGCTATCGTCACGCTCGGCCTGCATGCATTGCAGCATCGCGGCCAGGAAGCAGCGGGTATCGTTTCCTATGACGGCACCCAGTTCCATGTCGAACATCACGTCGGCCTGATCGGCGACACCTTCACCAAGCAGCGCGTCATCGACAGCCTGCAAGGCAACCGCGCCATCGGCCACACGCGCTACGCCACCACAGGCGGCGCCGGCCAGCGCAACATCCAGCCGTTTTTCGCCGAGCTCGCCGATGGCGGCTTCGCCGTCGCCCACAACGGCAACCTCACCAACGCCATGACCGTGCAGCGCGCGCTGCAGAAACAGGGCGCGATCTTCTCATCGACCTCCGACACCGAGACGCTGCTGCATCTGGTCGCTACCAGCAGGGAACGCGATCTCAACTCGCGCTTCATCGATGCGGTGCGCCAGGTCGAAGGCGCCTTCTCGCTGGTGGCGATGACTTCAAAGAAGATGATCGGCTGCCGCGATCCGCTCGGCATCCGGCCGCTGGTGCTCGGCGATCTCGACGGCGCCTGGATCCTGGCTTCCGAAACCTGCGCGCTCGACATCATCGGCGCGCGTTTCGTGCGCGACCTGAAGCCCGGCGAGATGGTCGTCGTCACAGCCAAGGGTATCGAGAGCCTGTTTCCGTTCGAGCCGCAGAAGACCCGCTTCTGCATCTTCGAATATGTTTATTTCGCGCGTCCGGATTCGTCGGTCGAAGGCCGCAACGTCTACGAAGTTCGCAAGCGCATCGGCGCCGAGCTGGCGCTGGAAAGCCCGGTCGAGGCCGACATTGTCGTGCCGGTGCCGGACAGCGGCACTCCGGCGGCGATCGGCTTTTCGCAAGCCGCGGGCATCCCGTTCGAGCTCGGCATCATCCGCAATCACTATGTCGGCCGTACCTTCATCCAGCCTGGCGATTCGATCCGCCACATGGGTGTCAAGCTCAAGCACAATGCCAACCGCCGCATGATCGAAGGCAAGCGCGTGGTGCTGGTCGACGATTCGATCGTGCGCGGCACCACCAGCCAGAAGATCGTGCAGATGGTGCGCGATGCCGGCGCCAAGGAAGTGCACATGCGCATCGCCTCGCCGCCGACGCGCGCTTCGTGCTTCTATGGCGTCGATACGCCGGAGAAGTCGAAGCTGCTTGCGTCGCGCATGTCGGTGGAAGAGATGGCCGAGTTCATCCGCGTCGATTCACTCGGTTTCCTGTCGATCGACGGGCTCTACCGCGCCGTCGGTGAGGCCGGCCGCGACAATGAGCAGCCGCAATTCTGCGACGCCTGCTTCACCGGGCAATATCCGACCCGGCTTGCCGACTTCGAAGGTTCGGACAATGTGCGCACGCTGTCGCTCTTGGCGGCAGGAGGTTCGTAGGTCTTGCTGCAACCCGCGAATTTCGCCGGTTTGCAAATTTCGTCGCGATTGCTGTGTCGCGCCCCCTCTGTCCTGCCGGACATCATAGAGCGCTAACCTTCGGAGCTGCCCGGTGACCCCTGCCCTCGACCTTTCCGGCCGCGTCGCGGTCGTCACCGGTGCCTCGCGCGGCATCGGCTACTTCATCGCCCTGGAACTTGCCGCTGCCGGAGCGCATGTCATCGCGGTTGCCCGCACCGTCGGCGGGCTGGAAGAACTCGACGACCAGATCAAGGCGGCGGGCGGACAAGCTACACTTGTGCCGCTCGACCTTGCCGACATGGCCGGCATCGACCGGCTGGGCGGCGCCATCCACGAGCGATGGGGCAAGCTCGACATCCTGGTCGCCAATGCGGCCGTGCTCGGCGTCATCTCGCCGATCGGCCATGTCGAGGCCAAAACCTTCGAAAAGGTGATGACCATCAACGTCACCTCGACATGGCGGCTGATCCGCTCGGTCGATCCGTTGCTCAGGCTCTCCGATGCCGGCCGCGCCATCGTGCTTTCCTCCAACGCCGCCCATTCGGCGCGGGCCTTCTGGGCGCCCTATGCGGCGTCGAAGGCGGCGGTTGAGACGATGATGCGTTCCTGGGCGCATGAGACAGAAAACTTGGCCCTCAGGGTCAATGCCGCCGACCCCGGCGCCACCCGCACCGCCATGCGGGCGCAGGCGGTGCCCGGCGAGGATCCGGAGACGCTGCCGCATCCTTCAGAGATCGCCAAACGCATCGTGCCGCTGGCCAGCCCTGCGCTTAGGGAAACCGGGCTGATCTTCCAGGCCAAGCACAGCCGCTTTGTCGCCTACCGGCAGCCGGAGTAGACGCATCGCGCATGTTGACGGAAGAATTGCGCCGCCACCGACGTTATTGGAACGCCAAATTTTCCCAAACGGAGGACCACCATGCGCAGACTGCTTGTCGTCACCGCCGCTGCATCGCTAGCAGCCGTCGGCGTCGCATTCTCACAGGATGCGACGATGAGCTTCTTCGTCACTAGCGTCGGCTCGGGCAAGGGCGCCGATCTCGGCGGCCTCGCGGGCGCCGATGCGCATTGCGGCTCGCTGGCTGAAGCGGCCGGCATCACGGGCAAGACATGGCGCGCCTATCTCTCGACCAGCGACACCGACGCACGCGATCGCATCGGCAAGGGACCGTGGTTCAACGCCAACGGCGTCAAGATCGCCGACGATGTCGCTTCGCTGCATAGCGATGCCAACGCCATCACCAAGCAGACGGCGCTCGACGAAAAGGGCGAAATGATCAACGGCCGCGGCGACAAGCCCAACCGGCACGACGTGCTGACCGGCTCCAAGCCCGACGGGACGAAAATCGCCGACCAGACCTGCGGCGACTGGACGCTCAGCGGAGCAGAAGGTGCAGCGATGACGGGCCATCACGACCGCACCGGTCTCGACGATTCGGCCGCCGCCAAATCGTGGAATTCCTCGCACGCCTCACGCGGCGGCTGCAGTCAGGAGGCGCTGAGGAGCACCGGCGGCGACGGCCTGTTCTACTGCTTTGCCGTAAACTGAGCCGTTCCAACAGACGTAGGACATTCACGCGGGCTGTGATGCCGTGGCGAACCACCGCGCCCGGCCGCGCTTTCGTCGATTGCCCAGAGTTGATAGGATCGCCCGACTCCCAC
This sequence comes from Mesorhizobium sp. WSM4840, assembly GCF_055811755.1. Lineage (NCBI taxonomy): Bacteria > Pseudomonadati > Pseudomonadota > Alphaproteobacteria > Hyphomicrobiales > Phyllobacteriaceae > Mesorhizobium > Mesorhizobium sp. WSM4840. The sequence goes on from NZ_JBVVQD010000015.1 coordinate 88,261, forward strand.
AACAAACGAGGAAATCCCATGGCGGCTCCGAGCGTAGCGTTGGTCTGGTATCTGGTGATTGCCGGCCCGCAAGGCGGCATGGTGGTGCTGCCCAGCACGTTTGACACCCGCGAACAGTGCACCTCCGCCGTCACCGAATATCAGAAGCAGCCAACGCCGGCCGGCTGGTCGGTGCAGTGCGTGCCGAGCGCCTCGCCCTTCGCCGACGAGGGCGAAAGTGAATAAAACTGGCAGCGCGCGTTTCAGCGGCGCGCGCTCACCGTCAGTTCCGGCCTGGCATTGATGGTCTGGAACACCACGCAGTAGCGTTCGGTCAGCTTGAGCAGCGTGTCGACGCGCTCTTGTGGCTCGTCACTGTCGAGGTTGAAATTCAACCGGATGGCGCGGAAGCCAACCGGCGCATCTTTTGCCACGCCTAAAGTGCCGCGAAAATCGAGATCGCCTTCGGCCTCCACCGTGGCGGCGCCGAGCTTGAACTCCAGCGCCGTCGCCACCGCCTTCAGCGTCACGCCGGCGCAAGCGACCAGCGCCTCCAGCAGCATGTCGCCCGAGCACAGTTCGAGCCCGGAACCGCCGGTCGCCGGATGCAGCCCGGCAACGGCGAGCGCCCTGCCGGTCTCGACCTTGCAGGCGATCGACTGGTCGTCGATCGAGCCCTTGGCCCGAAGCGTGATCAGCGCGCGCGACGCGTCATCGCGATAGGCCTCCTTGAGCGGCGCCTGCATGGCCTTCAGTCCGGTCGCGTCCATGTCCAACCCTTTTCGGCAGTCGGCTTTATCGCTCGTCAGGATACTCGAATAGAACCGATACGGCCTAAAAACTTCGATTTCACGACGTTTGGACCGTAGTGACAAGCTGTCCAGACATTGCTGCGTCATTAGCAGAAAAAACGGTCGACCAGCAGGGCCACCGCGCCGCGAAGTGTTTCTTGGCGCGGCGCTGATCTTTGGGGCCGGCCTGCTGATCATCGGCAACGAACATTTCCACAAGCAGCTGTAGGATGCGCCAACCGCTGCTGACAGTACGATGTCAGGACAAGGCAGCATAGTCTGGTGACATGACGGGATCCCTAAGCATGCCTGACACCGCCGCCGAGCGCACCCTTGGCATCATCTTGGTTTCGGCGTCGGCGGCGGTGTTCGGCCTCACCGGCGTATTGACCAAGTCGATCCATGCCGACCCGCTCACCATCACCTGCTGGCGCGGCTTCGTCGGCTCGATCCTGATCACCCTCTATGTGCTTTGGCGCCGCCGCCGCTCCTTCAGGCGTGAAAGCCTGCGCCTCGGCTGGCGCGGCTGGCTGTTGGCGATCGAGGGCGCGCTGGCCAGCATCGCCTTCATCTCGGCGTTCAAATTCACCTTCGTCGCCAATGTCGCGATCATCTACGCCACCGCGCCCTTCGTCACCGCGCTGCTTGCCTTCATGCTGGTCCGTGAGCGCTTCCGACTGCAGACGCTTGCCGCCGCCGCCGTGTCGCTCAGCGGTGTGGCGATCATGGTCTGGTCCGGCTTCGGTACCGGCCATCTGTTCGGCGACGGGCTGGCGCTGCTGATGACAATCGGCAGCGCGCTCTACATGATCATGGTGCGCGCTTTCCGCGACACGCCTGTGGTGTGGGCCGGAGCGGTGTCGGCGTTTCTTTTGTTCGTGCTCGGCTGGTTCGTCACCGATCCACTGGCGGTTTCGGCCAGAGACGCAGTGCTGCTCGTCACCTTCGGCATGTCGTTCGCGCTGGCCTCGATCCTGTGGACGGAGGGCGCACGGCTCATCCCGGCAGCCGAATCCGGCCTGCTAGGCTCGGCTGAAGTACCGTTCGCGATCCTGTTCGCCTTCCTGTTCCTGGCCGAAGTCCCGCCGGCCGCCAGCATGATAGGCGGCGCCATCGTGCTCTGCGCTGTGTTCGCCCATGCCGGGCGCGACTGGCACGTGGCGAGGCAGCGCTCTGCCTGAGAAAAACTGCCCCTGAAATAAATTTGTAAAGTCATGGAACCATCATCGGGTTCAAGCATTGTTGGGTTCGACGGGTCACCCCAAGTCCCCCCAAACCCCTCGGCCCGTCTAACCTAGAGCCGACCGCAAGGTCGGCTTTTTCTTTTTGCGAAATCAGCTTGGTGCGCCTGCCAAGGCAAGGTTGCCGCTGAACAGCGCAGCCAGATGCTGTGCCGGGGGCTCGGCATCCTGGCGCAGCCGGATGGCGAACTCGGCGATGGGAACCGGCGGCAGGCCAAGGTCGCGCGGTGCCTCGACGATGCCGGAATGGGCAAAGCGCGCCGTCCGGAGCGTCAGAGCAATGCCGGCATTCACCGCTGTGCGCAGTCCTGCCAGGCTGGCACTGCCGGCGGCGATGCGGTAGCGGCGGCCGGTCGTGTCGAGTGCCGCGATCGCTGCTTCACGAAAGCCGCAACGCGGATCGAGCAGCGCCAGCGGCAGCTCGTCCTGGCGCGAAACCAGCCCCTTTTGCGAACAGAGCCAGACCATCGGCTCGCGGAGCACGCCGACTTCGTCCGGCGCCGGCGCCTGGCGCATGGCGATCGCCAGATCGAGGGTGCCGGATTGCAGCGCCTGCGCCAATTCGGCGGAGCGGCCGACGCGCAATTCGATCCTGACGCGTGGATGACTCACGGCGAAGGCCCTGAGCAAATCCGGCAGGCCGCTGTCGGCGAAATCTTGTGTCGTGCCTATGGCCACGCGCCCATCGGCTCGCACGCCCTTGAGGGCCAGCCACGCCGCGCGATGCACTGCCAGGATACGCCGTGCGTGGCCGACCAGATCCTCCCCGGCCGGCGTCAGGACGCGGCCCCGCCCCTGCGGCACCAGAAGCGGTTCGCCGACAATATCCTCAAGCCGCTGCATCTGCGTGGTCACCGCCGACGCCGAGCGGCCGACAACTGACGCCGCCTGCGCCAGCGAGCCGCCATCGACGAAGGCGAGAAAGGTTTTGAGGAGATCGGGGTCGAGCATTCGCATAATTCGATAATATCAAAGTGTTTGCCAAAAACAATTTGATTTTCATAATGAAAGAGCGATGGCAAAGATTTCTGACGGCGAAGAGATGCCGCGTAACCCGAGGAGAAAAATTATGCCGATCATCAATGTCAGCGTCACCGGCAGGCCCGATGCCGCTCTGTCCGCCACCATCGCCAGGGAAGTGACCGAACTGACCGCAATGCATCTGCGAAAGGATCCGACCATCACCGCGGTCGCCATATCCTATCTCGACCCGCAGCATTGGTTCGCCAGCGGCAAGTCGCTGGCCGAGCACGGCGCCAAGACCTTCTGGCTCGACATCAAGGTGGTCGACGGCACCAACACCAAGCTCGAATTGGAAGCCTATCTCAAGGCGATCTTCGCCGCCTTTGGCCGCATGCTGGGTGAGATGCACGAAGAAAGCTACGCCTTCGTGCACGAAGTGCCGCCCGCCGCCTATGGCTATGGCGGCAAGACACAGGAATTCCGTTTCATCAGCGGGAGGTTGAAAGCGGCTTGAAGGGCGCCGTTCAGTTCCACGCTCATCCCGCAAGTCATATTAGCGACGGTGAAGCGTAACAGGCCTGCAGCCAGCCCTGGTCGAGCAGCATTGACGTTGAGCCCACTTCGTCTAGGTTCTCATTGAAGCGGCCAGGAAAGAGCCGCGACGTGAGAATCCGTTGGGAGAGACGCGGCATGACCCTGACACTGGCGCTGCTTGCGGGCCTCGTCGCGGCCTGGCTGCTGATCGCCGTGGTGGAAAAATTCCGCCTCGGCCTGCGCTTCACCCAGGCGCTGCTCTACGTGCCGTTCAAGCTCGCCTACCGGGTCGCCGATGATCGTATCAAGATCGCCCGCAGAACAGCCGCCCCGGTCATTTACGTCATTTCGCACCAGTCGCGTCTCGAACCGGCGCTGATGCTGTCACTGCTGCCGGAAGACACCCTGCACATCCTCGACGAGGTCTCGGCGCGATCGCCCTGGCTCGAACCATGGCGCGAGCTTGGCCGCACCATCGCTTTCAACGCCGAGCATGTCTTCGTCAGCCGCCGGCTGGTGCGGGTGCTGAAGGGCAAGGGCCGCCTTGCCGTCTATCTGCCGGATGCGGTCGAGCCTGATATCAAGACATTTCGCCTGTTTCGCGCCGTCACCCGCATCGCCATGCAGGCCGACGCCCGCATCGTGCCGATCTTCGTCGCCGGTGCGCGCACTCTGCCGGTATCGCTGACGCCGGCAGACAAGGCGCCCCGGCGCTGGTTTCCCCTTCTGTCGATCAGTGTGCTGGAGCCAATGACCATCGCCGAGCTGGTGGCACGAAATCCTGAACAGTCCTCGAACACCAATGCGCTGTTCGACCGTGTCGCTGAAGCCCGCCTTTTCGGCAGCGATCTTAACCGCGGCCTGTTCCTCGCCATACGCGACGCCGCCGACCGTGTCGGCGCCTCGCATCCTATCGTCGAAGACGTGGTCAGCGGCACGCTGAACTACAGAAAACTGTTCATCGGCGCGCGTGTGCTGGGCCGCCGCTTCGAGGCGGTGACGGCGCCGGGCGAAGCGGTTGGACTGCTGCTGCCCAACGCCAATGGCGTCGTGCTGTCGCTCATTGGCCTGTTGTCGGCGAGCCGGGTGGCGGCGATGATCAACTACACCGCAGGCCCGGCCAGCGTGACCGCCGCCGTGCGCACGGCGGAGATCCGCACCGTGGTCTCGTCGCGCGCCTTTGTCGACAAGGCCAGCCTCGCTGACATCGTCGCGGCGGTAGAAGAAGGCGGCGCCAAGCTGTTGTGGCTGGAGGATGTGCGGGCCAGCGTAACCGTACTGGACAAGCTCGCTGCCGCCTTGCTGTGGCGCTGGCCGCTACAGCGGCAGAATGCCGCCAAGCCAGGGGTGATCCTGTTCACTTCAGGCTCGGAAGGCACGCCCAAGGCGGTGGTGCTGTCGCACAGGAACCTTCTCGTCAACGCCATGCAGGCCGAAGCCCGCATCACCATCTCACCGGCCGATATCCTGCTCAACGTGCTGCCGGTGTTCCACTCGTTCGGGCTCACCGGCGGCACCATCCTGCCGCTGGTCACCGGAGTGAAACTATTTCTCTATCCCTCGCCGCTCCACTACAAGCTGATCCCCGAGGTCGCACGCAAGGCAAGGCCGACCGTCATGTTCGGCACCGACACGTTCCTCGCCAACTATGCGCGCACCGCCAAGGACGGCGACTTTTCCAGCCTGCGCTTCATCGTCGCCGGAGCCGAGGCTGTGAAACCGGAGACACGCCGCGTCTACCGAGAGCGTTTTCAGGCCGAGATCATTGAGGGTTTCGGCCTGACCGAGGCGTCACCAGTCGTTGCCGTCAATACCGCCATCCACGGCCGCGACGGCACGGTCGGGCGGCTGTTGCCGGCCATGCGCATGAAGCTCGAGCCGGTCGAGGGCATTAGCGGCGCCGGACGGTTGTGGCTCGACGGGCCGAATTTGATGATGGGCTACATGACATCAGATAGGCCCGGCGAATTGCAGCCGCTCGACGGCTGGCACGATAGCGGCGACATCGTTTCGGTCGACCGCGAAGGCTTCATCACCATTCGCGGCCGGGCCAAGCGCTTCGCCAAGATCGCCGGCGAGATGGTGTCGCTGGGCGCAGTTGAGATGCTGGTGCAGTCGCTATGGCCGGAAGAGCACCACGCTGTGGTGGCGGTGCCGGACAGGCGCCGCGGCGAGCGCATCGTGCTGGTCACCACCGCTGATGACGCCGACCCCGATGAATTGCGCAAATTTGGCAGACAAGCCGGTGCCGCCGATTTGATGGTGCCGAACGACATCGTCAAGGTGGAGGAAATCCCGGTGCTGGGTTCAGGCAAGACCGACTATGTCTCGACCCGCAAGCTGGCGATTGACCGGCTGGGGCTCAGCGCGGCAGCTTAGCGCTTAGAGGACCACCACTGACAACAGCAGGATGAACCCGACCGCCATCATCAGCAGGCCCGGCCAGTTCTGCGACAGGCCGAGGAAACCGAGGCCGCGCCGCCGCGGCTCAAGTGTTGGGCCTGGCGTTACGAGATTTGGCGTCGAGCTATCCGCCGCCGTGCGAACAGGTGCCGGTTCGCTGAGCCGCCCGCGCCATAGGGCTGCGCCAGCCATGTACACAACGCCAGCGACAATGAGCAACGCACCAATGAGGACGACAGCCATTTCTCCTCACTCTTCTTCAACTCCTGCGCCTGGCACAGCAACTTGAGAGGTTGCAGCAAGGCGCTTCGCGAGGTCGCTCGCCTCGCCCGCTGAGACAAAACGGTCAAGATACCCGGCAGGTTCCCGCTAGAGCGGGATGCGTCCGAATTGAACTGGGCATCCCGCTCTATCTATTTGTTTTAGCCGCAATTTCTGCGACGCCAAGTGATTCCACTTGGCTGCAAAATGCTCGAGGTGACCGTCGGAGCGAATTGGCGACAGGCCTGTCAGCCGATGTCTGAAGGCGGCACCTTCTCGCCCTCGCGCTTGGCGCGCCTGGAATAGGCGCGCACGCTGAACGGCAGGAACAGCAGATAGCCGGCGACCGACGCTGTCAGCGTGTACCAGGGGTAGGTCATCAAAAGCAGGATATAGAGGACGACGCCGAGGATGATCGGCAGCACCTTGTCGCCCGGGACTTTCAGGCTCTTGCCGGAATAGACCGGCAGCCGGCTGACCAGCAGGAAGGCGACCAGAACGGTGAAGCCGGCGGCGACGAAGGCGGCAGGGCGGGACGGCTCCACGCCAAGCCGCAGGAAGTACAGATAAAGCGGCAGCATCACCAGCACTGCACCCGCCGGCGCCGGCACGCCGACGAAATACGAGGTTTGCCACTGCGGGCGATCTGTTTCTTCGTCGAGCACGTTGAAACGAGCGAGTCTCAGCCCGCAGGCGATGGTGAACAGGAGCGCGGCAATCCAGCCCGGCGAGCCGGCTTGGTCGAGCAGGAAGGCGTAGAGCACCAGCGCGGGAGCTACGCCGAAATTGACGATGTCGGCCAGCGAATCCATCTGCGCGCCGAATTTGGACGTCGCCTTCAGCATCCGCGCCAGGCGGCCATCGATGCCGTCGAGGAAGGCGGCGAGCAGCACCATCACCACTGCCGGCTCGAAACGGCCTTCGAAGCCGAAGCGGATGCCGGACAGGCCGGCGCAGATGGCGAGCACGGTGACGAGATTGGGCAGCACCATGCGCATCGGGATTTCATGGATTCGCGGACCGCCGCTGCCATGCGCCTCGAATTTCTTGAACGGCGCGCCCACGGCTCAGGACACCCGCACGAGCGGCGTTGCGGCAATGCCGCCGAATTCGGCCAGTATGGTTTCACCACCGACCGCGGTCTGGCCGACGGCGACACGCGGCGTTGCGGCCGACGGCAGGAATACGTCGACGCGCGAGCCGAAGCGGATCAGCCCAAAGCGCTCGCCGATGCCGATCGTGCCGCCGGTCTCGGCCCAGCAGACGATGCGCCGCGCCACCAGGCCGGCGATCTGCACCGCGGCCACCGTGCCGTTGGGGCTGTCGATGACCAGGCCGTTGCGCTCGTTGTCGGCGCTCGCCTTGTCGAGTGCGGCGTTGAGGAACTGGCCCGGCCGATGCTCGATCCTTGTGATGCGGCCGCGCACCGGCGCCCGGTTCACGTGGCAGGAAAAGACGTCCATGAACACCGAGATGCGGGTCATCTCGCCGCCGCCGAGGCCAAGTTCGCGCGGCGGCACGGCCGGACCGACCGCCGTGATGATGCCGTCGGCCGGGCTCACCACCAGCCGGTCATCGACAGGCGTGACGCGCTCGGGGTCGCGGAAGAAATAGACGCACCAGGCCGTCAGGATCAGGCAGACCCAAAACAGGATCGAAGAGAAATAGCCGAGGAAAAGCGTCACCGCTGCGAAGGCGGCGATAAACGGATAGCCTTCGCGATGGATCGGAACGAACGTTTTCTTGATCGTGTCGACGAGGTCCATGGAATGGAAACAGCCTAGTTTCAGGTCCGGCCTCAATAGCGGAAACACCCTGTGGCCGCAACGCAACAATGAGCGAAAGCCGGTTCGGCGGCGGTTGCGTTGGGGCACGTATCCGGTTCACGCATATTGGAACCGATCCGGCCTTTGCGAAAAACCGTCGCAGTTGTCGGCGCGCGGCATCCTCGCCCGTCCTTGGTGAGAGGCGCTTTATATCGGCCGAGTGGGGCGCCTACGGCACGAAACCTGGGAGCCCGCAATGCCGTCGCAGAAATTAGCAGCCAAAGAAGCAAATGTCGTGATGAACGGTCTGGCGTTCGGCGAGTCGCCGCGCTGGCATGATGGCAGGCTTTGGTTCTGCAACTGGGGAACCGGCCAGATCATCGCCGTCGATGCCGACGGCAACAGTGAGGTCAGGCTCACTGTGCCGGCCACCCTGCCCTATTCGATCGACTGGCTGCCGGACGGTCGCCTGGTCGTCGTCTGCGGGCGTGAGGGGTTGGTGCTGCGGCAAGAAGCAGACGGTACGCTGGCCACCCACGCCGATCTGCGGGGTTTTTCAACGAGCCCTTGGAATGAGATCGTCGTCGACGGGCGCGGCAACATCTACATCAATGGCGGTGGGCCGGCGCCCGCTCCCGGCCAGCATTTCGGCCCCGGCACCATCGTGCTGATTGCGCCGGACGGGTCGGTGCGGCAGGTGGCGGACAAGATCGCCTTCGCCAACGGGATGGCGGTGACGCCTGACAACAAAACGTTGATCGTCGCTGAATCCCACGCCAACAGGCTAACCGCCTTCGACATCGCCGCCGATGGCAGCCTCGCCAACCGGCGGCGATGGGCCGACCTCGGCAACGGCTTTCCAGACGGCATCTGTCTCGATGCCGAAGGCGCTGTCTGGTATGCCGACGTGCCCAACCGGCACTGCGTGCGCGTGCGCGAAGGCGGCGCAATGCTCGAGAGTGTCGATGCCGATCGCGGCTGCTTTGCCTGCATGCTCGGCGGCGCCGACGGCAAGACACTGTTCATCGTCGCCGCCGAATGGCGCGGCTTCGAACACATGATCAGCGATGCCCGCACCGGCCAGGTGCTCAGCATCGAGGCTTCCGCACCGGGCGCCGGCTGGCCATAAGGGCTACGACACTTCCGAGGGGCGGCGGCGGACGACGACGCCGAACTCGTCGCGCTCGCGAGCAATGCGCAGCCGCTCCTCGGCCTCGGTTGCCTCACGCTGGCGGTCCCACATCGACGCGTACAGACCGGCCTTGCGCATCAAGGCGGCATGCGTGCCACGCTCGGCGATCTGGCCGTCCTGCAGCACGATGATCTCGTCGGCCGAAATCACCGTCGACAGCCGGTGGGCGATGACGATGGTCGTGCGGCCCTTACTGACGAGGTCGAGCGCCGCCTGGATCTCCTGTTCGGTATGGCTGTCGAGAGCCGAGGTCGCCTCGTCGAGCATCAGGATCGGCGGCGCCTTCAAAATGGTGCGGGCGATCGCCACGCGCTGCTTCTCACCGCCCGACAGTTTCAGCCCGCGCTCGCCGACCATCGAACGGTAGCCGTCGGGCAGCCGCTCGATGAATGGCCCGATCTGAGCGAGTTCTGCCGCCTTGTGCACATCCTCCTCGCTGGCATCGACGCGGCCGTAGCGGATGTTGTAGGCGATGGTGTCGTTGAACAGCACGGTGTCCTGCGGCACCATGCCGATCGCCGCGCGCAGGCTCTCCTGCGTCACGTCGCGAATGTCCTGGCCGTCGATCAGTATCTTGCCGCCCTGGATGTCGTAAAAGCGGAACAGGAGCCGCGAAATGGTCGACTTGCCGGCGCCCGACGGCCCGACAATGGCAACCGTCTTGCCGGCCGGCACTTCGAAGCTGATGCCTTTCAGGATCTTGCGGTTGGGATCGTAGGAAAACTGCACGTCGCGGAACTCGACCTTGCCGGCGCCGACGACCAGCGGCCTGGCACCCGGCTTGTCGACGATCTCCTGCGGCACATCGAGCAGATCGAACATCTGCTCGATGTCGGTCAGACCCTGGCGGATTTCGCGATAGATGAAGCCGATGAAGTTGAGTGGCACCGAAAGCTGGATTAGCATGGCGTTGATGAAGACGAAGTCGCCAACCGTCTGCGTACCAGCCTGCACCTCCAGCGCCGAAAGGCACATCACGATAACCGTGCCGAGACCGAAGATGACGCCCTGGCCGAAGTTCAGCCAGCCGAGCGAGGTCCATATCCTGGTGGCGGCGGTCTCGTAGCGCGCCATCGAACGGTCGAAGCGCTCGGCTTCCATGCTCTCGTTGTTGAAATATTTGACCGTCTCGAAATTGAGCAGCGAATCGATCGCCTTGGTGCTGGCGTCGGTGTCGCTGTCGTTCATGTCGCGGCGAATGACGATGCGCCAGTCGCTCGCCCTGATGGTGAACCAGATGTAGAGCCAGACCGTCACCGCCACCACGGCCACGTATTTCCAGCCATAGGTGACGGCGAAGATGGCGGCCGTCAGCGCGAATTCGAGGATGGTCGGCAAGGTGTTGAGCACGGTGAAGCGGACGATCGTCTCGATACCCTTGGTGCCGCGCTCGATGATGCGCGACAGGCCGCCGGTGCGGCGCTCGAGATGGAAGCGCAGCGACAGTTGATGCATGTGGATGAAGGTGCGGAAGGCGAGCTGGCGCACCGCATATTGTCCGACGCGGGCAAACAGCGCGTCGCGCAGCTGGTTGAAACCGAGCTGCACCAGCCGCACGACATTGTATGCGATGACCAGCATGACCGGCGCCAGCAGGAAGGCCGGCAGCGGCGGCACCGACTTGGCATCCCCGGCTAGCGCATCGGTCGCCCATTTGAAGAAATAGGGGCCGGCAACCAGTGTCAGCTTGGCGACCACCAGAAGCACGGTCGCCCACACCACCCGCGCCCGGAGGTCGGCCCGGTCGGCCGGCCACATATAGGGCCAAAGATTGCGCAATGTCTTGACGGTCGAACCGGATTCAGCGGAAACGGTTTTTTCGGCCATTTTTATCGCCTTTTTCTTATATCTCACTGCTTGACCGTCACCTTTTCCGAAACCGGCTTCCACTTTTCGCTGACGCGGTCCTTCGATTCGGGATCATGATTAGCGGCCGGTGCAGCACGAATTGACGAGCGCGGCCAGCGATGCGGAAACATCGGCGAGCGCATCGCCGTCGACTTCATAGCGCGAGCGTTGCCGGTCCGGCTCGTAGCGGACCAGCCCGGCCTCGACCAATATCTTCAGGTGCTGCGAAACGGTGGACTGCGCCAGGTCGAGATGGTCGACGACCTCGCGGCAGCAGCAGGAGCGGCTGGCCGACAGATGCCGGAGGATCTCGATCCGGGCCGGATGCGAAAGCGCGGCGAGCTTCGCGGCGACGGACTGGCTGTCGGCGAAGCCACAGGTCTTCTCGGTCAAGGGAGCGTTCATCGTCTATCGGCGATAGACGATGAACGAACTTTCCGCAAGAGAGCCTAACGAAGAAAAAAGATTTCTGCTGGACCTCTAGTTGGACTTGGCAGGGGCGGTCGTCATCTGGTCGCCCATCGCCTTGAGGTTGGCGGCTTCGCCTTCCTGCGATTTTTCCGGGACCTTGAACACCTGCCCCGGCCAGATGCGGTCTGGATTCCTGATCTGATCCTGATTGGCGAGGTAGATGGTCGAGTAGCGCACGCCTTGGCCATAGACGCGCCGCGAGATCTGCCACAGCGTGTCGTGGCGGCGGATGATGACGGCGCCGTCGGCGTGTTCGAGCTTCGGTGCCGCGGTCTCGGGAATTTCAGCCGATGTGGCAGGTGGAGCAGGCGCGGTCGTGTCCGCGGCGGCGGGCGGCTTGGCAGGCTTCTGCTCGGCGGGCGCCACGGCGGCGACCGACTCGCCCGGCTCGCGCTCGAACGGCACGGCGGCACGGGCCACCACCTTGACCCCGTCGGCATCGAGTGCGTCGACATGGATGGTGTAGGTGCCGACCGGAATGTTGCGCGTCACCTCGACCAGGAAGTGGCCGTCGGGCGAAGTTTTCGCGTCGCCGAGCAAGATGTCGTTGGCATAGGCGCGCACCTTGCGGCCTGGATCGGCGAGCCCGGCGACGAAGATCTTGTTGCCGTCGATCTCGATCGCTTCGACGATGATCTTTGGCCCTGCAGCTGGTGTTGCCGGTGCGACCGGCACGTCCGGAGCCGGCACGGGGACGGCTTCGACAGTGGCCGGCGCCGTGGCAGCCGGTGCGCCTGGGGCTGGTGCCGCGGCAGCGGGGTCCCCGGCAGCCGGAGCGGCCGCCTTGTCGCCGGCAGGGCCTTCAGGCTTCTTCCCGGGTGTAGGAACGGTGAGCAATTCGGAGGGCTTGCCCGGCTCCTCGATCATCGCCAGCACCTGGCCAGCAGGACTCTGGGGAATCGAGACGACGGCTGTCTGCGCAGAGGGGGTCACGACATTGCCGGTCATCGAACGCAGCGCGATCGTGTAATCGCCGGGTTTCAGCGGATCGTCGAGAACGATGGCAAAAGCGCCATCGGCACCGGCGACCGTCGAGCCGAGAATCGTCGAACCGTTGAGAATCTCGACCTTGGCGTTGGGTGCGGCATTGCCGGCGACGACGATAGAGCCCTTGATTTCGACCCGAACGATATCGAAGGTCGGCGCGATCGCATCGGCCGCGGCCGGCGCTGCCGGTGCCATCGCATCTGAGGCCGGCGCGGGCGGAGGCGGTCCATCGGTCCCCGGCTCGGCCGGCTTCTTCACCGGCGGCGTCAGTGATGCCACTTCCGCCGGTGGCGCGCGATTGAGATACGGGTCGAGCGCGCCCGATACATAGGCGGTCCCCGCCGCGGCGACGGAGCCGCCGACGGCGAACAAAAGCGCCTTCATTGGATTAATCGTCATATTTCCCTGCCCTTAGCCACCTAATGCCGGTCTAGCCTGTTTTGCCCAAACCGACAAGAAAAAGGGGACTGACAAGAAAAAGGGGCCAGCAAGAAAAAGCCCGCCCGGGCTTGACCGCGAATAAAGACCCAATCACCAATCATCTCATGAACACGATTCGATCTATCTGCGTCTATTGCGGCTCGTCTCCAGGCCGCGATGAAACCTATGCCAAGGCCGGACACCTGCTTGGGCGTTCGATCGCCAAGTCCGGCCTGCGTCTGATCTATGGCGGCGGCACCAGGGGCATCATGGGAGCCGTTGCCGAAGGCGCGTTGCGGGCTGGCGGCAAGGTGACGGGCATCATTCCGCGCTTCCTGATCAACAGGGAGGCCACCGAAACCGCGCTTAACCGGCTCGACGAGCTCGTGATCACCGACAACATGCACGAGCGCAAGCATACGATGTTCGAGAAATCCGACGCCTTTGTGGCGCTGCCGGGCGGCATCGGCACGGTCGAGGAAATCATCGAGATCATGACTTGGGGCCAGCTCGGCCATCATCGCAAGCCGATCGTCTTCGGCAACGTTGGGGGATTCTGGGATCCGATGCTGGCGCTGCTCGACCATATGATGGCCGAAGGCTTCATCCATACCGCGCAGCGAGTCAGGCCGCTGGTGGTCGACGATCCGGAAGCGATCGTCGCCGCCATCATGGTCGCCGGATCATCGGTCGACGCACCGACCGAAGGTGTGCAGTCGGTAATCGACAAGCTTTAAGGCAATAGGGGAGTAGGGAGTAGGTAGTGAATGCCGCTCATGAACTCCCCTATTCCCCTATTCCCCTATTGCCGACGAAGGCGCCGTTGCCGTAGGCCGGACCGAGCGACGCGCCTTTGGAAAAGGTCAGTCCCAGCGAGGCGGTATGGGAACCCAGCGCATAGTCGGGCTTGACCGCCCTCGCCACGAGATCGGGGCGCTGCGGCTTGACGCGTTCGTCGACGTTCTGTCCGTAGTAGCTGTAAGGCCAGCCGTAGAAAGCGCCGTACCGAGGTCATGTAATCCGGCACGAGATCGTCGCCGATTTCGTCACGCCCGTTCACGGCGACCCAAAGCTCGCCAGTTTCAGGGCTCCAGGAAAGCCCGTTCGGGTTGCGCAGCCCTGACGCGAAGACCCGGGTACCGCGGGTCGACCGGTCCACTTCAAGGACGGCGGCGCGGTTCTTCTCCGCGGCCATGCCGTTTTCTCCAACGTTACTGTTGGAGCCGACGGTGACATAGAGCTTGCGTCCATCCGCACTTGCGATCACATCCTTGGTCCAATGATGATTGAGATCTCCGGCCGGTAAGTCGACGATCTTTTCCGGCGGCGTTGTGGCTCGGGTCTGGCCATTGGAGTAGGGGAAAGCGACAAGCGCGTCGGTATTCGCTACATAGAGCCTGCCTTTGGAAAGCGTCATACCGAAGGGTGAATTGAGGCCTTCTGCGAACGTCCTGCGCACATCCGCAATGCCGTCGCCATTGGCTTCTGGGTGGCGTCGGCGATATCGCTGGTTGTCGCGGCGGTCGTCTATCTGTTTGTCAGGCGGCTCGGTCGAGGGATATAGCGGCAACGGTTACAAGGTTGCGCGAAAGTCCTCGATGACAGTGCCGGCGGCGCGCACCTCCGCTTCGTGGTCCGGCTCGCGCCACGTCTCGGCAAGGGCTGCCGCGTACCATTCGCGCATCGCCGGCAGAGCCAGCAATCGCGCCGGATAGGCGGCAGCTGCGCCCTCGAAAGACAGTCCGTAGGACTGAACCCTAAACGCCACCGGGCCAAAGAAGGCGTCAACGGCGGTGAAGCGATCGCCAGCTAGGAACGGTCCGCCGAAGTGGCGCAGCCCATCGCCCCAGAGATCGCCGAGACGGAAGAGGTCGTGCTTCAGCGCATCGGACATCGGCACCGGCGCGACGCGGACACCGCAATTCATCGGACAGGAGCCGCGCAAAGCGGTGAAGCTCGAATGCATTTCGGCCGCAGCCGACCGCGCCCAAGCTCGCGCCTTCGCGTCGGCAGGCCAGACGCCGGCGTGGCGCTCGGCCAGATATTCGGCGATGGCGAGCGAATCCCAAACCGTCCAGCCGTTGTCGATCAGGCAAGGTACGCGGCCGCTGGGCGAGAACGGCCGGTAGAGGCTCCAGCTCGATCCGGTCGGAAACGGTGTCAGCCGCTCCTCGAAGGGGACGTCCAATGTCCGCATCAGCACCCAGGGCCGCAGCGACCACGACGAATAATTCTTGTTTGCTATGTGTAGCACGTACATCGAAAATCCCTCGTCCTAACGCACTGCCGGCCGGATCTCGCGGCCGCGGAACATCGACCAGGAGTAGATCGCCAGCGCCGTCCAGATCAGGCCGAAGGCGACGGCCTGGGTGCTGCCGAAGGGCTCGCCGAAGATCAGCACGGCAATCAGGAACACAATGGTCGGCGCGATATACTGCATGATGCCGATGGTGGAGAGGCGCAACAGCTTGGCCCCGAAGCCAAACAGCAGCAGCGGTACGGCGGTGACCGGGCCGCAGCCGATCAGCAGTGCGGTATCGTTCAGCGAACTGGAGACGAAATGGTCCTGCCCGGTGACGATGAGGAAGATGATGTAGCCGAGCGCCGGCACCGACAGCAACAGCACTTCGAGCAGAAAGCCCTGGCTCGGACCGATCGGCAGCGTCTTGCGGAAGAAGGCATAGGCGGCAAAGGAAAACGCCAGCACCAGCGACACCCAGGGCAGCTTGGCGGCGTCGATCGTCAGCACCGCGACCGCGATGGCCGCCAGCACCACCGCCGCGACCTGCAGCCGGTCGAGCCGCTCGCCGAGCAGCAGCGCGCCGACAACGACGCTGACAAGCGGGTTGATGTAGTAGCCAAGCGCGGTCTCGATGGTACGGTCGACCGCGATCGCCCAGACATAGATGCCCCAATTGACTGAAATCAGCGCCGCCGTCAGCGCCGCCATCGAAATGATGCGCGGGGAACGCAACGCCGCTTTGAAATCCGCCGTGCGGCCGGCCCAGATCAAAACGGCCGCCGCGATCGGCACTGACCAGACGATGCGGTGCGCGATGACTTCGACCAGCGGCAGATGTGCGACCGCCTTCATGTAGAAGGGCAGCAACCCCCACAGGAGATAGGCGCCCAGTGCCAGCAGAAACCCACGCCGGGCCTTTGAGTCTGCTTCGAGCTGAATTGCTTGCGTGGTCATGGCCCAACGCTATGCGCCAGCCGCCGTGCCAAGACCATCGCAAAGTTCTGATGGATCAATGGACTTTCGCTGATGGTTCAACCCTACTCTGCCGCGACCAGCCCAGCCAACTCGCGGTTCTTCATCAGCTTGTAGACGATCGAATCCATCAGCGCCTGGAACGAGGCGTCGATGATGTTTTCTGAGACGCCGACCGTCCACCAGCGGGCGCCGGTGCTGTCATGCGATTCAATCAGCACGCGGGTGATCGCCTCGGTGCCGCCATTGAGGATACGCACCTTGAAGTCGGCAAGCTCGAGGTCGGCGATCTCGTTCTGGAATTTTCCGAGATCCTTGCGCAGCGCGATGTCGAGCGCGTTGACCGGACCGTGCCCCTCCGCCACCGACATCTTCTCCTCGCCGTCGACCAGCACTTTGACGATCGCCTCGGAGACCGTCTTCAGCTGGCCGTTGGCGTCGAAGCGGCGCTCGACCATGCAGCGGAACGAGGTGACGCTAAAGAATTCCGGCAGGCCGTGCAGCATCTTGCGCGCCAGCAGCTCGAAGCTGGCGTCGGCGCCTTCATAGGCATAGCCCTCGGCCTCGCGCTCCTTGACCACTGATATTAGCGCATCGAGCCGGTGGTCGTCCTTCGGCATTTCGATGCCGCGCCGTTTCAACTCGGCGAGGAAATTGGCCTTGCCGCCCTGGTCCGAGACCATGACGCGGCGGCGGTTGCCGACCGCTTCCGGCGGCACATGCTCGTAGGTGGCCGGCTCCTTGGCCAGCGCCGAGGCATGGATGCCGGCCTTGGTGGCGAAGGCGGAAGCACCGACATAGGGCGCCTGCGCTTCCGGCGCACGGTTCAACAATTCGTCGAAGGCGCGGGAAAGGCGCGATATGCCGGCCAATGCTTCGGCCGAGATGCCTGTCATAAAACGGTTGGAAAAGGCCGGCTTCAGCGCCAGCGTCGGCACGATCGAGATCAGATTGGCGTTGCCGCAGCGCTCGCCGATGCCGTTCAGCGTGCCCTGGATCTGGCGCACGCCGGCCTCGACGGCGGCCAGCGAATTCGCCACCGCCTGGCCGGTGTCGTCATGGGCATGGATGCCGAGATGGTCTCCGGGAATGCCGGAGGCGATGACCTTCTCGACGATAGCACGCACTTCCGACGGCTGCGTGCCGCCATTGGTGTCGCACAGCACCACCCAGCGCGCGCCGGCGTCGTAGGCGGTCCTGGCGCAAGCGAGCGCATAATCGGGATGGGCCTTGAAGCCGTCGAAGAAATGCTCGCAGTCGACCAGTGCTTCCTTCCCGGCAGCAACCGCCGCCTCGACCGAGGCCTTGATCGCCTCGAGGTTTTCTTCGTTGGTGCAGCCCAGCGCGACGCGGACATGGTAGTCCCAGCTCTTGGCGACAAAGCAGATGGCGTCCGACTTCGACTGGACCAGTGCGGCAAGGCCTGGATCGTTCGAGATCGACACGCCTGCCCGCTTGGTCATGCCGAAGGCGACGAATTTGGCACTGGCCGTGCGGTGCTCGGCGAAGAAAGCGGTGTCGGTCGGATTGGCGCCAGGATAGCCGCCCTCGACATAGTCGACGCCGAACCCGTCGAGCAGCCCGGCGATGGCAATCTTGTCCTCGACCGAAAAGTCGATGCCCGGCGTCTGCTGGCCATCACGCAGTGTCGTGTCGAAGAGATAGAGGCGCTCGCGGCCCATGCTCATTTCCCCGCAAACCGATCCGTCGCCCGGATCAGCCGGTCGAGGATGCCCGGCTCCGAATAGGCATGGCCGGCACCCTCGATCAGGTGGAAATCCGCCTTCGGCCACGCCCTGTGCAGCGCCCAGGCATAGCGCGCCGGGCACGGCATGTCGTAGCGGCCATGAATGATGGTGCCGGGGATATCCTTCAACTTGAAGGCATCACGCAGCAATTGCCCTTCCTCCAGCCAGCCGGCATGGACGAAATAATGGTTCTCGATTCGGGCGAAGGCGACGGCGTAGTCGTCTTCGCCAAACCGGCTGCTGGTTTCCGGATCGGGCAACAGCGTGATCGTCTCGCCCTCCCACAGGCTCCAGGCGCGGGCGGCCTCGACCTGCGCCTTGCGGTCGCTGCCGACCAGCCGCTTGCGATAGGCGGCCATCATGTCGCCGAACTCGGCCTCGGGGATCGGCGCCAGGAAGCGCTCCCATTTGTCGGGAAACATTTCCGAGACGCCGAACTGGTAATACCATTCGAGTTCCGCGCGCGTCAGCGTGTAGATGCCGCGCACGACCAGTTCGCTGACCCGCTCGGGGTGCGTCTCGGCATAGGCCAGCGCCAGTGTCGAGCCCCACGAGCCGCCGAACACCAGCCATTTGTCGAAGCCGCACATGTCGCGCAGGCGCTCGATATCGGCGACCAGATGCCAGGTGGTGTTGGCCTCGAGCGAGGCGTTTGGCGTCGACTTCCCGCAGCCGCGCTGGTCGAACAGGATGACATCGTAAAGCTTCGGATCGAACAGCCGCCGGTGCTTCGGGGAAATGGTGCCGCCCGGTCCGCCATGCAGGAATACGGCCGGCTTGGCACCCCTGGTGCCGGAACGCTCCCAGTAGACCTGATGGCCGTCGCCGACATCCAGCATGCCGGACTCGTATGCCTCTATCTCCGGATAGAGGGTGCGCAGTTCACTGCTCATAATTTCAGGCCCTGCTGCGGCCAGTTGGCCGTCTCGTGATCCGGATGCTGGAAGGAGATGATCGATTCCTGCCGGGTGTAGTAGTCGGGATCGTCATGGACCGGCGCGTCGAAGATCTTCTCCACCCAGGGCAGCCGGGCGGCGTAGTTGACCTGGATCTGCGGTGCGAGGTCGGAGCGATCGTCAAAAGCGCCGATGGCGATCTCAAGCCCGCCGGGCTGCCTGTAGGTCAACGGCGTGCCGCAGCGGGCGCAGAAGCCGCGATCGATGTTGACCGACGACTGGAAATAGCTCGGCTCCTCGCGCACCCATTCGACGCCGTCCTTCGGCACCGTCACCAGCGCGCCGAAGAAGGAACCGAACTGTTTCTGGCACATGCGGCAATGGCAGATGGACGGGCGTCCAAGCGCCCCACGAATGCGGAAACGCACGGCGCCGCACTGGCAGCCGCCGGTTCGAACGGTTTCGGTCATGATCTTTCCTCCGGCGGCCATTGTTCGGTGTCGTGGTCGGGGTGCTGGTAAGAGACGAGGTCGGCGAGATACGAGGACGACGAAAAATCGGCCATCGTGTCCTCGCCGGGCAATTCGTGGATGTGATCGACATAGGGGAGTTTTGCTTCGATGCCCCACTGGATGGTCGGCGCGATCTCCTCCGGATCGTCGAAGGCGGCGATGGCGAGTGCGATGCCGTCGGGCGCCTCGAAGGTCAGCGGCGTGCCGCAATCGGCGCAAAAACCGCGCCATGCGGCGTTGGAGGAGCGGAAGCGTTTGGGCTCGCCGCGCGTCCAGTCGAGTTTTGCGCCACGCACGGACACCAGCGGCAGGTAGAAATTGCCGCTTGCCTTCTGGCACATGCGGCAATGGCAGACGGAGGCGTCACCCAGCGCGCCTTCGACACGGAAGCGCACGGCGCCGCACTGGCAACCGCCTGTGTAGACTGGTCTGTTGTCTAGGCTCATTGCTTCACTCCGGGGTATGGCAGACGGCTTCGACATTGTTGCCGTCGGGGTCGAAGACAAAGGCGCCATAGTAGTTCGCATGATAGTGCGGACGCAGGCCCGGCCCGCCATTGTCCTTGCCGCCGGCAGCGATGGCGGCGGCGTGGAAGGCATCGACCTCGGCGCGGCTGCGCGCGGTGAAGGCGACGTGCTGGCGGTCCTTCGGCTTGTCCTTGCCTTGATGCAGCCAGAACACCGGCCGGTCACGGCCATAGCCGCCGACCTTCGCACCGCCGGTATATTCCTGCGGCACCATGTAGAGCAGCGAGGCACCGAGCGGCGCCATCGCCTTATCATAGAACGCCTTCGACGCGTCGAAATCGGAAACGGTGATGCCAAGATGATCGATCATCTTTTTACCTCCCAGGTGGTGATGCGGGCGCTGGTGACGGGGTCCTTGCCGTCCTTCAACTGGATACCTTGCGCCAGCAATTCGGCGCGGATGCGGTCGGCCTCGGCCCAATTTCCAGCAGAGATGAGGGTCAGGCGTTTGGCGATCGCCCTGGCGATGGCGTCTTCATCGACTTTGGCCGGCGTAACGTCGAAGCCAAGGAACAGCAACGCCGCCTTCAGCGAAGCGGCAGCATCGTTGCCCGCTGCGGCAGCGTTACCGCCACCGGCAGCATTGAAATCCACAGCCTCGCCGGCCAACTGCGTCAGCACCTGGAACGCAGAATAGGTTGCGAGATCGTCCGACAGGGCTTCCACCACTTCCACCGGCAATTGCATTGCCGCCGCCGGTGCGATATCCGCCGCCCGCTTCCATTTACGCAGCGTATTTTCCGCCTCTTCCAGCTTGCGCACGGAAAAGTCGATCGGCTCGCGATAATGCGTCATCAGCATCGCCAGCCGCAGCACCTCGCCCGGCCATTTGCGGCCACCAAAGGTCTCGGTCTCCAGCAACTCGTTGATCGAGTAGAAGTTGCCCAAGCTCTTGGACATCTTCTGCCCCTCGACCTGCAGGAAGCCGTTGTGCATCCACACTTTTGCCATCACATCGGTGCCGTGGGCGCAGCGCGACTGGGCGATCTCGTTCTCGTGGTGCGGGAAGATCAGGTCGAGCCCGCCGCCATGGATGTCGAAGACCTCGCCGAGATAGGCGGCCGACATCGCCGAGCACTCGATGTGCCAGCCCGGCCGGCCCCTGCCCCACGGGCTGTCCCAGCCCGGCTCTTCCGGCGAGGACAGCTTCCACAGCACGAAATCGCCAGGGTTCTTCTTGTGTGGATCGACGGCGACGCGAGCGCCGGCCTGCTGTTCGTCGAGATTGCGCTTCGACAATTGGCCGTAGTCCGGCATCGAGGCCGTGTCGAACAGAACTTCGCCTGCCGCAACATAGGCATGGCCGCGTTCGATCAACCGTTGAATCAAGGAGATCATGTCGACTTTGCCATCGGCGCGCGGCTCGACGAATTCGGTGGCGCGCGGCTCGACCGTCGGTTCCAGGCAGCCGAGCGTTGCCACATCCTTGTGGAACTGGTCGGCGGTTTTTTCGGTGACCCGCCGGATCGCCTCGTTCAGCGACAGCTTTCCCGAGGCAATCTCGCCGCCGAAATCGCGCAGTGCGCGGTCATTGATCTTGTCGTCGACATCCGTGATGTTGCGTACATAGGTGACGTGCGCTTGCTCGTAGAGATGGCGCAGCAGACGGAACAGCACGTCGAAGACGATCACCGGCCGCGCGTTGCCGATATGGGCAAAGTCGTAGACCGTCGGGCCGCAGACATACATGCGCACATTGCGCGGATCGATCGGGAAGAAATCCTCCTTGGTCCGCGTCAGCGTGTTGTAGAGGCGCAGGCCCTGCGATGCGTCAGACATTCGTGCCTTCCCGGTGCGTTACTTTTTGGCTGGGCCCACTTGCGCCGAGACGCAAATCAGGCACCAGCCTGCTGGCCGGGGCGTTTGTCCACTCTAGAAGGAAGATAGGCGAAAACGTCCGGACCAGCGCGAAGCTAGCCAATAATGCAAATGCCACAAATGGCGAAAGACGTTCTCATGAGCGGCTTTATCGCCTCACCCAGTGTTGCCGTCAAGTCGCAACTTTCGGCAAAAGAGTCGCTGGATCACAGGTAATGACGCAGTGAAACATTTTATTAAACATCTCGGCACAGTCATGAAACATTCGCCGGCTAGATCACCAGATGTCACGATTTGGTCGGATTCGACCAGCAAACGCGGACACGAAGACGTTACCAGGGAAGAGAAAAATGCCCCGAACCAAGCAGGACTCCAGCAGTGCCAAGCAACCGGCGCTCGCCAGCCAATACCGGGCGATCGGCCCGGCCGCGATCGTCGCCGCCCTTCTCCACACAGCGAAGAAGAAGAAGCCGGTGCAGAAGATCATATCGCCGCGCGCTGCCTGATGTGACGTGCGGCCGGCCGGTCGCCAGTAAATGGGGTGCCGGCAATGAAGGCGCTGAAGCGCCCCAGGAAATAGCAGCTACTGCTAAAACAAGGTCATCTGATTGTCGTCCGCGCCGGGCTTCTGGCGCCTGGCCTTCCCGGGCTCCGGCCCCACGACGCCCCCCTGAATCTCCGGCCCGGTGTTGGCGACCTTGTTGACGAGGTCGGAAACCGGAACAGCCTCGAAGAAATCGAGCAGTGCCGGTCTGAGCAGGTCGGCCACGTCGCGCGGCTCCAGCGTGCGGCAATCCAGCCAGCGGGCGAAATCCTGCGGATCCATCACCACCGGCATCCGGTCATGGATATGGGCGATGTCGGCATTGGCGTTAACGGTCAGGATGGCGCCGGTGTCCATCTCCGAACCGCCCGGCTCGGCATAGGTCTCGATCAGCCCGGCGAAGGCGACAAGCCCGCCATGCTTAGGCCGCACCCAATAGGGCTGCCCCCTCTTGCCGCCCGATTGACGCCAT
Organism: Mesorhizobium sp. WSM4840; assembly: GCF_055811755.1. Lineage (NCBI taxonomy): Bacteria > Pseudomonadati > Pseudomonadota > Alphaproteobacteria > Hyphomicrobiales > Phyllobacteriaceae > Mesorhizobium > Mesorhizobium sp. WSM4840. The sequence continues at coordinate 110,848 of NZ_JBVVQD010000015.1, forward strand.
TCGTAGAAGCCGGAAGCCGGGACCAAAGCGCGGCGATGGCGCATGGCGGTGCGAAACGAGACCTTTTCCGTTGCTCCCTCCGAGCGGGCGTTGAACAGCAGCGGAAACTCACGCGTGTCCTTCACCCAGGCTGGAATCAGTCCCCAGCGCACCAGCATCGGCTGCCGGTCAGGCAGATTCGAGCCTGACGCCTGCGGCAAGCCTGCAATCGCCATCAGGACCGGCTGCGTCGGCGCGATGTTGTAGCGGGCCGGAAAATCCTCCAGCTCCGTCAGACCGAGAAAGGCGGCAGTCTGGTCCGGCGTGGCGGTCAAGGCGAAGCGTCCGCACATAAGCTAAAAACTCGTTGAATTGGTCGGATGCGAAGGTGGCAATGGAACCGGCGTTGCGCAATCGCTAATGCTTCTTCAAGCCGACCGGTCCACAACGGGCTGCAGCAAATGACGATCGGAGATCCATGGACGAGATGCGCGAGATACTCCCGGCTGTCTCGGTCGCCATTGTCCGCGGCAACACGGTGCTGCTGGTCAAGCGGGCGCGGCAGCCTTCGCAAGGATTCTACGCGTTTCCAGGCGGCAAGGTCGAGGCCGGCGAGACGCTGCAACAAGCCGCGCAGCGCGAATTGCTGGAAGAAACCGGGTTGCAGGCTCACAACTACCGCCCACTTCGGGAAATCCACATCGACGGCGGCAGCGACGGACACCCGGTCGACTATCTGCTGACGGTGTTCGGCGCCACCTATGTCGGCGGCGAGCCCGTAGCCAGCGACGACGCCGAGACCGCCGCCTTCTATACGCTCGGCGAAATGACGGCGCTGCCGCTTGCCGCTTCGGTGTTTGCCGTTGCCGAAGAATTGCTCAGGAATGCAGGGGCGTAACCTCCAAAATCGCCTTGCAGCCGACAAATTGTTTGGCCACATAGACTTATGATCCGCGCATCGCTTTTCCTTGCAGCTTGCCTCGCCGCCAGTACGGCAATCGGCGCGCGGCCGGCGCTGGCCGCCGAGTCGCCGTTCGAGCCGGGGCTGATGCGGCTGGCGGAAGTGCTTGGGTCGCTGCATTTCCTGCGTAATCTGTGCGGCGAGAAGGGCGACCGCTGGCGGGTCGAGATGGAGAAGCTGATCGCTTCGGAAAATCCGGACCCGGAGCGGCGCGCCCGCTTCATCGCCAGCTTCAATCGCGGCTACCGCTCCTTCGGCGGCACCTACACGCAGTGTACCGCCTCGGCGACCGAAGCCATCAGCCGCTACATGAAGGAAGGCGAGACGCTGTCGCGCGACATCGCCTCGCGCTACGGCAACTGACCTTGGCACCCCCTGCTTGTGTCCGGTGGCGTCTTAGTGCAATCCTTGTGTTGCACTTCTGCAACGGCATTAACGAAACGTTACCGCGCGGATGTGGAATTAACTCAAACTGAAGGTTTTCATCCCGCTCGCCGGCCTAATCGGCTAAGTTTGAATCGGATCGAACGCAGGTTTGCAAAACGTGACGAGCCCTTGTCGAAACGACCCTAGAAATGTCGTATTTACAAGTACTTACTTAACCTGCGTGTAAAAGGGACAGCCCAAGCCTGATCCGCATCTGCCGGATCGCCGCTTGAAAAGGGTGGACATCGCAATGGAACATGGCGTCAACGACATCGACGCGCTGGTCAGGGAAGAAAAGCGCCTGACTGCCGTGGAAAGCCACAGCGAGGCCTGGGCGGAAGGGCTTTCGGCCGGAATCGAGCCGGAAATCATCGCCGAGGCGGCCCTTGAAACCGCGTTCGGCGAAATGCTGCGCGCCAATGGCGAGACCTCGGCCCTTGCCCTGCTCGACCGCATGCGTGAAAAGGTGATAGCCGGGGCCTTCGAACCAGGACGGCTGCGGCACTGAACCGGCATCAGGCTCTTTGACCACGTGCCGCTTGGGCGGTCATGCCCCGGGCACCTGGGCGGGCCTGGGCACCTGTAAGGGCCTGGGCATCTGTAAGGGCCTGGGCATCTGGACGGAATCATGGAGAGGCAGGCGGTGAACTTTTCGACGTCAGGCCAGCCGCGTGGCTTGGCCCTCAGCATCCGGCTCGCCGCTTTTTGCGCCGCGGTTCCGCTCGCGCTTTGCCTCGCAAGCAGCCCCGGATATGCGCTGAGTGAAATCAAGCGCGAGGACCTTCCTTCGCCGGTCGCGCCGCCCGCCGACGACGACATGCCGCCGCCGGGAACTGCGGTGCCGATGCCCGACCCGCTCGCCACGACGCCGCCTGCGGCTAGCCAGCCAACGCCCCCCGACGAGCGGGAACAGATCGAACCGGAGAGGCCAACAGACGATGGTGGCATAGCCAATCCGCAAGTCGACCCGGATGAACCCTTGCCCGAGGTCGTCTACGATCTCAGCAAGCTGCCGGAGCCGGTCAGGCGCATGCACGATCTGATTATCGGGGCCTGCAAGAGCGGCGACATCGAAAAGCTCCGGCCGCTGATCGGCCAGGGCGATACGATGACCCAATTGTCGCTGAGCGAGATCGAAGGCGACCCGATCACCTTCCTGAAAGGTCTTTCGGGCGACACGGAAGGCCAGGAAATCCTCGCCATCCTGGAAGAGGTACTCAGTGCCGGCTATGTCCATGTCGATGTCGGCACGCCGCAGGAGCTCTATGTCTGGCCATATTTCTTCGCGCTGCCGCTGGACAAGCTCGACGCCAGGCAGCGGGTCGAGCTGTTCAAGATCGTCACCGCCGGCGACTATGACAGCATGAAGCAGTTCGGCGCCTACATCTTCTACCGCGTCGGCATCACGCCGGACGGACAGTGGACGTTCTTCGTCGCCGGGGATTGAGCGGCTTGAAAGTCCGACGCTCTAGACCGCCAGCGCCTCGGAAAACTCCACCGCCCGGCCCTGCCCGGGCGTGACGATCTCGCCTTCCCACATCACGCGGCGGCCGCGCACGACTGTTCCGACCGGCCACCCGGTCACTTCTCTGCCGTCATAGGGCGTCCAGCCAGCCTTCGAGCCTGCCTGCGCATTGGTGATGGTCTCGCGACGTTTCAAATCGACGATCGTGAAATCCGCGTCGTAGCCGGCGGCGATGCGGCCTTTGCTGGCCATGCCGAAGATACGCTGCGGGCCGTGGCTGGACAGGTCGACGAAACGTTGCAACGTCAGCCGGCCGGCATTGACGTGGTCGAGCATGATCGGCACCAGCGTCTGCACGCCGGTCATGCCCGACGGCGAGGCCGGATAGGGCTTTGCCTTTTCGGCCAGCGTGTGCGGGGCGTGGTCGGAACCCAGCACATCGACGATGCCTTGCGCAATGCCGTGCCAGATGCCGTCGCGGTGGCGTGCTGCACGCACAGGCGGGTTCATTTGGATCAGCGTGCCGAGGCGTGCATAGTCGTCAGCGCTCAGCGTCAGATGATGCGGTGTCGCCTCGCAGGTCGCGACGTCCTTGTGCCGTTCGAGGAGGGCGATCTCCTCGGCGGTCGAGATGTGCAGCACATGGATACGCGCGCGGGCTTTGCGAGCAATGCGCACAAGGCGCTCGGTGCAGCGGAAGGCGGCGATCTCGTCGCGCCAAACCGGATGCGAGGCCGGGTCGCCCTCGATGCGTTCGCCGAGCCGCTCGCGCAGCCGGAATTCGTCCTCGGAATGGAAGGCCGCACGGCGGCGGGTATTCCTCAGGATCGAGGCGACGCCCTCATCGTCCTCGACCAAAAGGTCACCGGTGGACGAGCCCATGAATACTTTTATGCCGGCAGCACCGGGTAGCCGCTCCAGTTCGCCGGCATCCCCGGCATTGTCGCGGGTGCCGCCGACCCAGAAGGCAAAGTCGCAATGCATGCGGCCGGAGGCGCGCCGCACCTTGTCGGCAAGGGCTGCCTCGCTGGTGGTCAGCGGGTTGGTGTTGGGCATCTCGAAGACGGTGGTGACGCCGCCCAGCACAGCTGCCCGCGAGCCGGTCTCCAAATCTTCCTTATGCTCCAGCCCCGGCTCGCGGAAATGCACCTGGCTGTCGACGACGCCGGGCAGGACGTGCAGGCCACGACAGTCGACCGTCTCGCCGGCTGAAGTCTGGCCAAGATCGCCGATGGCGGCGATGCGCCCGCCGTTGATGCCGACGTCGCGCCGGCCCTCGCCGTCGTGGTTGACCACCGTGCCGCCTGTCAGGATGAGGTCGTAGGTCGTGGCCATGCTGATCCGGTCTCTTGCGGGGGGAGTGTGAGCGGCTTACGTAATGGCCGACTGTTTTGCAAGATCAGGTTCTTTTTCCGCCCATGCCCTTTGCCCTACTGAGAGATCGCGCACTCGTTTCCGTGTCAGGCCCGGATGCCGAGAACTTTTTGCAGAACATCCTGACCACCGACCTCGACGCACTGGCTGCCGGCGAAGCAAAGCCTGGCGCCTTGCTGACGCCGCAAGGCAAGATCCTGTTCGACTTCCTGATCTCCCGCGCTGGCGAGAATTCCTTCCGCCTCGAATGCCGAGCCGATGTATCAGATGATTTCATCCGGCGGCTGATGCTCTACAAATTGCGCGCCAAGGTCGAGATCGCCAAGGCAGATCAGGGACTTGTCGCTGTTGCGTGGGGGGATGACTCAACCGCTTCGCAGTTTGATTCAACGCCGGTTGCAGATGCACGGTTCCGCGACGCGTCCGTAACGCGCTTTTATGGCGGCACGGCCGCCGGCGGCGATCCGGCCGCATGGCAAGCTCTGCGCATCGCCCATGGGATTGCCGAAAGCGGCAGCGACTATCAGCTCGGCGACGCCTTCCCGCATGATGTGCTGCTCGACGAGACCGGCGGTGTCGGCTTCAGGAAGGGCTGCTATGTCGGCCAGGAGGTGGTCTCGCGCATGCAGCATCGCGGCACCGCCAGACGGCGGGTACTGATCGTTTCGGCCGAGCGGCCCCTGCCGGCTCCTGGTGCCGAACTGACAGTTGCCGGGCGACCGGTCGGCACGCTTGGTACTGCCGCCGGCACGGCAGGCCTCGCCATAGCCCGTATCGACCGAGTCAAGGCAGCGCTCGACGTCGGCCAGCCGATCATGGCGGATGACGTCACTGTGTCGCTCACCATCCCTGCCTGGGCGAAGTTCACTTTTCCGCTGGAAACCGTTGGCCCGCAGGAATCCGTCGGCGCGGAGGAGGCCTGATGGCGGCCGACCGTGCCGGCGCGCCGCCGCGCGCCTGGCAGCGCATGCTGTCGGGCCGGAGGCTGGATCTGCTTGACCCTTCGCCGTTTGATATCGAGATTTCGGACATCGCCCACGGGCTTGCCCGCGTCGCCCGCTGGAACGGCCAGACCAGCGGCGATCACGCCTTTTCCGTCGCCCAGCATTCGCTGCTGGTCGAGGCGCTTTTCGGCGAGCTGGCGCCGGACGCCCCGGCCGACGCGCGGCTGGCGGCTTTGCTGCACGACGCGCCGGAATATGTCATCGGTGACATGATCTCACCGTTCAAATCGGTGATGGGCGGCAGCTACAAGGAGTGCGAGCTGAGGCTGCAGCGCGCCATCCATCTGCGCTTTTCGCTGCCGGTCGAACCTAGTGCGGGCCTGCGCAAGGAAATCAAGCGCGCCGACCAGATCGCCGCCTATTTCGAGGCGACGCTGCTTGCCGGCTTTTCGACCGCCGAGGCGACCGAATTCTTCGGCCGGCCGCGCGGCTTCAATGCCGAACGCTTCGATTTCACCCCGCGTTCGGTGACCTGGGCGCAAAACGCGTTCCTCAAACGGTATGCGGCAATCGAGAAATCGCGGCGTCAAACGCTGCAGCCAGCCGACTGAAAAACGGTAAATTAACCGAAAAGGACAACAGTGCCGTGTTCGATCACGGTCTGCAGGCACGCCTCATGTCCGTCACTCATGCCAAGGCTGGTTCGCCCGTCCGCGGACGGAGGGCCGAAGGCATAGGCCTGCCGCGACGGATAGAGGACGAACTGCGCAAACAGGATGATCGTTTTTCGGCCGCCGTCGAGAACATGTCGCATGGCTTGGCCATGTTCGATGCCGACGAGCGTATGATCATCTGCAACGGCAATTATACCAGCATCTTTTGCCTCGACGCCGAGATCGTGCAGCCCGGCATCCGGTTTTTCGACATCCTCCAGCACAGCGTCGACATCGGTGTCGCCTCGCACAGCGCCGAAGAACTCTACGCCATCCGCAAGCCCTATATCGACCGGGCGAAACCCTCGACCTACGAGGAAACGCTGTCGGATGGCCGCATCATCAACATCTCGCACCGGCCGCTGGCTTCAGGCGGCTGGGTGTCGATCTACGAGGATATCACCGAACAACGGCGCGCCGAGCAGGAGCTGAAGGAGCAGCATCGACGCTTCGACGCGGCACTCGCCAACATGTCGCAAGGCCTTTTGATGTATGACGCAGACAGCAGGCTGATCGTGCGCAACGAACGTTTCCTGGAACTCTACCACGTGACGCCGGCCGATTTTCCGCTTGGCATGAGCCACGGCGACGCGCTTGAGCAGCTCGTGCGCCTGGGTATCTATGCAGAGATCGACATCGACAGCGAGATCTCGAAAACCGCAGCCTGCCTTCAAGCCGGGGAAATGCGGTCAACCTATCGCCATCTTGCCGATGGCAGAACGCTTTTGGTCGTGCGGCGGCCGATGAGTGGAGGTGGCTGGGTCGCAACTTTCGACGACGTCACCGAGCGCAGGCGCGTCGAAGAGCGCATGACCCACCTTGCACATCACGACACGCTGACCAATCTGCCCAATCGCTCGATGTTCCGCGAACGGCTCGACCAGGCCTTGGGCGAGGCCACGGACCTGGCGATATTCTCGCTCGACCTCGACCGCTTCAAGTCCGTCAACGACACCTGGGGGCACCCGGCGGGCGACTGGCTGCTGAAATGCGTGGCCGAGCGGCTGCAAAATTGCCTTCGCAACGAAACGGACGTGGTCGCTCGTTTCGGCGGCGATGAGTTCGTCATCATCCAGTTCAATACAAAAGGTGCCGGCCCAAAAGGTGCCGGCGATGCGGAAAAACTGGCAAAACGCATTATCGATATCATCGGAAAGCCATTTCGCGACAAAAGCCGCGACATGCATGTCGGCATCAGCCTTGGCATCGCCCTTTTCCCCAATGACGGCAGGGATGCCGACACGCTGCTAAAAAACGCCGACATGGCCCTCTACAGGGCGAAAAGCGAAGGACGCAACGTCTATCGCTTCTTCGAGCCAGGCATGGATGCGATGGTACGGGCACGACGCGCACTCGAAACCGACCTGCAGGCAGCGCTGCGGCGGCGGGAATTCGAGCTCGATTTCCAACCCATCATGAACATCGCCTCCAGCGAAATCGTCGGCGCCGAAGCGCTGATGCGGTGGCACTCGCCGGCACGCGGCTTGGTGCCGCCAGACGACTTCATCCCGGTCGCCGAAGAAACCGGGCTGATCGTGCCGCTCGGGGAATGGGCGCTGAGGAAAGCCTGCACGGTTGCGGCGGGCTGGCCGCATGGGTTGCGTATCGCGGTCAATGTCTCGGCTGTGCAGATCAAAAGTGGCACCTTTGCCCGCAGCGTGATCTCCGCGCTGGCATTTTCCGGCGTGCCGGCCGATCGGCTTGAACTAGAAATCACCGAAACAGTGCTGATGGACGAGAGCGATACCGTGCTCAAGACGCTCAGGCAGTTGCGCGACCTCGGCGTCCGAATCGCGCTGGACGATTTCGGCATCGGTTATTCGTCGCTCGGCTATCTCCGCCGCTTCCCGGTCGACAAGATCAAGATCGACCGCTCCTTCATCCGCGACATCGACAACCGCGACACGGCCGCGATCGTGCGCACGGTTATCGGGCTCGGTGCGCAGCTTGCAACGACCGTCACCGCCGAAGGCGTCGAAACCGGAGCGCAACTTGAATTCCTGCGCAGGGAAGGCTGTGTCGAGGCCCAAGGCTACCTGATCGGTGTGCCGTCGAATGCGGCGGATATCCAGCGCCTGCTGAAGTCGAGCGCGGTGGTCAGACAATCCGGTTGAACGCGACAGCGCCGAGCCAGTCATCGGCTCGGCCTGAGATACCTGCCATCAGCGCAATGTTTCGATATATTTTTCCTGGAAGCGCACGTAACCGGCTTCGATCTCCTTGAGATGGCGCTCGATCAGCGCGTGAAACGCCGGCAGTTGATGGAACGGCACACCCGGATAGGCATGATGCTCGGCGTGAAAGGGCATGTTCCAGGCGAGCTTGCGGACAAACCAGTTGGTCAGCGTCGTCCGGGTGTTTTCCAGCATGTTGGCCACGAAAGGGCAGCGGCCATGCTCGGCCAGCAAATAGAGGCGTAGGAACGGCTGCCCGAGAAGCGCCGGCACGATCCAGACATAGACGAGCGTGGTTGCCCGGAACCAGACGGCCAGCACAAGCATGACGGCATAGAAGGCAATCATGGCGCGGGCCTCGGCGCGCACCTTGGGCCGGCCTTTTGGCGGTACGCAACTGTCCTGGCATCTGCCAGTGGCGTTGATGTAGAGCCTCTTGAAGTGGCCCCACCACACCGGAATGCCGGAGACGTGGACAATATACTGCCGCAGCGTTTCCGGCTTGGGAAAGGCCAGTTCCGGGTCATTCTCCGGATCCTGGGTGAAGCGGTGATGAGCGAAATGGAAATAGCGGAACCAGTCGGCCGGCAACGCGATCGCCAGACTGCAGACCCGCGCCGCGCTATCGTTCAGCCGCTGTGTTTCGAAAGCCGTGCGATGAATCGTCTCGTGAAGAAGCGCGAACAGGAAAACGATCAGGATGCCTTGCGGCAGCATCAGAAGCGGCCAGAATGGGACCTTGGCGATGATCAGCAAGCCGATGACGACGATCGCGCCCCAATGACCGCCAAGCTGCAGCAGCCCGAGACGATCCGACTTGGCGGTCAGCCGATCGCGCTGTTGCTGCGTCAGCGATGCGATCACGTCGCGATGGTCCATTGGTTTCAATCCCGCACTGTCGATCAGATGAGGCTAATCGCCAAAGTAGCTTTCGCAAAACGAGGATTTCTGCAATTTAGATAAGCTTGACTTATCTATTGGTTGCCATGGTCGCACTTCCATCCTTGCGGGGACTCCAGGCTTTCGAGGCTGCAGCGCGCTGCGGCAGCTTTGCCGCCGCAGCCGAAGAACTTTCGATTTCCGCTGCCGCGGTCAGCCAGCTGATCCGGACCATCGAGGACCAGATGGGCCGCAAGCTCTTTCACCGGGTCAACCGCCGTGCCGTGCTGACCGATGCCGGCCGGGAAATGCTGCCTCGACTGACAACGGCCTTCGAGGAGATCGGCAGCGTGTCGCGCCAGCTCAGCGGCGCGGAGTTTCGATCACGGCTTGTCGTCTCGGTACCGCAATCCATGGCGATGGGCTGGCTCTCGACGCGCCTGAAGAGCTTTGTCGCCAGCCACGGCGCGGTCGACATATCGCTGAGAGGCGAAGACGATCCGGTGTCGTTCGACCGTGACCTGATCGACATACGTCTTTCCTATGGGCGCTCCCACTATCGCGACCAGGCAACGGAAGACATCGTGAGCGATGCCGTCTATCCCGTTTGCGCACCGGGCATGGCAAGCGGGATCGGCGGTTTTGAAGGCGCCGCCCTCGCCCGCTTGCCGTTGATCCATACGGATTGGGGGCCGACAAGCGCGTCCTTTCCATCCTGGCGCAACTGGTTCGAGACGGCCGGCATCGAGCCCGGCCGCGCGACCCAGCGCGGTCTGTCGGCGAATTCGTCACGGGCGGCCCTCGATTTCGCCATTTCGGGCCTCGGCGTCGCGCTCGCGCAGGGCGTCTTCTGCGCCGAGGCGGTGGAAGACGGTAGGCTGATCAGGCCCGTCGCACAGGCGCTGGAACTGCGCCAGCCCTATTGCCTGACGATCCCGCAACGAAGCTTGAGGCGCGACGCGGTGGCGGCGTTCAGGCAGTGGCTGATCGAGGAATGCCTGCGCTCGGTGCTATCGCCGGCTCTAGTCGCGAAACAAAACGCTAACTCCTGATGGCAGGAGGCGGCATTCGATTATGGCGAACCCGCAGCTTTTGCGCCTGCTCAGAGGTGCCCGCTCAATCCGTCCACCATGTCCTTGTTCGTTGCCACGGGAACAATCTCGAAATCCACCAGATCCGACCATTCGATGACCCAACGCTGCAGCAGCGTGACGTCATCCGCCTCCATCAGGATGAAGCAGCGGCCCATGTCCGCCGAGATCCAGCTGTGATGACGAAGCCCATCCGGCATCAGGCGACCACGGTCGCGGAAGCGACGGTAAATCTCCTTCCTATCGCGGCCGCGAAAATCCTCGATCACTATGAACAGCATCTCTCCGTCTCCCCAAGTGGAACGGTTACCGTCCCTGTCGGTCGAGCCGCTCCAGGAACCACTGCGTCAGCCGCACCCAGACCTCGTCTTTTTCGCCGGAATCCTCCCAGCCATGGTCGAGATTGGGATTGTCGTTGACCTCGATGACGAAGACACCGTCCCTGGTCTCCTTGAGGTCGACGCCGTAGAGGCCGTCGCCGATGCAGCGCGCTGCCTTCACCGCCGTCTCGACGACATGGGCCGGCGCCTCCTTCAAGGTAAAGGTCTTGATGCCGCCCTGGTCGGGCTTGCCGTTGGCCTTGTGGTTGACGATCTGCCAGTGCTTCTTGGCCATCAGATAGTGCACGGCAAACAGAGGCTGACCGCCGAGCACGCCGACTCGCCAGTCATATTCGGTCGGAATGAATTTCTGCGCGATCAAGAGATCGGAATCCTCCAGCCATTCGGTGGCAAGCGTCTTCAGCTCCTCGAAGGTGGCGCATTTCTTGACGCCGCGCGAAAACGACGAGTCCGGGATCTTCAGCACCAGCGGAAAGCCCAGCGCCTGCGCCGCAACTTCGAGGTCCGAGGTGCCGGCGATCATCACCGTCGGCGGCACCGGCACCTTGTTGTAGGTCATCAGCTCGTTGAGATAGACCTTGTTGGTACAGCGGATCATCGACAGCGGATCATCGATGACCGGCATGCCTTCCTGCTGGGCGCGGCGCGCGAAGCGGTAAGTGTGGTTGGAGATCGAAGTGGTCTCGCGGATGAACAGCGCGTCGTAATTGGCGAGCTTGGCCAGATCCTTTTTGGTGATCGGCTCGATTTCGACGCCCATCTTTTCGGCGATCTTGGCCCAGTAGCGCAGCGACGAAATCTCCGACGGCGGCAACTCCTCATGCGGATCGACCAATGTGGCGAAGGTATAGCGCGCCGGCGTGCGGCCCTTGGTGTCACGCCATTCGCGGTTGGTATAGGTCTCGAGGCACTGAAGGAAGCGCTTTTCTTCCTCCTCGGTCATCCTGGCCAGCGGATGGAAGCCGATCTTGCGGACCGACGCCCATTCGGCGCCGTCGGTGATGCGGACTTCCAGCGCCGGCGCTCGAAACCAGTCGAACAAAAGCTTGGCGAAGCGATCCCATATCCTCGACGGGCCGATGCCGAAGAAGATGCAGACTTTTTGCGGAAAGGCGCCGCCCAGATCCTTGCGGCATTTGTTGAGCGCGAGTTCCAGCTCCGGCAGCGCGTGATCGTAGAGCTTGCGCTCGGACAGGTCGATCATCGTCTCGACCGTCGGGATGACCTTGTGGCCGCGCGAACCGGCCAGCAGCGAGGCATAGTAGCCGCGGCTTTGGTAGCCGTAATTGTTCGACAGGTTGATGACCTTCGGCCGCTGTCCGCGAAACAGCGCAGGATGGGCAAGGTAGTCGCGATTGGTGATGATCTTGTGCGGTGTCGCCACCTGATCGAGATCGTTCTGCCGGCCGGTAAGGATGACCCAGGTCATTGTCTGTCGCGCTTTCCGAGGGTAATGGCGGCACGCAATCCGTCGCGGCCGAACTGCGCCATGTTCATGAAGATGCCGTAAGGCACGGGAATGTTGGCGGCATCAAGAATGGTCTCCTGTCTCTCGTCTTCGACCCAGGGATCGTGGATCAGGATATGGTCGCCGTCGTCGCCGATGGCCAGCACCCAGTGCGGAACCTTCTTGCCGAACATCAGGAAGCCGCTGATCAGGACCAACACCAGTTTCCCCTCGGCGATCGCGGTGCGGATATCGTCGATGGCGAATGGACGGTAATTCACCGGGATGCCGTAATGTTCCGCGCGCCGGCGAAAGTCGACCTGCGCCAGTTCCATCACCCGGCGCTTGTCTTGGCTGCGCACCGACTGCAGGAACAGCGCGCCATGGAAGGAGACATATATCTCGGCAGAGAGCCCGCTTTCATGGCCGGCAACGGCGAGGCCGAACGGCTCGCAGCCGCCAGGCCCCGACATCATGAAAACGGTGGTCGCCTCGCGCCACAAACGGATTTCCATGACCGGGTCGGGCACGAAGCCGGGCTCGAAATTGGCCATTGCCATCATCAGGCAGCACGGGCCGCAGGTGAATTCGCAGGTCTGCTGGTAGAACGGCACCCTGGTGGCGACCGGAATGTCGCCCCGCAAGGTCTTTTCGTAGCGCAGCGCCGAGGCGCCGTCCTCGTAATAGCCCGGTTCGCGGCCGATCTTGCGGTAGCCGCTCTGCTCGTAGATGCGAATGGCTCGGCTGTTGTCCTCGCGCACCTCGAGGCGCAGCATCATGCGGTTGTGTTCGAAGGCGGTCTCCTCCGCCGATGCCAGCAGCATGCGGCCAATGCCGAGCCCGCCGAAAAAGGGACCGATGGCGATGGAATAGAGCCGCGCGACGCCGCTGCCTTTGCGAAACAGCACGACCGCATAGCCGGCGACGCGGCCGTCGCTTTCGGCAACCAGCAGCTCGGCACTTTCGCGTTCGATCAACTGGCGAAAGGAGCGGCGGGAAATGCGATCGCTCGAGAAAACAGCCTTCTCGATGACGGCGAGGTCATCGACGTCGGACGCGCGGGCCGTGCGAATCTCGGCAGGCATGCGGGCTCGGAAAACCTCGATTGCGTTGTGGAAAAGGCCCTGGTCAGAAGTGTCGACAACACAGCCGAAGCGCCAGCATCCGTCAAGCGCTATCGCACCTCGATTCGGGCTCAATTGTGACAGTTTCGCCGGGTGCACGGCCCGAAAATCGAAATCGATTTTCGGAAAGGATCATGCGCAAAAATTAAAGTGCTACAGCGTCCTTTGCGCGTCCAAAGGACGCGCGGCGCTGTAGACGCAACCTTTGAAAAACAGGCGCAGCTCAGCTGGCCAGCCCGGCAAGAAGCTGGCTGTAGGCGCTCTTCGCCACCGCAGTCAGCTGCGCGCGCGGCAGCGAGCCGACGACGGCGCAGCCATAGCCCTTATCCAGCCAGTAGACGGCCTCGGGGCCGTTCTCTTCCGACCCATAGGTGCCCTTGGCCTTCTCGGCCGATTCGGCCGTGACGAACAGCGAGATGCGCTCGCCTTTGTCGTCCTCATAAAGCAGCATCGCGGCCTTGCTCTCGCCAGCGGGCAGCAGCCGGCCGCCGACGAGCTGGAATCCTTGCGCCGCCAGATCCGGTGCGACCAGCTTCAGGCCGACCCGATTGGACAGCCAGGTCTGCAGATGATCCTTGTCGCTGGCGGGCACTTCCACCGCATGTCGCTGCTCGGCGGCATAGATGACATGGGCTGCGATCGCCTGCTCGGCGAGTTGGTCCTCGGCGGGGTCTTCCAGGCCGAGATGGTCGATGCCGGCGAAATAACCGCCAACACCGCCAATGGCCAGCATCGCCGCTGCGGCAGCAGGGAGCCACCAGCGCGAGCCCAATGGCACCGTCTTGACCGGCGCCTCGCCGAACACCATCTTCTGCAACCGCGCCGGCACCGGCTCGTCGAGCACGCCGGCAAAGGCGGCACGAAGCGCTGCGCGGTCGGCGACATAGCGGGCGCTCCTCGCCTTCATTTCAGGATTGGCGTCGAGCCAGGCGTCATAAGCCACGCGCTCGTCAATCGGCAACTCGCCATCGAGGGCCATGTGGATGTCGCGTTCGGAAAAATCGCGCCGGGTCATTTCTCGACGATCCTTATCGCCCGGCGACGCGCGGCGTCATCCAGCAGCCCGCGCAACTCATCACGCCCGCGCGCGATGCGCGACATCAGCGTGCCGGCCGGCACGCCGAGGATGTTGGCGGCTTCGGCATAGGAAAAGCCTTCGATGGCGACCATGACCAGTGCTGCGCGCCGATCGGGGCTTATCGCCTGCAACGCGTCGATAATTTCGCGCGAGGCGATGCTCTCCACCTGCTCGGCTGGTGCTGCCTGCGCCTCGCTCGCTTCCAGCGGCAGCATCGCGGCTTCGCCGCGCCGGTTCACCTTGCGCATTTGGTCGATGAACAAATGATGCATGATCGTAAACAGCCACCTCCTGGGGCTTTCTCCAGTCTGCCAATTGTCGAGCCGCACAAGCGCCCGTTCGAGACAGTCCTGAACGAGATCGTCGGCGGAATCGCGGTCGCGCAGCAGCGAGCGCGCATAACGGCGCAGGCGTGGTATTTCGCCCAGGATTGCTGCCTTCTTTTCGTCCATGACCGCTGGTTCTGAGGTCGCCCTTGTTCATCCGATTGAACGCGCCTTCACGGCGCGGCGCAAGCGGCCAGCGCGAAGCGGTCCGCCGCCCCGGCCACCCAAGCAACAAGATAACGCGGCCGGCGGGCGATTTATTCCCGGCCGGCGCTGGAGGGCCACCTGTCAAGGCGCCGCACGCCATGAATGAGAGGTGTGAGGTTGAAAGCGCGCCCTGAAGGCGTATATTCGAAGTCATATATTTTGTATATTCGACTTGGAATATACGTTTGGAGAAATCGATATGTCTCTGTACATCCGCGATAACGAGGTCGACGCGCTGGCTCGTCAGTTGCAGTCCGCCATCAAGGCGCCCACGAAGACTGAAGCAGTGCGAATCGCTCTCAAGCGCGAGCTTGAACGAGCGAACTCTGTCCTTCCGCTGAGCGAGCGTATCAAAAAGTATCAGGATGCCGCGAGCGCACTTGGTCCCGATGACCCCACCTTCGATATGAAGAAATTCATGGACGAGGCCTGGGGGGAACCCGATGTTTCTTGATGCGTCCGCCATTATTGCGCTGATTTTGAGAGAGGCAGATGCGGCTCGTCTGCTGAGAAGGATTGAAGCTGCCGAGACGCTCTATTTCTCGCCGAGTTCCGCTTTTGAAGCTATCCTCGGAATCGCCCGCAGGAAATCTGTGGCTGAAAGCGGCGATCAAGCTCCGACACCGCCTGCTCTGATCGATCAATGCCAAACGATCGTCATCGGCTTCTTGGCCGAACTCATGGCCGTGGAAGTTCCACTGGATGCTGCCATTCGCGAACTCGCAGTAAAAGCCGCGCGCGACTACGGTCGATACGTCGGCCATCCCGCCAAGCTGAATTTCGGCGACTGCTTCAGCTATGCATGCGCCAAGGCCTACCGGGTACCCCTGCTCTACAAGGGCAATGATTTCTTGCAGACCGATCTGGCCTGAATACTATCCGGCATCGGATTTGACCGTTCTTGTCAGCAGACGCTGATAGAACAGGCCGATGCCGATCAGCACCGCGCCGAGGCCGATGAAGGACAGCGCCCTCAGCACGCCTTCCAGTTCCGACATGTCGAAGAGGAAGACCTTCAACACGGCGACCGAGATCAGCGCTGCCGACGCAATGCGCAGCGCCTGCGACTTCAGCCAGACGCCGGCGGTGAGCAGCGCCACGCCGATGATCAGCCACAGCGCGGAATAGGTGTAGGTCTCGAGCTGGCCGAGGCCGCTCCAGAGGCCAATGAACTCGCCCTTGAACAGCCGCCTCACCGACAGCGTCGCATAGGCGAAGGCAAGCAGTGCCGCCGCCAGCGCCAGCATCGCGGCGTACCATTTCGGCCGCTTGTCTCTGGTATAGAGCGCGAGCCCCCCGGCAGCGACGGCCGGCAAGAGATAGGCGAGGAACAGCAGGTTGAACACCAGGATTCGCCCGGTCGATTCGTCAGTAAACAGCGGGTTCAGCGCCACAAAATGCTGGATGACGATGAAGGCGACCGAGACCACGCCCGCGGCAAGCGAACCATAGCGCAGCACCGAGCTTGGCGAGCGCATGTCGATGGCGACCAGGATGGCGCCGGCGCCGATGGCGATCAGCGTATAGATTGCCTGCTCGGCGAGCGTGATGGCACCCGTGTCGATGACGCCGCCATGCATGGCGTGGCGCACCAATATCGCAACCGTGAGCAGCGCAAAGAGTGCTGCGCCAGCTTCCATGGCGAGGCGTGGCCGGCCATTTGTGGTGCGGGCAAGCTGCCAGGCGGCAAAGCCGAAGGCAAGCGCCGGCACGCCGTAGCCCGGCAGCAGCCAGTTGAATACCGGCGTCGTCGACAGGAATTCGGCGCCGACGATTGTCGGATCGAAGGCGACGCGGCCGAGCACCGCGATGACCGTACCGACCGAAATCCAGCCGAGCACCGGATAGGCGCGCCAGCGGGTGACCAGCGCCGGCACGATGGCCGCGGCACCCAGGAGGATGGTGGTCCAGCCGGACCCGAAAGCCATGTAGATCATCAGCAAGGCGGCGACTGCTGTCCCGCCAAGCGCGAAGGAGACGGCAGCACCGCCCTGTAGCGGCGGCTCTTCACCGCGCGCGATCCACTCGCCGCCGGCGGCGAAGACCACGACCAGAAGGGCTGCAACCGCCGCGTAGACAAGATCACGGTCGAGATTGCCGAAGGTGAACCAGAGCGCCAACAGAATGACCAGCGGCGCGACAGCGCCCCATGCCGCCCATGAGGCGGCGCGGATTTGTGCCGACGCGGCAAATTTGCGCGCAGCCCAGAATCCGGCGCCGATGAACATAAGTCCAAGAAAGATACCGATCCTGAGCATCAGCGTATCGGCAACTCCCGCCGGCAGACCTTCGACGTCGAGAACGCCACCTGAAAACTCTGCAGCGACGGAGGTTGGCGGAATAATGCCGAGATAGACCAGCACCGTCGCCAGCCCTGCGGCGTGCAGAAGCGCCAGCGCCAGCGGCCGGTAGAGCGCTACCGCGACCAGGGCTGCGATAAGGGCTGCTCCCGGCAGAGCATCGCCGGCAGCGTATGCCGGGTCGACGAACAGCGCCATCGCCGAAAGGCCGACGAAGAAGCCAGGTGCGATCGACGGCCAGTCGAAGCCCCTGGCGGGCTCTGCTTCGCCACCGCGACGGCCGAGCCAGACGAAGGCAAGCACGGCCAGGGTCACCGCATTGATGAAGAGGATGACAGGCAGGTCGGTGCCCGGCGCATCAGTCATGTAAAGAATGGTCCAGAGGCCGGTGCCCACAAACGCTGCCGCCATCAGCAATTTCCAGTCGCGCAGGCGGGCGATGACGCCGGTGGCGGCGAGCACGATCGCCAAATAGCCGAACAGCGCCCAAGGATTCGGTGCCTGCGAGGCGACCAGCATCGGCGTCACCACCGCGCCGAGCAGGCCGATGCCGGCCAGCGCCTGGCCGTGGACGAGGGCGGCCGCGATGGTCGCCACACCGATGGCGCCGAGCAGCGTGAAGGCGAGCGCCGGCCCGATGAAGCCGTAAACGCCATGCGCGGCATAAACCGTGCCGAACAGGATGAAAGCACCGGCCGCCGTCAGGATCGCCGGAATATAGGCGCCGGCGACGCCCTGCACCGGCACCCTGAAGCCGGTGCGGCGGATGAACTCGCCGACGGCGACCAGCACCAGCCCGAGCATTGCTGCCATGCTCAGCCGCACGCCGGGACCGAAAATGCCGGCCTCGATGGTGTAGCGGATCAGGAACAGGCCGCCCAGCGCCAGCGCGATGCCGCCGACCCAGACCGCCCATCGGGTGCCGAGCGCCGTTTCAATGTCAGGCTTTTGCGTCGCTTTCGCCGTCGCGGCGGCCGGTTGCGCAGGTGCAGATCCAGCCGGCGCCGCTTCGCCCGCAGCCCACGGTCCGGATACAATCTCCCCGGCTTCAACCTCTGTGGACGGCTTTTCCTCAGCCTCGCCCGCCGATGACGGGACAATTTCGGTCACGGCCGCAACTGCCGCGTCTGTTGGCATGCTGTCGTTTGCGGCCTGTTCTGCCGGCTTGGCCTGCGGCGGGGCCACATGCGCGCCCGAAAGCACGAGGCTGCGCAGCGCACCAAGTTCGCGCTCGATCAGGCCGATGCGGCTCTGCTGGCGCGAGATAATGACGAACAGCGCGATGATCGCGACTAGGCCGATCAGGCTTTCGAACATGGCGGTTCCCCCAAACCAAGCCAATAGTTACTGACAAATACGGCGGCCAGACGGCCAGCCGAGTCAGCGCGCCGCCAGATTGGCGGCCGGAAAGATCGAGCACGTTTCGGTGCCGAAAGCCAGCAGCTTGCCGTTGGCATCCTTCAGCGTTGCTTCCGAAACCGCCAATGTGCGGCCCTTGTGCACCACCCTGCCCTCGCACACCACCTCGCCGGTCTTCGGCGTGATCGGCCGTGTCAGGTTCACCTTGAATTCCGCCGTCGTATAGGCCTCGCCCTTGTCGAGCAGCGTTTGCACCGCGCAGGCAAGAGCCGAATCCAGCAGCGTCGCGGCCCAGCCGCCATGCACCCCACCGAGCGGATTGAGATAGCGCTCGTTCGGCATGCCGCGGAACACCGCGCGTCCTTCCGACACTTCGGTCAGGTCGAAACTGAGCTGGAACGAAATCGGCGGCGCCGGGTATTTGCTGTCGATGATGCGCTGGAGCAATTCCAGGCCGGTATATCTAGAGATGTCGCCGTGCGGAATGGTGCCGAGGCCGAGCGGCGAGACTCGGCCGGGATAGAGTTCCACTTCGCTCATGTAATGATTTCTCCGGCGGCGGTCTCGGCGCCAATCTCCTTGCCCGCCGCGTGGTGCTTGCGCAAGGCGGCGAGGAAGCCAGCGCGGGCGCCGGGCGGCTCGATGCCGCGCGCCTCGTAGACATGGCGGGTAAAAAAGAAGCCGGTCAGCCGGAAGGCATCCTCGATCGCCGCCGGATCGGCGCGCAGGCCGGAGCCGCGCTGCAGGAATGCGGGCAGCACCAGCATCTTGTCGCGCCATGGCGCGCCGGCCTGGCGCGACACGGCGCGCCCGGATTTCGGCGAGACATAGGCAAGGTCTTGCCTGGCGCCGGTCGCGGCACACTGGCTGAGATCGAGGCCGAAGCCGAGTTCGTCGAGAATGAGCAGTTCGAAGCGCGCCACCAGCTCGCCGGCGGCGTCCGTATCGTCGAGGTGAGCGATCATCACGGCCAGCGTCTCGTAGAGGCCGTCATGGGCGTCGCGCTCGGGCAGCAGGCGCAGATGCGCAGCCATGGTCTGCAGCCCATAGATGGCGACGGCGCTGTCCATGAGCCGGGCGGCGTTCATCTCGATCGCCTCGGCCTGGAAGGTGCCAAGGTGTTCGTCGAGCCGCGCCCGCCACAACAGGTCGACGCGGTTGCCGGGCTGCAGAACCGGCTGCTGCTTGCGCGAGCGGCCGCCGCGCACAAGGCCGAGGTGGCGGCCATGCGCACGCGTCATGACCTCAAGAATGGCGCTGGTTTCGCCATGCTTGCGGGTGCCGAGAATGATTCCCTCGTCGCGCCATTCCATGAACGGAGCTTGTCACCGCTTCAGTGGCGAAATCAAGATTGGGTTTTTCAGGCCCTCTGTGAGCCCCTTCCGTAGCGGTCCGCGCGCTGGTGATCGGCAAGCACTTCATTGATCACGCGTCGCGACTTTTCAACTTCGACTGGATTGATGTCTATATGGCCGGCGATCGTGATCAGCGCTTTCCATGTCGTCCAACCACGGCCCCGTGCCCAGGTTGCCTCATCGGCATGAAGAACCGCGCGAAACACCTCTCGGCTTTTCCCTTCGAGGAGCGCCCACGCAATCGCCAAGTCGCACGAGGGATCGCCCACGCCGGAAGTCCCGAAGTCGATCACGGCGCTCAAAGCGCCTTGCCTGACCAACAGGTTTCCCCAACTGACGTCACCGTGGAACCAGACGGGCGCACCATGCCATGTCGCGGCAAGCGCTGCTTCCCACACCGCGCGCGGCGCCAGTGTCGATCTTGCCGTCGAGGGCCGCAATTGCCTGCCGGGTCTCGCCGTCATAGACGCTCAGTGGTCCGCCGCGAAAAAAATTGTGCTGCCCTGGCGCCGGTCCACCGGCGGGATCGATCCGTTGCAAGGCGACCAGGAATTGGGCCAGGCCGGCCGCGAATTGCGGCAGGCTGGCAATACGCTCCAGCGTCGCCGTCTCGCCTTCGATCCAGCGGTAGACGGACCAATGCCAGGGATAGCCGTCGGCCGGGGCTCCCATCGCCAGCGGGACCGGGACAGGCAGCGGCAGCAGAGGCGCAAGCCTTGGCAGCCAGCGATGTTCCTTTTCCACTTGCAAGGCATAGGCCGCCGCACTCGGCAGCCTCACCAGCATATGGTCTCCGAGATGAAAGGTCCTGTTGTCCCATCCGCATGATGAAACCGGCCGGACAGCAAGATCCTTCCATCGGGGAAATTGCGTGGCGACCAACCGGCTCACGAGGGCTGTGTCGATAGTAACTTCGTGTTTGAGCATGATCTTTGCCGAAAACCGGCTCCCACTTTTCGGGAACATGCTCTAATGCGGAAACTCCAGCCCCATCTCGCGATAGCGCTCGGGGTCGTCGCCCCAGTTCTCGCGCACCTTGACGAACAGGAAAAGATGCACTTTCTGTTCGAGGATACCTGATATCTCCATGCGTGCCGCCTGGCCTATGGCACGGATCGTCTCGCCCTTGTGGCCGAGCACGATCTTCTTCTGGCTGTCGCGCTGGACATAGATGGTCTGGTCGATGCGCACCGAGCCGTCCTTCTTCTCTTCCCATTTCTCCGTCTCGATATGGGAGGAATAGGGCAGTTCCTGATGCAGCCTGAGATAGAGCTTTTCGCGAGTGATCTCCGCCGCCAGCTGACGCATCGGCAGGTCGGAGATCTGGTCCTCCGGGTAATACCAGGGGCCGGCAGGCAGGGTTTCGGCCAGATAGTCGAGCAGGTCCTTGCAACCCGACCCGGTTAGCGCCGAGACCATGAAGGTGCGCTTGAAGGGCACCCTTTCATTCGCTGCCGCGGACAGCGCCAGCAGCGCCTCGGGCTTGACCCGGTCGACCTTGTTGAGGATCAGCACCATCGGCTGGCGGACATCCTTCAGCCGTTCGAGGATCGCGTCAGCGTCGCCCCTGATGCCGCGCTCGGCGTCGATCAGCAACAGCACGATGTCGGCATCCTTGGCGCCGCCCCAGGCAGTCGTCACCATCGCCGTGTCCAACCGCCGCTTCGGCTTGAAGATGCCCGGCGTGTCGACGAAGACGATCTGTGCGTTATTGTGGATGGCGATGCCGCGCACGATGGCGCGCGTCGTCTGCACCTTGTGGGTGACGATCGACACCTTGGCGCCGACCAGTTGGTTTACCAGCGTCGATTTCCCCGCATTGGGCGCTCCGATCAGCGCAACGAAGCCAGAATGCGTGGCGGCGGCTTCTGTTGCCGGCGGGACGTCTTCGGTGGCGGTCATGCCGCGCTCCCCTTATTTAGCCAGACGCCTTCGCGCAACAGCAGTGCAGTAGCGGCGGCTTGCTCGGCCTCGCGCTTGGAGCGCCCGCTGCCGGTCGCCGGCGGATAGGCGCCGACCTTGACGCTGACGGTGAATAGCGGATCGTGGTCCGGTCCCTCGCGGCTGTCAATTATGTAGACCGGTACGGCGCCTGCCGCCTGATGCGCCCATTCCTGCAGTTCGGTCTTGGCATCGCGGCGGGCGGCACCGATGGCCTGCGAGCGCGGCCGCCAGTATTTGTGGATGAAGGCGCGGGCCGCCTCCAGCCCGCCGTCGAGATAGAGCACGGCGATCAGCGATTCCAGCGCATCAGCCCGCAGATTGACGCGTTTGCGCCCGTCCAGGCCGCGTACGTCCGAGCCGGCACGGATCAACTCCGGCAGGCCGATCTCCTCGGCGATGTCCGCCAGCACCTCGGCATTGACCAGCGCGTTGAGCCGGAGCGACAGCTCACCTTCGGCAGCGTCAGGATACGCCGCCAGCAGCATGTCGGCGACGACCAGGCCGAGGACGCGGTCGCCCAGGAATTCGAAACGCTCATAGTCGATGCCGGCATGGCTGCTGCGGGCGCTGGCATGGGTCAGCGCGCGCTGCAGGCGCTGGCGGTCGGCAAAGGCGTGGCCGGTGCGCTCCATGAGCGCTTCGGCGAGCGCGTCGACGGTCAGCCGTTTTGTTGCCGCCATGACCCTAATTGACGAAATGGAGCAGGCGCGACGCGCGCATCAGCGACGGCCATTTCCAGATTTCGAGCGGGCTGGCGCTGCCACCGATCGAGAAGAAGATGAGATTGGCGCGGCCAACCAGGTTGTCGTCGGGCACGAAACCGACGGTGAAGCGGCTGTCCGAGGAATTGTCTCTGTTATCGCCCATCATGAAATAGTGCCCGGGCGGCACGTCGAATTCCTTGGTGTTGTCACCGATCGAGTTGGGTATCAGGTCGAGCGTGTCATAGCTGACGCCATTCGGCAATGTCTCGCGATAGACGTCGACCGGCCCGCTCTCCTCGGTGATGTCGCGATTGTCGATCTGCCCGACCTTCTGGCGTGGCACGCCGACGCCGTTGATGAAGAGCTGGCCGTCCTTGACCTGGATCTTGTCGCCCGGCAGGCCGACGACGCGCTTGATGTAGTCGACGGAGGGGTCCGGCGGGAACTTGAACACCGCCACGTCGCCGCGCTTCGGCTCGGCGCCCCAGATGCGGCCCGAAAAGAGGTCCGGCCCGAACGGCAGGGAATAGCGGGAGAAGCCATACGACCATTTGGTGACGAAGAGATAGTCGCCTTCGAGCAAGGTCGGCCGCATCGACCCGGACGGGATAGAGAATGGCTGAAAAAGCAGCGTGCGGATGACCAGAGCGAGCAACAGCGCCTGGACGATGACGCTGACGGTTTCGCCAAGCCCGCCGGATTTCTTCTGGGATTTTTCAGCCACGCTCATGTCGTCCTCGATTATGCGTTGGTTGGTATAGAGTCTCGGCGTGCGCTGGGCAACGTCATGCCGGTGGTCAGATGCAATCAATATGGCGCTTCTTCGACGGGCAACGCCTCGATGATCACAAAGGCTTGAGCAAGCGGAAAATCGTCGGTGATGGTGAGGTGGATCGCCGCCCTGTGCCCGTCAGGCAGGATTTTGTCCAGCTGCGCCGCCGCTCCGCCGGTCAACGCCATGGTCGGCTGGCCGCTGGCCAGGTTGACGACGCCCATGTCGCGCCAGAACACCCCTTGCGCCATACCGGTGCCCAGCGCCTTGGCGCAGGCCTCCTTGGCAGCGAAGCGCTTCGCATAGGAAGCGACGCGGGCGCCGCGGTTTTCGGAGCGGGCCTGTTCAACCTCGGTATAGATGCGCTGGATGAAGCGCTTGCCATGGCGCTCCAGCGATTTTTCGATGCGTCTGATATCGATCAGGTCGCTGCCGATACCAATGATCATTCGGCGGGAACTTCCCGTCTGGCGATTCCGGCTCTGTCCGCCAGGCGCAGCGAGCGCGAGAACGAGCGGCATCGCCATAGATAGGTACGCACCCGCTCGAGAAAACCTTCAGGCTTGCGGCGTCGAAAAAGCACTCTGTTCCTGTCCTGATATCCAAAGCTGCCGCTCCGACCATCCCGGGCCGGGCACGACAGCTACACTTTGCGGCCGTCGAAAGGCAACAACGACCTTGATATAGCGATACGCTGGCCGCAGAACAACCGTAGCTGCATGCCGTCCGCTTGCTGTCGCCTGCGGGGCCGGCGTTTCGCCACTCCGGACACAGTATAATCGCGGCGGATTTGAGGAGGCGAGTCGCCGCAGAAATCGGCAGCAACTCCAGCTATCTACGGCCCATACTCGCTGACCTCGACGAGATTGCCGTCCGGGTCGCGGAAATAGACCGACATCATCGGGCCACGGGCGCCGATCCGCTCGACCGGCCCGACTTCGACGGCAACGCCGTTGGCCGCCAGGCTGGCGCATATCTCCGAGAGCGGACGGCCGGCGACCAGGCAGAAATCCGCGGAGCCCGGAGTCGGCGCCTTGGCCTTGGGCTCGAAGGTGCGCCCGACCTCATGCACATTGACCTTTTGCGTTCCAAACAGCAGCGCCGTCGGCCGGTTCGGCTCGTCGAGGCGCCTGAAACCAAGCACGCGCTGATAGAACGCGCAGGTGTCTTCGACGGAGCGAACCGTCAGTACGAAATGATCGATGCCTGCAATCACGGCAGCGCCTCAGTTAACGTTGTTCTATGCATGTCATTGTCCCAAAACCGCTGCGCACTTTTGGGCGACATGCATCAGATCGACATGCATCAGATATTGCGGCTGCCCGGCTTGACGGCCGGTATGGCGGCGAGCTCGGGCGGCAGCCTGTCGACCGGGTAGGCCGGAACCTCGTACTCGGCGAGCGCGATCAGCGGCACGCCGACATCCGTCTTGCCGGCCGAGCGGTCGATGATGCAGGCAGCGGCAACGACCTCGGCGCCAAGCGCGCGCAGGCAGTCGACGGTCTCGCGGATCGACAGGCCGGTGGTGACGATGTCCTCGACGATGACGACGCGCGAACCCTTGGCGATCTCGAAGCGGCGGAGCCTGAACTCGCCCCCTTCCCGCTCGACCCAGATCGCCGGTGCGCCAAGATGGCGCGAGGTTTCGTAGGCCGGGATCAGCCCGCCGATCGCCGGGCCGACGACGTAATCGATCCTGCCGGACACAGCAGCGCGGATCTTTTCGGCCAGCGCCTTGCACAGGCGCTCGGTCTTGTCGGCATGCATGAAGACCCGCGCCTTCTGCAGGAAGACCGGGCTTCGCAAGCCCGACGTCAGGATGAAATGCCCTTCGAGAACGGCACCGGCTTCACGGAAAATGCCCAGCACTTCGTCGGTGTTCATTGTTCGCTCCATGTCCATGGCGAATGGTGAATGGTGAATGGTGGTGAGTAGTGAGTAGTGAGTAGTGAGTAGTGAGAGCACCCTTCTTTCACTATTCACTATTCACTATTCACTATTCACTATTCACTATTCACCCATTCACCCGCCGCGCATCGCTGACGCTCGAATTGTCCTTGAGCTGCGACAGCAGCCGGTTCAGGTGCTTCAGGTCCCAGACTTCGAGATCGATCAGCATTTCGGTGAAATCGGGCGCGGTGCGCACCATCGACAACGTATGGATGTTGGCGTCGTTGGATGCAACGACCTGCGCGATGTCGGCCAGCGAGCCCGGCGCGTTGATGGCGGTGACCGAGACTCGCGCCGGAAATCGTTCCTTGGTGCGCTCGTCTATGTCCCAGCGCACGTCGATCCAGCGTTCGGGCTGGTCATCGAAGGCCTGCAGCGCCGGCGACTGGATCGGATAGATGGTGATGCCAGTTCCCGGCTGCACGATGCCGACGATGCGGTCGCCGGGCACGGCACCTTCCGGCGCGAAGCGCACCGGCAGGTCGCCGCGGACGCCGCGGATCGGCACGGCGCCGTCCTTTGGCTGGTCCTTGTCCTTGCGTGCGGCGCGGCCCGGAATCTGGAACAGCATGCCGGCGGCGTTGCGGATCTTCGACCAGCCCTCTTCGCGCTGCTTGGGCGCAACCAGCGTGACGCGCTCGTCCTTGTAGTCGGGAAACACCGCCTTCATCACGTCGGTGGAGGCAAGTTCGCCGCGTCCGACCGAAGCCAGCACGTCCTCGATGTCCTTGCGCGCCAGCCGGTGCAGTACCGACTTCAGGCTTTCCTTGGTGAAGGTCTTGCCGGACCGCTCGAACGCACGCTCCAGAATACGAACGCCGAGACCCGAATACTGCTTGCGGATGGCGGCCTTGGTGGCGCGACGGATTGCCGAACGCGCCTTGCCGGTGACGACGACCGATTCCCACGCCGCCGGCGGCACCTGCGCCTTGGAGCGGATGATCTCGACCTCGTCGCCATTCTTCAGCTCGGTCATCAGCGGCATGATGCGACCGTTGACCTTGGCGCCGACGCAGGTGTCGCCGACATCGGTGTGCACGGCGTAGGCGAAGTCGATCGGCGTGGCGCCGCGCGGCAGCGCGATCAGCATGCCCTTGGGCGTGAAGCAGAATACCTGGTCCTGGAACAGTTCCAGCTTGGTGTTTTCGAGGAAGTCCTCGGGATTGTCGCCTTCGGCAAGCTGCTCGATGGTGCGCCGCAGCCAGGCATAGGCGTTGGTTTCCTTCGAGATCGCATGGGCAGTGCCGTTCACCTTGCCGCCGCTGTCCTTGTAGATCGAATGCGCGGCAACGCCATATTCGGCAATCTTGTTCATCTGATAGGTGCGGATCTGCAGCTCGACGCGCTGGCGCGACGGTCCGACGATGGTGGTGTGGATCGAACGGTAGTCGTTCTGCTTCGGCGTCGAGATGTAGTCCTTGAAGCGGCCCGGCACCATCGACCATGTCGTATGGATGGCGCCGAGCGCCCGGTAGCAGTCCTCGACGGTGTCGACGACGACGCGAAAGCCGAAAATGTCGGACAGCTGCTCGAAGGACAGCGCCTTGGCCTCCATCTTGCGGAACACCGACCACGGCTTCTTCTGGCGGCTCTTGACCTCGGCCTTGATCGCATATTTGTCGAACAGCGTGGACAGCGCCATCTCGATCTCGGACAGCACGCCCTTGTTGCGCTCGAAGATTTCGGCGAGCCGCGCGGTGACGGCGCGATAGGCTTCCGGATTGATGAAGCGGAAGGCGATCTCCTCAAGCTCCTCGCGCATGCCTTGCATGCCCATGCGCCCGGCCAGCGGCGCATAGATATCCATCGTCTCCTCGGCGATGCGCAGGCGCTTGGCCTCGGGCACATGGTCGAGAGTGCGCATGTTGTGCAGGCGGTCTGCAAGTTTGACCAGCAGCACGCGAACGTCTTCCGAGATCGCCAGCAAGAGCTTGCGCAGGTTTTCAGCCTGCTCGGCCTTCTTGGAGACGAGGTCGAGTTTCTTCAGCTTGGTCAGGCCTTCAACCAGCTTGCCCATTTCCGGACCGAACAGCTCGTCGATCTCGGCCCTGGTCGCCGTGGTGTCCTCGATCGTGTCATGCAGCAGGGCAACCGCGATGGTCGCCTCGTCCATGTGCATTTCGGTGAGGATGGCGGCGACTTCGAGCGGATGCGAGAAATAGGGATCGCCGGAGGCGCGCTTCTGGTGACCATGCTTCTGCATGGCGTAGACATAGGCCTTGTTGAGCAGCGCCTCGTTGACGTCAGGCTTGTAGCGCTGGACGCGCTCGACAAGCTCATACTGACGCATCATGGGCGGGATCTCGCAAGGCTGAAATGAATCATGCGCCGCACTGGCGTACGGCGCATGTCATAGATAACCACGAAACCGCCGACGCGAAAGTGTCGGCAGCCGCGGCGAAGATCAATAATCGTCGCTTTTTTCCGGCGGCACCAGACCTTCGATGCCGGCCAGGAGATCTTCCTCGGTCATGCGGTCGAAGGTGATGTTGTCCTCAGTATCGTCGGCATCGGTTGCCGCGGCGGCGGTACCGGTCTGGTCGGCGATCGCCTCGCCATCGGCTTCCGGCTCGTCGACCTCGACATGCTTCTGCAGCGAGTGGATCAGATCTTCCTTGAGGTCGTCGGGCGACAATGTCTCCTCGGCGATCTCGCGCAGCGCGATGACCGGATTCTTGTCGTTGTCGCGAGGAACAGTGATCTGCGCGCCTTGGCTGATCTGACGGGCGCGGTGGCCGGCCAGAAGCACGAGCTCGAAGCGGTTGTCGACCTTGTCGATGCAATCTTCAACGGTTACGCGGGCCATGAGCTGCCCCTTTCATGCCTGGATTTGATGGAAAACAGGCGCGGTCCATAACCCGAACGCCGCCAAAATACAAGCTTTTTGGCAATGCCAAGATCGGGGCCAGGGCCGGGGCCGGGGCCAAGGCCGTCTGGGCGCGCGCCGCCTGCGACGATACGGCACCGATCACAATTGCTTGCTTGCAGCATCATACCCTTGGATTGCCGTAAAACCGGCGCTATCTCGAATGACGAAGGTCAGCCGGTTATTTCAAGCCGACCGATAGTCACGCGCATTTAGACGACCGCTTTTTTTCGAAAAGGAATATTTTCCATGTTCGACCCTCGCGAAAAAATCGCCCTTTTCATCGACGGTGCCAATCTTTACGCCACGTCGCGCGCGCTCGGCTTCGATATCGACTACCGCAGGCTTTTGTCGAGCTTCCAGAAGCGCGGCTATCTGCTGCGTGCTTACTACTACACCGCGCTCGTCGAGGATCAGGAATACTCCTCGATCCGGCCGCTGATCGACTGGCTCGACTACAACGGCTTCAAGGTGGTGACCAAACCGGCCAAGGAGTTCACCGACTCGACCGGCCGCCGCAAGATCAAGGGCAATATGGACATCGAGTTGACCGTCGATGCGCTGGAACTCGCCGATGTCGTCGATCACTATGTCATCTTTTCCGGCGACGGCGATTTCCGCACGCTGGTCGAGGCGCTGCAGCGGCGCGGGCGCAAGGTTTCGATCGTCTCCACCATGGCTTCGCAGCCGCCGATGATTTCCGACGATCTGCGCCGCCAGGCCGACCATTTCATCGACCTGATGACGCTGAAGAGCGAGGTCGGCCGCGATCCGTCCGAGCGGCCGGTGCGCCGGCCCGAGCCGGCCGAAGTCGACGAGGACGATTATTGACGGCGGCGGTCTTGACCGCTCCCCTGGTCGCATCCCCCGAGCCGGATCGCGACTGCCCGCTCTGCCCGCGGCTGCATGATTTTAGAGCGCAATGGCGGCAGCGCGAGCCGTCCTGGTTCAATGCGCCGGTGCCGACCTTCATGGCGCCCGAGGGCGAGGATACGGTGCGGCTGCTGATCGTCGGGCTGGCGCCGGGCCTGCGTGGGGCGAACCGCACCGGACGCCCCTTCACCGGCGACTATGCCGGCGACCTGCTCTACAACACGCTGATCGCACACGGCTTTGCGCGCGGCCAATTCAAGGCGCGGCCCGATGACGGGCTGGAGCTTGTCGGCACGGCGATCACCAATGCGGTGCGCTGCGTGCCACCGGACAACAAGCCGGTCGGCGCCGAGATTGCCACCTGCCGGAGGTTCCTGGTGCCGACGATCGCGCGGTTTAAAAACCTGCGCGCCGTGCTGGCGCTGGGCTCGATCGCGCACCAGTCGACTGTGCGGGCGCTCGGCCAGCGTGTTGCCGCCTACCCTTTCAGGCATGGCGGACAGCAGCAAACCAATGGCATCACGCTGTTTTCCAGCTATCACTGCTCGCGCTACAACACCAACACGGGCGTGCTGACGGAAGCGATGTTCGTCAACGTGTTCAGGGAGATAGCGGCGCTTCTCGAGAGATAGATTCGGGCGGCGGCGCAAACAGCTCGGCCAATTTCTCCTGCCCGCTCTGAAGGACATTCAGATCGACATCGCCAGTGATGCCGTCGACGCGACCCCTGTCGTGGTACTGCCAGTAGATCCACTCGTCATGACCTGGCTGTAGCGCCAGCGAACGAACCCAGTGCGGGCGGCCGACAATCTGCCCGGCATAGGCCCGCGCCGCGTCGTCGGTCACGTAAAGGATCGCCGTTTTGCCGAAGGCTGCTTCGACAGGACCAAGGAAAGCGGAGAGTTCGACATTCAATTCTTCGGGCGATGGCCGCCGCGGACAATTGCCGACGAATTCGATATCCACCACCGGCGGCAGCAGCGGTTGACCGCGCGGCACGACGGAGATGAAATTCTTCGCCTGATCGGCGCCAGGCCTGCAGAAGGTGAAGAAATGATAGGCACCGACCGCCAGACCGGCCGCACGGGCCTCACGTAGATTGGCGGCGAAGGCGTCATCAATATAGTCGCCGCCTTCGGTTGCCTTGATGACGGCGAAGGCGACATCATCGGCGGCAACACGCCGCCAGTCGATCTGCCGCTGATGATGGGAAACGTCGATGCCCCTGACCGGATATTTGCCGCGGTCCGGAGAAAACGGATGGAAATAGAAATAGCCGCCGACCGCGACGAGGCACGCCAGGATCAGGCTGGCCGCACCCCAAAAGACGATCCGGTTCTTCATCCGGTTCTTCAAAAGAGTGGCTCCCAGCCTACCCACGCTCCTTCAGCAGCCGGCCCTTCTCGCGCGACCAGTCGCG
Organism: Mesorhizobium sp. WSM4840; assembly: GCF_055811755.1. NCBI lineage: Bacteria > Pseudomonadati > Pseudomonadota > Alphaproteobacteria > Hyphomicrobiales > Phyllobacteriaceae > Mesorhizobium > Mesorhizobium sp. WSM4840. The sequence continues at coordinate 140,920 of NZ_JBVVQD010000015.1, forward strand.
CTGCTTTTCGGTTTCGCGCTTGTCGTGCAATTTCTTGCCGCGGCCGACGGCGAGTAAAAGCTTCGCCCGGCCCTGGTCGTTGAAATAGATTTTTAGCGGCACCAGCGTCATGCCTTCACGATCGACGCTCTGCGCCAGCCTGGCCATCTCGCGCTTGTTGAGCAGGAGTTTGCGGCGCCGGCGCGGCTCGTGGTTGAAGCGGTTGGCCTGCAGATATTCCGGCAGATAGGAGTTGATCAGCCAGATCTCGCCGCCCTCGACCGAGGCGTAACTGTCCTGGATGTTGGCCTGGCCCTGGCGCAGCGACTTCACCTCGGTGCCGGTCAGCACCAGGCCGGCCTCGATCGTGTCGAGCACCTCATAGGAAAACCGCGCCTTGCGGTTTTCCGCAACGGTCTTGTTGTTGGGGTCGGCTTTTCTGACTTGATTCATGACGCCTAGAGTCCGTTTCGAAACTCGCTCCTGCGAGTCAGATGATGGTGGCACTAGAGCGCCGCGCGTTTTTCAAACGCGCAAAGGGCGCTCTAAAAGTCTGACTTTGCGCATGGTCCTTTCCGAAAGCGAACGCTTTCGGGGCCATGCGCGAACCGGAGCGGAGCGTACATATAGTACGTGAGCACCGGAAGCGCAGGTGACGCCTTCAGATGGCCGCAGGAGTAGAGTTTCCAAACGGGCTCGCTAATTAATCAAGCCGGCGTGCTTCATGGCCGCATCGATCTTCTCGGCGGTCGACTGCTCGACGGTGACCAGTGGCGAACGCAGCACGTTCTCCACCTTGCCCATCTTCGACAGCGCGTATTTCGCGCCGGACACGCCGGGTTCCAGGAAAATCGCCTTGTGCAGCGGCAGCAGGCGGTCCTGCAAATCCAGTGCCTTGGCGCTCTCACCGGAAAGCGTCGCCTCCTGGAATTCGGCGCACAGCCGTGGCGCGACATTCGCCGTCACCGAGATGCAGCCGACGCCGCCATGGGCGTTGAAGCCGAGCGCCGAGGCGTCCTCGCCGGAAAGCTGGATGAAATCCTTGCCGCAGGTGGCGCGCTGCTCGGAAACCCGCTCGACCTTGCCAGTGGCGTCCTTGACGCCGACGATGTTCTTGAAGTCATGCACCAGCTGGCCCATCGTCTCGGGCATCATGTCGATCACCGAGCGCGGCGGAATGTTGTAGATGATGATCGGCAGGCTGGTCGCCTTGGCGACGGCAGCGAAATGCGCATAGAGGCCGCGCTGCGTCGGCTTGTTGTAGTAGGGCGTGACGACCAGTGCCGCGTCGGCGCCCGCCTTCTCGGCATATTGCACCAGGCCGACCGCCTCTTCGGTGTTGTTGGAGCCGGCGCCGGCGACGACCGGAACGCGGCCCTTGGCTACCTCGATACAGACCTTGACGACTTGGCGGTGCTCGTCATGCGACAGCGTCGGCGACTCGCCGGTGGTGCCGACCGGAACCACGCCCGTCGTACCTTCGGCGATCTGCCAGGCGATGAAGGCGCGAAAGGCTTTCTCGTCGAAACGGCCGCTCTTTTCGAACGGTGTCACGAGCGCGGTAAGCGAGCCTCTCAGCATGTCGTCCAACTCCTTGGGACTGGCGCATGACCCGAAAATCGGTGTCGATTTACGGAAAGATCATGCGCCAAATTTAATGTGCTACAGCGTCCTTTGCGCGTCCGAGAAGACGCGCGGCGCCGTAGGTGTTTTGTCGTGCGCGCCTTCTAGCCGAAAGCGAAGCGGCGCACCATAGTCTCGACACTGTTGCGCGGCAAGCGTGGCGGTAGTGCCAGCAAGCGCAATTAGAAAGACCTCGACAGCCTTTATTTACGGGCTCTTCATCACAGCCAACTAGGCTTCAGTTGATCTGTGCCTGTTGGTAATGTGCAAGGCAGGAATGATGAAAGCCATGCCGACCAGGCAGCCTCATTTTTTCGCGCTGCTTGGCGCAATTCTCCTGTTGACGCCGAGCCTTGTGGCCGCCGGCAAAGTCGATGTGCAGGTCACTTCGGCCATTCCGATGCCAAACCTGCAGGATACGGGCCCGCAGGGTCCGGAATCCCCTCCCGCCAGTGTCGCCAGGCTGAAGAGCGGCCTCGATGCGCTGGCGGCAAACGACATTGCCGGCGCGCGTCGAGTGCGCGATGCCCTGCCGGTCAATTCGCTCGACCAGCACATCCTTGCCTGGTCGATCGCGCTCTATGGCGGCGACAAGGTGCCAAGCGGCGAGATCGCCGATGCTGCGAAAATGCTGCCGAACTGGCCGGGCATGATCGCCTTGCGCAGGAACAGCGAGCGCGCGCTCTACCGTGAAAACCCCGCGCCGGAGATCGTGGTGCAGGCTTTTGGCGGCAGCCAGCCGCAAACAGTCGAGGGCGTGGTGATCCTTGCCCGCTCCTATGTGTCGCACGGCAACGTCGAGGCGGCGCGCTCGGTGCTGTCGCCTTTCTGGCGCACCGAAAAACTGGAAGCCAGGGACGAGGCGGCGATCATCCAAGAATTCGGCAAGCTGATCGCCGCCGCCGACCACCGATTTCGCATGGAGCGCATGTTCTATGCCGACCGGATCAATTCGGCGCTGCGCGTCGCCGACCTTGCCGGCGCCCGGCAGCTGGCTGACGCCTGGGCGGCGGCGGACAGGGGCGACAAGAATGCGGCCAAACTGCTGAAGGCCGTGCCGGCCGCGCAGCGTTCGGCCGGCTATCTCTTCGCGCAAGCCCAATATCTGCGCAAGCAGGAGAAGTTTTCCGACGCCGCCGCTATGGTGATGAAGGCGCCGAGCGATCGCATCGCGCTTGTCGACCCGGATGCCTGGTGGGCCGAGCGCCGGGTGCTGTCGCGCGAACTGGTCGACCAGGGCGATATGAAGACCGCCTACAGAATAGTCGCCGCGCACGCCGCCGAAAGTGCTACCAACGCGGCGGATGCCGAGTTCCATGCCGGCTGGTACGCGCTGCGCGGCCTCAACGACCCCAACCCCGCTGCCAGGCATTTTACGCGGATCGCCGTTCTCACCCAGGGGCCGATATCGCTGTCGCGCGCCTATTACTGGCTCGGCCGTGCGGCCGAAGCCGGCGGCCCCGGCAGTGCGAAGGATTATTTCATCCGTGCCGCCGCCTATGGCACGACCTTCTACGGCCAGCTCGCCGGCGAGCGCGTCGGCCGGCAGGTCCTCAACATCGCCCATCCGCAGCCGAGCGCCGCCGATCACCGGAATTTCGCCAATCGCGAGGCGGTCAGCGCCATCAGGCGGCTGCAGGAGGCGGGCTATGAGCGCTACGCCGACACGCTTTACCGCGACCTCGCTGGACAGTTGACCAGCCCTGGAGAGCTGGCGCTGCTGGCCGCGATGGCGGAAAAGCAGGGCAATCACTTCCTGGCGCTGAAAGTCGGCAAGATCGCCGGCGCGCGCGGCATCGCTGTCGGGGCGCTGTCGCATCCGCTCGGCGTCATTCCCGAGACCGCCAACATTTCCGGCTCGGGCAAGGCGCTGGCCTATGCGATCGCCCGCCAGGAAAGCGAGTTCAACATCGGCGCCGTCTCCAGCGCCGGCGCGCGCGGGCTGCTGCAGCTGATGCCGGGGACCGCCAGGCAATTGGCGAAGAAGGCCGGGATGATCTTCTCGCAGGCGCGGCTGACCACCGACGCCGGCTACAATGCGACCTTGGGCGCCGCCTTCCTTGGCGAGCAGCTCGGCCGCTTCGACGGCTCCTATGTGCTGACATTTGCCGGCTACAATGCCGGCCCCAGCCGCGCCGCCCAGTGGGTGGCTAGATATGGCGACCCGCGCGGCAAGGACATCGACGCCGTCGTCGACTGGATCGAGCGGATTCCCTACACGGAAACAAGAAGTTACGTCCAGCGCGTGATGGAGAATTACGAAGTCTACAAGATGCGTATTACCGGTAAGTACGATATTGTCGGAGATCTGGTGAACGGGCGGAGTTGAAGGGCGCGATTGGACAAAAGCAAGCGATCTTTCGCGCCCCCCTCTGGCCTGCCGGCCATCTCCCCCACTTGGGGGCACTTGGGGGGGAGATTGGATGTCACTTCGGCCTTCGCCAATCGCCAACGTCGCAGAACTGGCGGGGCGCCCGAACTGCCAATCTCCCCCCAAGTGGGGGAGATGTCCGGCAGGACAGAGGGGGGCGCTGTCCCGCCGACGGCTAAGCCGATTTGACCACCCCCGCCCTCGCCTGTAGCAGTCTCGACGATCCGGCAACGGCGAGGAATCGAGTCCAAATGTCGAGCGGTTTTTCCGATTTTTTCTACCCCTCGCCGGACGGGCTGCAACTCCACGCCCGTATCTATGGCGAAGCGAACTCCGGCCACTGGCCGGTCGTCTGCCTGCCCGGCCTGACTCGCAATTGCCGCGATTTTCATGAGCTGGCGCTGCACCTGTCGCGACGGACGGAAAGTCCGCGAAAAATTATCGCCTTCGACTATCGCGGGCGCGGGCAATCCGCCTATGACCCCGATGTCGGCCACTACAATGTCGGCGTCGAAGCCGGTGATATCCTCGCCGGGATGGCGGCGCTTGATATCGAGGAGGCAGGTTTCATCGGCACGTCACGCGGCGGGCTGATCATCCATGTGCTCGGCGCGATGCGCCCGGCCGTCCTGAGGGCTGTCGTACTCAACGATATCGGCCCGGTGGTCGAGGCCGGCGGCCTCGCCCATATCCGCTCCTATCTCGAGAGCGTGCCGAAGCCGAAAACCCGCGCCGAGGCGGTCGGCGCCCAGCGCGGCGCGCATGGCAGCGACTTTCCTGCTCTGACCGAGGCGGATTGGGAGCGGATGGTATCGGCCCTCTACCGAGAGACGGATGAGGGGCAGGTGCCGGATTTCGACCCGAAGCTGGTCGACACGCTGGCGGGACTCGACCTGACCCAGAACCTGCCTGACCTGTGGCCGCAGTTCGAGGCGCTGACGGCGATTCCGTTGCTCGCCATACGCGGTGCCAATTCGAAGCTGCTGTCCACTGAGACGCTCGAACAGATGCGAAAGCGTCACCCTTGTGTCGAGACGATCATGGTCGAGGGCCAAGGCCATGCGCCTTTCCTCGAGACCGGCGGCCTGCCCGGCGCCATCGCCAACTTTTTTGATATGGCCGAGCAATGCTTCGCCGCAAAGTGAATTTTTGCGAGGGATGCGGACATTCACCACAGACGTTTGTTGGCGAAAGCGTGCCCGGAACCGGATTTAAGATAACGCTCGAATGAAGTCGCGTTAGCCTGGTTCGAGAAGGCGACATAGGTCACGATCCGCCATGGCATGAATTTGGAAGTATGGCTGGATTTTCCGGCGTTGTGCTCGACATTCCGTCGTTTCAGGTCGGAAGTTACGCCGATATAGCGCTCACCTTCGGCAGCCTTGCTTTCCAGCAGATATACATACCACACGAAATCGGCCCCTCCTTCCCTGCTTCGCGCTTCGCAGGACTACGCGGAGGGCATCCTGCTTCGCGAGAGGAACACTGCCAACCCTGTTTTGCAGCCCTCCTTCGCCAAGCCTTCGGAGGCATCCTGCTTCGCGCGGAGAGGGATTTGCTGGACTTGTCCTGCGAAGCGCGCAGCGCGAAGCAGGATGGATTTGCTGGACTTGTCCTGCGAAGCGCGAAGCGCGAAGCAGGATGGCGGAGAGGATGGGATTCGAACCCACGAGAAGCTTTTGACCTCTACTCCCTTAGCAGGGGAGCGCCTTCGACCACTCGGCCACCTCTCCGTTGCGCCGGTGGATAAAGAAAAGCGCCGGCACAATCAACAAGCCTGACCCATTATCGTTGAAAAAACCGGCTTCTGCCGAAACCGTGCTTTTGCCATGCGGCGATTCTGCGGCAATCCCTTGGCTGACGACTCACAACATCGTCGCAATTCCGGGAGGGGCAATTGCCGGAATCGGCCGAATTGCAAGGGCTCACCCAAGGGTCTCCGACAGCTCAATGGTTAATGGGAGCTTTCCGAGTGAGGCCAAATCGTGTCATTTGTGCAACAACGCAGGGGGATAGCACCCGCACAGACCTTTCGCCGATGCGATGGTGGTTGAACGCCGCCGCCTCATGGGTAATGTCGAATTCGAAGGAGCGGCGCGGTGCGCATCTTTTTCGGTAGTGGGGATGGGGCAGGGAACGCTGTCCTTCAGCAAAGAATACCCAGACCCGTTTTTTAACTTTTGACTGGAGGTCAGAAAATGAACATCAAGAGCCTTCTTCTTGGCTCCGCTGCGGCACTGGTCGCAGTTTCCGGTGCGCGCGCCGCCGACGCCGTCGTCGTTGCCGAGCCGGAACCAGCTGAATACGTCCGCATCTGCGACGTCTACGGCGCTGGCTATTTCTACATCCCCGGCACCGAGACCTGCCTGCGCATCGGCGGCTATGTCCGCTACGACATCGGCATCGGCGACGTCGGCTCGTTCGACGGTGCTGAGAACTTCGACGTCGAGGATGGCGACATCCAGGACACGTACTACAAGCAGGCCCGCTTTAACTTCAAGACCTGGACCGGCCAGGAAACCGAGCTCGGCACCTTGAAGACCTACACCGAGACCCGCTTCAACTTCGGCAACCGTAACCGGCACGTCAGCGCCACATACGTCCCCGGTCCCGATCCGGACGGCGCGGGTCCGCTGCCCCCGCTGCCAGGTGAGACGATCTATGTCTTTAACCCTGCCGAAAACAAAGGCATTTCGCTGAACTTCGCCTGGATCCAGCTCGGTGGGCTGCGCGTCGGTAAAGACGAATCGGCCTTCGATACGTTCATCGGTTATGCCGGCAACGTCATCCAGGATACGCTGGTTCCCTACGGTGGTTTCGACACCAACGTCGTTCAGTACTACTTCGATGCCGGCAATGGCTTCTCGGCCGTGGTCTCTCTCGAACAAGGTTATGGCGACTTCACGATCGACAGCTATGTTCCGAATGTCGTCGGCGGCGTGAAGTGGACGCAGGGCTGGGGCGCCATCACCGGCGTCATTGCTTACGACGCCAACTATGAAGAAGTCGCCGGCAAGGTTCGCCTCGACGTCACCCCGATGGAGAACCTGTCGCTGTTCATCATGGCCGGCTACGGCACCGACGACAACCTCACGGACGGCGGCTATGCATTCCCCGCCGCCGGCGGCCGCGGCTTCTACAAGCTGTGGTCCGGCAACTGGGCGGTCTGGGGCGGTGGCACTTACACCATCAACGAGAAGACCTCGTTCAACACCCAGATCTCGTATGACGAAGGTGAAAACCTCGGCATCGCCGCCAACATTGCCTATGACATCGTTCCCGGCCTGACGATCACGGCCGAAGTCGACTACCTGCACGCCGGCGAGTTCGGCGAGGACGGCTTCTCCAACTGGACCGCTGCGGACGACGAAGACAGCCTCGGCGGCATGCTCCGCTTCCAGCGCTCGTTCTAATCAGCAGCATTTGACTGAAATCGAACCCGGCGGGCAACCGCCGGGTTTTTTCGTGTCGGCGTGGCTGTCAAGGGCGGAATGTATGGCGCCGCCAATGCCGGCCAAGGTCGTTCGCTGCTGGATCTCGGTCTGTGATTTCTGACAGGTTGGAAGCCGATCGGCTGCGCAGAATGAAAGCAGCAGCGATCCTTCGCGCCCCCCTCTGTCCTGCCGGACATCTCCCACAAGGAGGGAGATCGGCAGCTTCGCTGACAGCGCCTGTTCATAAAGGTTGGAGATTAGCGAAAGCCGCAATGCCGGACATCTCCCCCCTCGTGGGGGAGATGTCCGGCAGGACAGAGGGGGGCGCTGTCCCTCCAGCGTCTTGAAAGATTCTGCACCGCAGCAGCGCTTGGAAGGAACAGGATAAGCCGTTCGCTCCGCCCTGCGAAGGCATGGTGGCCTGCGGCCAATCGCAGATGTTGGGCATTTGGCGGCTGAAGATCAGCCTATGCTCTTGCGACCCTCGCGGTCCACACAATGCGGACCGCCCGACCTCGAGTCAAATCTCTGCGAGATCGCCCAGCGACTGTATAAGCGGCTGAATTTCGTTTTCATAATTCTTCCAGCGCTTGACCGACGATTTATAAATCGGTTGACGAACCTGCCAGCGACTGGGCGTGTTGACCGAACCATCCCTGTCAAAAAAGCGCAGGCAGGCGTCGTCCCAAGGCAGCCCGAGGTAATCTATCAGGCGGCGTGACTGCGCTTCCTGGTCCTCGACCAGCGTCTCGTAGCGATTTTCGAAGATAAGGCCCGGAAAAACCTCGTTCCAATGCTGCATCAGGCGATCATACTCGCGATAGTACAGGCCTAGTGTTTTCAGGTCGGTGTTATAGCTGTGTGCCTCGCTAAAGTTGAGGACAAAGCAGGAGACGCAATTGTCGATGGCGTCGCGACGGCAATGAATGATGCGCGCGTTGGGGAAGAGAAGGCCGATAAGGCCGATCAGTTCAAAATTGTGCGGCATCTTATCCACGACGCGAAGCGCGGCAGGCGCCCGCTCCCGCAAATAGGACAGATGCTCTTCGGCCAGCGTTCTGGACAGGACTTCTGTGATCGACGTAATTGGCTGGTTCAAATCTCCAGCCGATGATGTCTTGAGGCCGATCGCATTCGCGACCCGCCTTAGTTTGCTAAGCTCCCCTGCACCATGAACATTTGGATGGCTGGCGCAGATCTGCTCCGTGAGCGTCGTCCCCGAGCGTGGCATGCCAACCACGAACACAGGCAGTTCGGAAGGATTTCCATAGCCGGCCCGAGCAGCTAAAAAATCCGGCGTGAAGGTTTCAATCATCGAATCGATCCACCGACGATACAAGTCGATGTCGAACTTGTAGCCGGAGGCCTGTTTCGCCCTGTTGAAATGGTCGAATGCCTCATCGTAGCGCTTGAGGTCGTTCAGCACCTTGCCGGCGGCGTGATGGAGTTGCTGCGCGGCTTCCGAACCAAGTTTCGGATTGCCAAGTTCACCAAGGATGGATTGGAGCTCCTCGGGCTCCTCGGTGAACTTTCGCGTCTGTACAAGGTCGTTGTAGGCAGCCGGCACCCCAATACGGCGATCGATCGCTTCTTTCAGATAGACGGCGGCTTCATCCATACGCCCCAGGCCGCTGAGCGCGCCGGCCAGCCCGGCTCGCACCTTGGGATGATCGCGGTTGATTTTCAGCGCCTTCTCGTAAAGCGGCAAAGCCATGTCGGGCTTGTCAAACGCCGTGTAGGTGAGGCCCAATGCGCAAAGTGCTTCGATAAGGCCGGGCTGCAGTTCCAAGGCGTACTGCATATGCCTGATTGCGGGCGAATACTCGCTGACCTTCACATAGGCCTCGCCCAGGCTGAGGTGGTAGTAGGGGTTTTTAGGTTCCTCGCCGACCGCCCGTGCGAAATATCGCAAGGCCCTCTCATCATCGTAACCCAGGTATACGGTCCCCAGGATGTACAAGGCGAGCGGATGGTTCGGCGTGCGCGCCAGAACCCGAAGGCATAGGTCCTGAGCCTCGTCGAGCCGCTTGGCCTGCTGAAAGGCATATGCCTGTTTCAGCAGCGCGTCGTCGGCCTGCGCACGCGACTGGGCGTTTCCTTTCTGCGGGCTCGCTAACGGCTTCGCTATCGGCACCTTCGCTTTCGGCGCGGGTCCGGGCTTGATGTGCTTTGACCAAGCAGGTGGGAGTCGATTGTTCATGAACATCTCGCTAGCAAAAAGAGATATCTCGCTAGCAAAAAGAGCGGGGGGAATCCAGCATGATGGTAGCAGCCAAGGCGGGAGCTTGCGCGGCCAACTGTGCCGCGCTAGCAAGAAGGCCCTTTTCGAACGAGCCTTTGCCATGCGCCAGCGCCCTTCCCTCACGCCAATCGTCAGTGCGCTTCCCTCGACGGTGCCGTTTGTCGGCCCGGAGGCGCAGGAACGTGACCGGGGCCGCGCGTTTCGCGCCCGCATCGGCGCCAATGAGAGCAGTTTCGGGCCCTCGCCGCGCGTCGTCGCCCGCATGGCCGGCATTGCCAGCGACATGTGGATGTATTGCGACCCCGACAATCACGATTTGAAGGTGACTGTTGCCGCGCATCTTGGCGTTAGCACCGAAAACGTGGTGGTCGGCGAAGGCATAGACGGGTTGCTCAGCCTGGTGGCGCGCATGTATGTGGCCCCGGGCGATGCGGTGGTCACCTCGCTCGGCGCCTATCCGACCTTCAATTTCCATATTGCCGGCGTCGGCGGCCGGCTGGTCGCGGTTCCCTACGAGAACGACCGGGAAAGCCTCGACGGCCTGTTGGCTGCTGTCGCCAGGGAAAATACGCCGCTGGTCTATCTGTCCAACCCGGACAATCCGATGGGCAGCTGGTGGGAAGCGGTCGAGCTCATCCGCTTCATCGAAGCCCTGCCGGAGACCACCATGCTGGTGCTCGACGAGGCCTATGGCGAATTGGGCCCGGCCTCAGCACTGCCGCCAATCGAGGTCGCGCGGCCGAACGTCATCCGCATGCGCACCTTCTCTAAGGCCTACGGGCTAGCCGGCATACGCTGCGGCTATGCGGTGGCCGAAGCCCAGGTGATCCGCGATTTCGAGAAAATCCGCAACCATTACGGCGTCAGCCGCATGGCGCAGATCGCCGGTGTCGAGGCGCTGGCCGATCAGGACTATCTGCAAAGCGTGGTGGCGCGGGTCGCTGCCGGCCGCCGCCGCATCGCTGAAATAGCCGAGGCGAATGGGCTGAAGCCGCTGCCCTCGGCGACCAATTTCGTCACCATAGACTGCGGCGGCGACGGCGCCTTCGCCCTGAAGGTGCTGCAGGCGCTGCTGTCGCGCGATGTGTTCATCCGCAAGCCGATGGTGCCGGTGCTCGACCGCTGCATCCGGGTCAGCGTCGGCCTCGACCACGAGCTCGACATCCTTGCTGAGGAGCTACCCGGCGCGCTGGCGGCGGCACGGAGGAACTGAGGATCGCAAAACATCGTTTCGGCCCTGCCGCTATTTCCCCCCGTCGCCGAGCAGGCACATGACCCGCTTCAAGGCGTCCGCAAGCTCGGCGGCTTCGTTGTCGGCCAGGCCGGCCGTCAGCCGGGTAAGATCGCGGTCCGCCGCCGCCTGCAGCGTGGCCAGTTCCGAGTTTCCCCGCGCGGTCAGCGACAGGATGCGCCGACGCCGGTCGTCCGGGTCGGCACGCAGTTCGATCAGGCCCATGGCGGCGAATTTTATGAGGATCCGCGCGACATAGGCAGGGTCCAGCCGGAGTTCGCCGGCAATCCCGGACGCCGCTGGCCCGAGATCGAGATGGAACGCTCGCGCGAGAAACCTTGCCTCGCCGCTCGGGTTGCTAGCGACGGCGCCCGCCCGGTGACCCAGCTCGAACAGCACCCGCGCCTCGGTCAGCGTGTAGGTGCTCTGCATCAAGGTCTCGTCGAGCAGCCCGATCAAGCTGGTGTAAAACCTGTTGAAATGGCGGATTTCGGTGACCATGGCATTCCGCTCATCCGGCATGGCAGGCTCCTTCTCAGGAGATTTCAACGCTGCAGGATCATCGCCAAATCGATTGACTACGTCAACTATTTAAAAGACGTGGTCATTTATCTTGGAATCGAATCCACGCTTGAATTAATTGAACGTTCGTTTTATTATTGCGCCACTCGAGAGGCGATCATGGCGCGCACGACCGGTTCTGACGGGGAAAAGACCGAGGCAGCGGTCCGCGAGGCGGCGGTCAGCCTGATCGCGCGTCTTGGCTACGAGGCAATGTCGATGCGCCAGCTGGCCGCCGAGGTCGGCGTGCAGGCCGCGGCGCTCTATCGCTATTTTCCGACCAAAGAAGACCTGTTGTTCACGCTGATGCGCGAGCACATGGAAGGGCTGATTGAGGCATGGAATGCGGCGCGCCCCGTCGTGGCCGATCCGGCGACGCGGCTCGCCGCCTATGTCGAAAACCACATCGCCTTCCACATCGAACGCCGCCACTCCACCCATGTCTCGAACATGGAATTGCGCAGCCTGTCGCATGATCGCCTGACGCAGATCCTGCGCATGCGCACGACTTATGAAAAGGAGCTGCGCGCCATTCTGCGCGACGGCGCAGAAGCCGGTGTCTTCGACGTCGAAGACACGGGGCTGACTGCCATGGCGCTGATCCAGATGATGACCGGCGTCATCGTCTGGTTCCGGCCGGGCGAGCGGCTATCGATCTCGGAGGTAACCGCCACATATCTTTCAATGACGATGCGCCTGGTTGGAGCAAAGGCCCGCAGTGCGACAACGACCTACAGCGCCGGGTGAGCAAACGACGCTGTAGCACTTTGATTTTGCGCATGATCCACCGCGAAAATCGAATTCGATTTCGGGGTCGTGCGCCGGGAGGAACGGCATGTACACGCACACACTTAACTTCGGGCTTGACGAAGACATCGAGGCGCTGCGCGACCTGGTGCGGCGCTTCGCCCAGGACAAGATCGCGCCGATCGCCGCCGAGATCGACCGCTCGAACGAATTTCCGGCGCATCTGTGGGCCGAGCTCGGTGGGCTCGGCCTGCTCGGCATCACCGCCGATCCGGATTTCGGCGGCACCGGCATGGGCTATCTCGCTCATGTTGTCGCTATGGAGGAGATTTCCCGCGCCTCGGCATCGGTCGGCCTCTCCTACGGCGCTCATTCCAACCTCTGTGTCAACCAGATCAATCGCTGGGCAACGCCGGCGCAGAAGCAGAAATATCTGCCTGCGCTGTGCACCGGCGAAAAGGTCGGCGCGCTGGCAATGTCGGAATCCGGCGCCGGCTCCGACATCGTGTCGCTCAAACTGCGTGCCGAAAAGCGCAACGACCACTACGTGCTCAACGGCACCAAGATGTGGATCACCAACGGCCCGGACGCCGAGACGCTGGTCGTCTATGCCAAGACCGATCCGGAGCTCCATTCGCGCGGCATCACCGCCTTCATCGTCGAAAAGGATTTTGCCGGATTTTCCGTCGCGCAAAAGCTCGACAAGCTCGGCATGCGCGGCTCCAACACCGGCGAACTGGTTTTTTCAGACGTCGAGGTGCCGTTCGACAATGTGCTGCATGAGGAAGGGCGCGGTGTCGAAGTGCTGATGTCGGGCCTCGACTACGAGCGCACCGTGCTCGCCGGCGGCCCGATCGGGCTGATGGCGGCGTGCCTCGATGTGGCGGTCCCCTATGTGCACGAACGCAAGCAGTTCGGCCAGCCGATCGGCGAGTTCCAGCTGGTGCAGGGCAAACTCGCCGACATGTATACGGCAATGAATGCCGCGCGCGCCTATGTCTATGCCGTGGCCGCCGCCTGCGACCGCGGCCAGACGAGCCGCAAGGACGCCGCCGCTTGCGTGCTGTTCGCTGCCGAGAAGGCGACGCAGATGGCGCTCGACGCCATCCAGCTGCTGGGCGGCAACGGCTACATCAACGACTATCCGACTGGGCGGCTTTTGCGCGACGCCAAGCTCTATGAGATCGGCGCCGGCACCAGCGAAATCCGCCGCTGGCTGATCGGGCGCGAAATCATGGCGGAGGCGATCTAGTGGTCCCTTTCTTGAATCTTTGCCATGAATAGGCAATTGTGCCATAATGACTAGAATGTGCCACATTGTTGGGAACGAGGCAGACTATGGCGAACGGAACCGAAAAGGCTGGGTTTGACGAAAATCCGCAAACACAATTCGAGGCCGGAGCTCGGAAAACTCCGCTCCGGGTTCCAGCGAAACGCGAGCGCGTTAGACTTGGCGAGGGCGGACGCTTCGTTATCCCGGCTGCGATGCGCGAGGAAATGGGCGTGAAGCCTGGTGAAGACTTGATCCTTCATGTCGAGAACGGCGAGTTGCGGGTAAGGTCGTGGCTTCGGAATCTCAGGCGCGTCCAGGCGGAATTGTCGGCGTTGAAAAGGCCGGGCGAAAGTGTCGTCGATGAATTTCTAAAGGAGCGGCGGGAAGAACAGCGCCGAAGCGATGAGCGTTTGGACCGGCTTCATGCCGAAGGAATGGCGAGGAAAAGGGCGAAGTGAAACCTTACGTCATGGACAGCTCGGCGGCGCTTGCGATCCTGCTCAACGAGAAAGGCACCGATATTGCCTTGGGTTTCGCGCCGGATGCGCAATGCAGCTCCGTCAATGCGGCCGAAATCATCGCCAAGCTGATCGACAGGGGACGCAGCATGGAAGAGGCCGCGGACGACCTCGCCAGCCTCGGCATGCCGGTCGCTGTTTTCGACGAAATGATGGGCATCGCCGCCGGTCAGCTTCGCGAGTTGACGCGGCATCGCGGCTTGTCGCTGGGCGATCGCGCCTGCCTCGCACTGGCAATTCGCGAGAACGCCATTGCCGTCACCGCTGACCGTGACTGGGGCGACCTGGATATCGGCTGCAAGATCGAACTGATCCGGTAACATCATGCCCACCCTCACTTCCCAGATCTCGCCCGCCTCCGGCACCTTCCGCGCCAATGCCGAGCGTATGCGGGCGCTGGTCGCCGACATTGCGGAAAAGGCGGCCACCATCGAGCGTGGCGGGTCGGAGGAAGCGCGTGAACGGCACCAGAGCCGCGGCAAGCTTTTGCCGCGCGAGCGCCTTGCCCAATTGCTCGACACCGGCTCGCCATTCCTTGAAATCGGCCAGTTCGCTGCATGGTCGATGTACGGCGAAGACATCTCATCGGCCGGCATCATCGCCGGCATCGGCCGCGTCGAAGGCACCGAAGTCATGGTCGTCGTCAACGATGCCACGGTGAAGGGCGGCACCTATTATCCGCTGACGGTGAAGAAGCATCTGCGCGCCCAGGAAATCGCGCTGCAGAACAGATTGCCTTGCGTCTATCTGGTCGACAGCGGCGGCGCCAATCTACCCAATCAGGACGAGGTGTTTCCCGACCGCGACCATTTCGGCCGCATCTTCTACAACCAAGCCAACATGTCAGCGGCCGGCATACCACAGATCGCCTGCGTCATGGGTTCGTGCACGGCGGGCGGCGCCTATGTGCCGGCGATGTCGGACGAGACGATCATGGTGCGCAACCAGGCGACCATCTTCCTCGGCGGCCCGCCGCTGGTGAAGGCCGCCACCGGCGAGGACGTCAGCGCGGAGGAGCTGGGCGGCGCCGACGTCCACACGCGGCTTTCCGGCGTTGCCGACCATTTTGCGCTGGACGACGAGCATGCGCTGGCGATCGCGCGCCGCATCGTCAAGAACCTGAATCGAAAGAAGGAGATCGGGCTGGCACTTCGCGATCCGAGTCCGCCACTTCATGCAGCCGATGAGCTCTACGGTATCGTGCCGACCGATCTGCGCCAGCCCTATGACGTGCGTGAAGTGATCGCCCGCATCGTCGACGGCTCCGACTTCGATGAGTTCAAGCAGAATTACGGCACCACGCTGGTCACCGGCTTTGCCCATCTCAATGGCATGCCGGTCGGCATCATCGCCAACAACGGCGTGCTGTTCTCCGAAAGCGCGCTGAAGGGCGCGCATTTCATCGAGCTGTGTTGCCAGCGCAAGATCCCGCTCATCTTCCTGCAAAACATCACCGGCTTCATGGTGGGGCGAAAATACGAGGCCGGCGGCATCGCCAAGGACGGCGCCAAGCTAGTGATGGCGGTCGCCACGGCCCGGGTGCCGAAGGTAACCATCATCATCGGCGGCTCGTTCGGCGCCGGCAATTACGGCATGTGCGGACGCGCCTATTCGCCGCGCTTCCTGTGGATGTGGCCGAATGCCCGCATTTCGGTGATGGGCGGCGAGCAGGCGGCCACCGTGCTGGCCGTCGTCAAGCGCGAGGGGATCGAGCGCAAGGGCGGGGAATGGAGCGCGGAGGAGGAGGCAAAATTCAAGAAGCCGATCCTGATGAAATACGAGCATGAGGGTCACCCGCTCTATTCCTCCGCCCGACTCTGGGACGACGGCATCATCGATCCGGCCATGACGCGCGAGGTGCTGGCGCTCAGCCTTTCAGCCGCGCTGAACGCCGAGATCGAGGAGACACGGTTCGGCGTGTTCAGGATGTGAGATGAGCGAAATCAATCAGAGGATTCGCGTTCATATCGGCGACATTACGAAGCTGGCGATCGATGCCATCGTCAACGCCGCCAACACGTCACTTCTGGGCGGCGGTGGCGTCGACGGCGCCATTCACCGGGCGGCCGGCCCTGAGCTTCTGGCCGAATGCCGAACACTCAATGGCTGCAAGGTCGGCGACGCAAAACTCACCAAGGGTTACAGGCTGCCGGCACGCTATATCATCCACACGGTCGGTCCGGTCTGGCAAGGCGGCGGCAAAGGTGAAGCCCATCTGCTCGCCTCCTGCTATCGCCGGTCGCTCGAACTCGCCGTCGCCAAGGATTGCCGGACCGTGGCATTCCCGGCGATCTCGACCGGTGTATACCGGTATCCAAAGGACCAGGCGACGCAGATCGCCGTTGGCACCGTGAGCGCCTTCGTCGGCCAGAACGCGGTTCCGGAAACTGTCATTTTCTGCTGCTTCGACCAGCAGACGGCAGAACTATACCAGCAGGCGTTGCTGCGCTTGGCGGGAGCGTGACCTGTCCCGATGAGAAATCCCATCCACACCCTTCAGACTCATTTTCAAACATCGAACTGGCCAGACGGAAAAATTGCGGCTATTGCTGATTTGCAATTTCCATGGGGATGGGGCGAAGATGAGACTGCGACTTTCTCAGAAAACTACTGTATCGATACTTGCAGGGCTTCTTATATTAGCTGCTCCAGGCGGCAGCGCTGCGGAATCACTGGCGGGCAACAAAGGCGACATCCGTTTCTACCCGACTTTGGCTGGAAACCCGAAGGATCCGTGTACCAAGACGTACAACGCCTATGTGGCGGCCAGCGGCCATTCAGCCTATGCAACGACCTTTTATTCGCGCGTCGTCGACATCTCCATCATTTGCGGCGCGCGGCTGAACGCACCGTCGCAAAAGGCGGCGGAAGATCTGGCGCTGCGGAACTGTCAGTCAGGCTTGAAAAAGTGGAAAGTCAGGCTTGCGAGCGGCGGCTGTCAGATCGCGCTTTCCAAATAGTCAGTCGCCTGGCTGACTGGCACCGCCCGCGGAAAATCCGGGAGGTTTCATGTTCGCCAAAATCCTGATCGCCAACCGCGGCGAGATCGCTTGCCGGGTGATCCGCACGGCGCGCAAGCTGGGCGTACGTAGCGTTGCCGTCTATTCCGACGCCGACGCCGGGGCTTTGCATGTCGAGATGGCCGACGAGGCGGTGCATATCGGTCCCTCCCCGGTCGGCGAAAGCTATCTGCGCGGCGACAAGATCATCGCCGCGGCTTTGGCCACCGGCGCCGAGGCCATCCATCCGGGCTACGGCTTCCTCTCGGAAAACCCCGATTTCGTCGATCAGGTGACGGCGGCGGGGCTCGTCTTCATCGGCCCGTCGGCCGCCTCGATCCGCGCCATGGGGCTGAAGGACGCGGCCAAGCGGCTGATGGAGAAGGCCGGCGTGCCTGTCGTGCCGGGCTATCACGGCGAGGCGCAGGAGATTGTGCTGCTCGCCTCCAAGGCACGCGAGATCGGCTATCCCGTCCTGATCAAAGCGCGCGCCGGTGGCGGTGGCAAGGGCATGCGGCGCGTGGAACACCCCGACGACTTTTCCGAGGCGCTGTCGGGTGCGCGGCGCGAGGCCAAGGCCGCTTTCGGCGACGACCGTGTGCTGGTCGAGAAATATATCGACAAGCCGCGCCACATCGAGGTTCAGGTATTCGGCGATATCTTCGGCAACGTCGTGCATCTCTACGAGCGCGACTGCTCGGCGCAGCGCCGCCATCAGAAGGTGATCGAGGAAGCCCCCGCCCCCGGCATGACGCCAGCATTGCGCAAAGCGATGACGGAGGCGGCGGTGAAGGCCGCCAAGGCGATCAATTATTCCGGCGCCGGCACGATCGAGTTCATCGTCGATGCCTCACAAGGGCTGAAGGCCGACCGCTTCTGGTTCATGGAAATGAACACCCGCCTGCAAGTCGAGCACCCGGTCACCGAAATGGTTACCGGTACCGATCTGGTCGAGTGGCAGTTGCAGGTGGCGTCCGGCGAAAAACTGCCGAAGACGCAGAGCGAGATCACGCTCTCCGGCCATGCCTTCGAAGCGCGCATTTATGCCGAGGACGCGGCAAAGGGTTTTTTGCCGGCGACGGGCACGCTGCATCACCTGAAATTTCCGGATACTGCGCCCGAGGGCGCCAGCATGCGGATCGAGACCGGCGTGCGGGCCGGTGATGCCATCTCGCCCTTCTACGATCCAATGATCGCCAAGCTGATCGTGCACGGCAAGGGCAGGCAGGCGGCGCTCGAAGCGCTGAGCATGGCCCTTTCGCAGACCGAGATCGCTGGCTCGACCGTCAACACCGCCTTTCTCGCCGCTCTTGCCGCTGACGCGGATTTTTCGGCAGGTGATGTCGATACCGGCCTGATCGGCAGGCATCAGCAAGCGCTGACCGCAGTGCCGCCGCCGAGCAGCGAGATCGTCGCCGCAGCCGCATTTGCAGCGTCCGGCGCCGGCGCTCAGCCGCCGTCCGACGATCCGTGGTCGTCGCTTGCCGGTTATGGACATTTTCACACCTTGGCGCGGCGCACGCGGCTGCGCTACGGCGAGGATGAGATCCTCGCGCTTGTGTCGGTGCGGCCGGACGGACGCTTCCAAGTGGCACTGGACGCACCTTATGACAGCGCGCTTGATCTGCGCGCTGGCTCTCGCCTTGCCCGCTGGCCGGGCCATGTCACTGTCTTTTCGGGCGCCGTCGGCTACAGCTTCGCGGTGCCGGACCCGTTGGCAAGGGCCGACGAAATCGCCGCCGGTTCTGACAGCCTGCGGGCGCCGATGCCGGGTCTGGTGAAGCTGGTGCGTGCAGCCAAGGGCGAGGCCGTCATCAAGGGCCAGCCGCTGTTGATCCTGGAAGCGATGAAGATGGAACACACGATTTCCGCCACCCATGACGGCACGATCGCCGAAATCGCAGCGGAAGGCGCGCAGGTCACCGACGGGACCGTGCTGGTGCGTTTTGCCGAGGAAGCCCACGGCTGACCGCTGTTCCCCCATTCATAAGGTGACGTTGAAGACACGCGCCACAAACGCATGCCCAAATGAAAATGAAAATGGCCGGTCTGACGCGGCCATTTCCGTTTTACCGCAAGCGACGCCAATTGTTACGGCTGGATCGGCGCGTATTTGCCGTCGTGCCACTGGTTGATGTCGTAGCTGACGTTCTTGAGGTCGCCCTTTTCATCGAAAATGACAGAGCCGACGACGGTGCTGATCGGCTCGCCGTTCTTCAACGCTTCGGCAACCTTGGCCGGGTCGTCGCTGCCGGCGCGCTTGATACCCTCGGCAAAGGCCTGGATCACGGCATAGGAGAACAGCGTAAAGCCCTCGGGCACGAAGCCGCCCGCCTTGATCTTTTCGATGGCTTCCTTGGCTTCGGGCTTGGCCCGCGGATCCGACGGGAAGACGAACATGGTGCCTTCGCCGGCCGGGCCGGCAACCTGCCAGAATTCCGGGGTGGCGATCGAGTCCGGCATGATCAGCTGGAACTTGAGGTTCTGTTCCGCCGACTGGCGCAGGATGAGGCCGGCCTCGGGGTGGTAGCCGCCGAAATAGACCACATCAGCCTTCAGTTCCTTGAGCTTGGTGACAAGCGCCGAGTAGTCCTTTTCGCCGGCGTTGATGCCCTCGTAGAGGATCTCGTTGAGACCGTTCTGGTTCATCGTCGCCTTGACGGCATCGGCCACGCCCTGCCCATAGGCGCTCTTGTCATGCATGATGACGACCTTCTTGCCGGCATATTTCTTGGCGATCCATGGACCGATGAACGCGCCCTGCGCATCGTCGCGCGTATAAAGGCGCATGATCGTCGGCCAGCCGGCTTTCGCCGCCGCGTCGGTCAGCTCTGGGTTCGATGAAGCTGGGCTCATCATCAGCGCACCGGCTTCGGCATAGACGGCCGAGGCCGGGATGCTCGAGCCCGAGCAGGCATGGCCATCGATGAACTTGACCCCGTTGGCGACGATGCGGTTGGCGACCGAAACCGCCTGCTTCGGATCGCACTGGTCATCCTGGACGTCGAGCTTGATCTGGCGGCCTTCGACACCTCCAGCGGCGTTGATCGCGTCGGCGGCGGCTTGCGCGCCCTGCTTGAACTGGTCGCCGATGGTGGCAAGCTGTCCGGTCATCGGTCCGACCACCGAAAAGGTGATGTCTTCGGCGAAGGCAATCGGCGCGCTCATCACCAGGCCGACAATGGCCGCGCTCAAAATAACCAACTTTTTCATGGCGATACAACTCCTCCACTCCGCGCACGGCCGCTTCGGCCGCGCCTCTTCCAGAATAGGTGGGAGAATTTCACCCCTCGCCAAGCCTGTCTAGGCGCATCGGCGGCACTCGATTGGGCCTGCAACCTGAGGCCTGAACACAAAAGCCGCGCCTGCCTTGTTCCGGCCGGTCGCGGCTTTTGTCGATCGAACGATCCCAAGCGCTCCCGCGTCCGAAAACCGCTCGCCTTCCCCGTCCGTCGCGCAGCTTGGCCGTATCCGGCCTGCCGCGTTCTTGTCATTGTTGGTACGACCGTCTTGCGCGGCCTTGTTTTTGCCGGTCCGGCCGTCTTGCGCGGCCTTGACCTGAAGCGTCCCTGTCGATGATCTCAGTGCCCGATCAACTCAGTGCCCGATGAACTCAGGGCCAACTTAGTGCATCGTCATCCATTCGCGGGCTTCGCGCAGCGCCCTGGCGATCTCGACCTTCGACATGGCGGCCGACAATTCCGAGCGCAGTTCCGCGGCGCGGACCGAGCCCTTGATCGCCGCGATGTTGAACCATTTGTGGGCGGCGACGACATCGGTCTCGCAATCGCGGCCGGTCGCATACATCATGCCCAATTCGAAAAGGATGTCGGCCTGGGCAGTTGCCCCCATGGCGCCGAAGCCGGCTTCAGGCATTTCAAAACGTGCCATTTCAATCCCCTGTTCTAGCCCCTGTCAGGCTCCCGAGAGCTGCCTCGTTCTGTCCCTTGGTGTCTGTTGATAACCCTTGGGGGTGGCCGCTCTTTCGATGCTTTCGAGAATGAACCGGAGGCTTGAATCCGCGGTTAAGTGGCGTGCTTAATTTGAGGAAAACAAAGCTAAAACAAGAGGTAAACACGAGAATTCGTTAAGGATGCAAAGCCAGCAATTGCGCCGGTTTGCACTAAATTTGACGAAAATTTGCGAGGCGAAGATCAAGACTCCGCTAACCACGGGAGACAAAGACGGAGTTGCGAACTTTTCATTTCCCACCGACGAGACCGCTTCGTGCGGCCAGAAAATCCTGAAGTCTTCCGCAGCGGCACCGCTTTTGTTTTGTCGGGAGGTGAATTAGCTTACGTTTGCGTAAAAGGCAGACAGGCGGGGCAGAACACCCGGCCGGATGCCCAGAGGGAGGAGAAACATGTTTCGCAAAATCAGCATGGCCCTTGCGGCCACCTTGATCATGGCCGGCGCGGCTTGGGCCGATCCGATCGAAGGCAACTGGAAAACGCAAGCCGGTTCGACTGCCGCCATCTCAAGCGGCGGCGGTGCATTTTCGATCACGCTCAAATCAGGCAAGTTTGCCGGCAAGCGCATCGGTTCGTTCAAGGTGTCCGGCGCCATCAAATATACGGGGACCATAGCCGACCCGGAGACCGACAAGACCTATTCGGGCAAGGCGTCGGTCTCGGGCGCTTCGCTCAAGATGAGCGGCTGCGTGCTCGGCGGGCTGATCTGCAGGAGCCAGACCTGGCACAAGCTCTAATCGTTTCCGCTGCCACAAATTGAAAACGGGGCCGCGAAGGCCCCTTTTTTTGTTTGCGCCGTCTGCTTGGGACAACGGATCAATCGTGCGGGCCGTGCCTTCAGCGCCCTAATAGCAATTTTACCCGCCCTTGTCGGCAGCAAGATTGGATGTCGGTAGCAAGACTGCGGCGGCGCTCGTGGCCGGCGACGGCGCGGTGGCGGCGGGCACTCGACCCTCCGTCGATAAATTTGAACCGCAGATGAACGCCGGCATCAGAACCGGTTCAGTTGCATAAGGGCATTGTCATGCGTGTTGAAGGAGACACCACGCAATGTTCGCCCGCCGCTTCACCATCGTCTGCCTGCTGATGAGCCTGTTCGGCATGTCGTTCGCCATCCTCGTTGCCGAGGCCGGCCGCCCAGCCCGCTCCTGGGACCAGGCCAATTCCTGCCGGTTCGGTTGCCCGAGCCACCTTCGCCATTGACGCCGACAGAAACCCTTAGAGAGAAGCAACACACCATGAACCGCATCATCGCCAACGCCCTCAAGACCCTTCGGCTTGTGCCGCGGGCGACGCTCATCCTGATGGTTCTTGCAGCGCCGGTTCTGGCCGTGCCCTCGATGCGCGCCGATGCCGGCTCGACGATCGAAGCGCCGGCGTTGAAGAAGACCGGCGTCGGCTTTGTGCTGTTGGTCAGCCTGCGGCGCGGCTAGGCGCAATCGGCCTTCATCGAAACTATCCAAAAACAAAAAACGACCCTTTGGCCCCTCCCAACCGCATGGCCAAGCCTCTATATTGGGTCATGGAAAAGCGAATCTATCCCCAAGCCATAGACTCAGTCGTGATGCCGGAGCCGTTTGGTCGGCAAAGCTTTAATGATGCAGGAAAGGCCGTCGCGGCCTTGCAGGTCCTCTACGATCGCAACACCAAATTCCTGCGCGATTCATTTACGGCGCTCGCCGCAGGCGGCGACAACAACAAGCGCTACCGGGCCTTCTATCCCGAGGTCGGCGTCACCACGACTTCGTTCACCCAGATCGACTCGCGGCAGGCTTACGGCCACATGCCGACACCTGGGCATTTCTCGACCACCATCACCCAACCTGCCCTTTTCGAACGCTATCTTACCGAACAGCTTGGTCTGATCATGCGCAATCACGGCGTTCCGGTCACGGTTTCGGAATCGACGACGCCAATCCCGCTGCATTTCGCGTTCCTGGAAGGCTCCCATGTCGACGGAGCGGCAGCCGAGCGTATCAGGCGGCCGATCCGTGACCTGTTCGACGTGCCGGACCTCGACGGCACCGACGACCAGATCGCCAACGGCACGTTCGAAGTGGCGTTAGGCGAAGCCAGGCCGCTGGCGGCGTTCACGGCGCAACGCATCGACTACTCGCTGCACCGGATGTCGCACTACACGGCGACCAGTCCGCAGCATTTCCAGAATTTCGTGCTGTTCACCAACTACCAGTTCTACATCGACGAATTCGTCGCCCGTGCGCACAAGCTGATGGCGAATGGCGGCGGCGGATACGTCGAATTCGTCGAGCCGGGAAACGTCGTCACCAAGGCTGGACAAAGCGCGCCTAGCGATGGGGTGGCACCGCCGCGCCTGCCGCAGATGCCGGCCTATCATCTGAAGAAGCCGAACCATGGCGGCATCACCATGGTCAACATCGGCGTCGGCCCCTCCAACGCCAAGACGATCACCGACCACATCGCGGTGCTCAGGCCGCATGCCTGGGTGATGCTCGGCCATTGCGCCGGGCTGCGTAACACCCAGGCGCTGGGCGACTATGTGCTGGCGCATGCCTACGTGCGGGAAGACCATGTTCTGGACGACGATCTTCCGGTCTGGGTGCCGATCCCGCCGCTGGCCGAAATCCAGGTTGCGCTGCAGGAGGCGGTCGCCGAAGTCACCGGCCTTTCCGGCTACGACCTCAAGCGCATCATGCGCACCGGCACCGTCGCCACCATCGACAACCGCAACTGGGAGTTGCGCGACCAGCGGGGGCCGGTGCAGCGGCTGTCGCAGTCACGGGCGATCGCGCTCGACATGGAATCGGCGACGATCGCAGCCAATGGCTTCCGTTTCCGCGTGCCCTATGGCACCTTGCTTTGCGTCTCGGACAAGCCCCTGCATGGCGAATTGAAGCTGCCCGGCATGGCGACCGAGTTCTACAAGCGACAAGTGGCACAGCATTTGACCATCGGCATCAGGGCGATGGAAAAGCTGGCCGAGATGCCGATGGAACGGTTGCATTCGCGCAAGCTCAGAAGCTTTTCGGAGACGGCGTTCCAGTAGCACCGATCGGCTTGCATCGACCGGACCTTGGTAACCGCGCGGCAGGGCATTTCGTAATCTTGATTTGGGCTGCATTTCTGCCGATAAACAAAGTAGATGGCACGCGTTCGAAACATGATGGCGTCGGCAGCATTCGTAGCAATGCTCGTCTTCTCGGTCGCGCTGGTGGCCGGGTTTTTCGGAACGCTGCATCCGGCCTTCGATTCCTTCGCTCATTTCCGCGCTCATCTTGCTGTGCTGATGGCGCTTTGCGCGCTGCCGCTGCTGGCGACCTCGTTTCGCCTGGAGGCGGCCACAGCACTGCTCTTTGCGGTGGCTGCCTTTGCCACCACCTCGAACGCCCTGTCGGTGCCCCGCCTGTGGCCGGTCCAGGCAGCCTACGAAGCCGAGGCCGGCGATCAGGCGGTCCCCGGTGACCAGGCGGTCTACCGCCTGCTGCAGATGAATCTGCGGTTCAACAATCCAACGCCTGAAAAAGTCCTGTCGCTGATCGGCCGGACCCAGCCTGATGTGATCACCCTCGATGAGGTATCTGACATGTGGAAGGCGAAGCTCGGCCTTCTCGCCAGTGCCTATCCTTACCGGATCCTCTGCCCCTACCCCAATGGCGTTTTCGGCGTTGCGCTGCTGTCCAGACGGCCGTTTGCCGCCGGCACGCAACCGCGCTGCGACAGCCGCGGTGCGATGGCCATCGCAACGGTCGATTTCGGCGGATCCGAGGTCGACGTCGCCGCCATGCACCTGACTTGGCCATGGCCGCGCAACCAATCATGGCAGATCGGCGATTTGTCGGATGAACTCGCCTCGCTTGGCGAGACATCGATCATGGCATGCGACTGCAATGCAGCGCCGTGGAGCGCCGCCGTCCGGCGAGTCGCAGATATCGGCAAGCTGACCGTGGCGCCTTCGCCGGGGCCGACCTGGCTCTATGTCGAGCTGCCGGATTTCCTGCGCTTCGCCGGACTGCCGATCGACCAGGTTTTCAGCAAGGGCGCGGTTCTCATCCATTCGGTGTCGAGGCTGGAAGGCACCGGCTCCGACCATGTTCCGCTGATGGTGGAATTCTCGCTCAGGCCGGAACAGAAAAAGCCGGTCGACGAACATGAAACCGCAACCGCCTCCGTGAGACAGGACGGCAGGACTCGAAGCTGAGCGGCTACTGCTTGCGCAACAGGGCACCGATGAGGCGTTCGACATGGCCGCCGGCGCGATGCTCGCGCGCGTCGAAAGCGTTCTGTTTCGCCTCGTATTCGGCATAGACAGCCTTGATCCGGCGCCTCGCCTCGCGATGCGTCTTGCTGCAAACCCAGTTGTCGGCGAGTTCCAGTCCGGTGATCGATTTCTCGGTCGCCCGCATCATTGTCCTGGCGATGCGGCCGTGGTTATGCTCGTGGGCACGAACGCCCGCGAAAAACCGCTTCCAGCGCTTCTGAAGCGCCGGCGTCGCGGCTGAGACCATGCGCGGTAAGGTGTAGGTGAGATCGAGTGTCCCATTGGCCTGCCGCAGACGGCAGACACCACCCTCCCTGGTGATCTCAAGGTCCCAATTTACCGTATAGGCGGCCAGCGCGATGGCGTGCGTCATGAAGCCGTGCCGCTTCGGACCTTTCCGGTCCATGGCCTCGATCAGGGCGGCGCCCGTGGTTCCTGATATGTCGTAGGTTCGGGTCTTGACCAGCACCTTCGTGTCAGCCGATGCCGATGGTGCGAAGCCGCACAAGCCACCAATAGCCACAAGGCACGTCAAAACCGCCAGGCGCATGGTCATTTCTCCGCGTCAGGAGGGAAGGGAACCACAAGCGCCGCGCCGCTTCAACGTCTTTTAAACGCCGCAAATATAACGGGCGTTCCCCGGCTTTCATTTTGGTCGACGGTTCCGGTGGACTTCACACGCTGACGTTGTGCTCCATTGATCCACGCATGACAGCGACGCATTCGATCGCACATTGAACTGGCCGGAACGTCTCTCGATCCAGAAGCGGACTTCCTGCGCTTCCGGGTTCTCGTACCCGAACATACGCTCTCGGAAACCACCATGTCGGCGCGGCCTGGCTTGAATCTCAACACACCCCGCGTTCCCGATGGTCCGCTGGCTGGCGCAAACGCGGCGTCTCTTAAGCGCCTGCGGCACGGAAAGGGGGCGACGCGTCATGCGTTCGGCAGCGCGGCGTGCTGCGCGCCAATCGCGATCCTTGCGGATTTCCTCAACGCGGCGGACCCGTCGATCCGCGGACCGCCAGCTCAACCGACATGATGATCTGCCTCGGCTGGCCGTTTTCAAACACCATCTGGGCAGCAAGGCGACCCTTCCCGACGATGTCATGCGTGACAGTGGTGAGTGGGGGCGTGGTGCGTGCCGATTCCGCGGTGCCATCGAAGCCCACAACCGACACGTGCTCGGGTATGTTTATGCCGCGACGAACCGCTTCGTCGAGCACGGTGATTGCCTGCCAGTCCGACATAGTCAGGATTGCCGTTGCTTCTGGAAATCGATCGAACACGACAGCTCCGGCCGAAGGCTCCCCAGGGGTGGTTTCGATGATCGGAAAATCATCGATCGACAGATTGACCTCCGCCAAGCCTTGGGCGAAGCCATCAAGCCTTTCATAGTCGAGTTGAAAGCCCGCGGTAATCTTGCCCTTGCCCGGCATGTGGACAATCGGTGGTCCGGATGTGCGCCGGATGGAGAGGATCACAAAATGCCGGTGCCCGAGAGCAGCCAAGTGCCCGACAGCCATCAGCGCTCCGCTCCTGCCGTCGATCCGGATCGAATTGATATCCGGGCCGGCATCGCTTTCGAGGATGACGAATGGCAAGCGCCGGCGCTGCGCCGAGGTGATCAGGTCGATGTCTACGCTATGGCCCAAAATGAAGCCGTCAACCAACGCCTCCCGGATGGTGGAGGTGCGCGTTTCTTCCGTACCGTTGACTAGGCTCAGCGTCGCCCCGGCCTCGTCGCACGCAAGCGAAACGCCAAGCACAAGTTCGCGTCCATATGGGCTTCTGATCACGTCGGCAATGGCATAGGCGCCCGGCGGCATAAACCCGATGGCGTTGAATTTGCCATTACGCAGTACCCGCCCCCTAGGGTCGGGACCATCATAACCAAGCTGGCGCGCCGCAGCTTCGACGCGCTCGCGCACGTCGGACCGCACCAGGTCCGGGTGATTGAAGACATTGGAGACAGTGCCGCGGGAGACCCCGGCAACTCTCCCGACATCCGCGAGGGTCGGCGTTTTGGAATGGTTCACCCCTTCAGTTAAACACTTTTTTGGAGCGCTCCAAGTTTATTCTTGACTCGTCATCATAAAAGGCAGACCCTACATTGGAGCGCTCCAATTAGCAAAATAGCAGATTTATAAGCATTCTGTGCCAGCGAAGGCTCGTGTGCCCAACTCTGGGCGTGTGAGCGCTAAATCATCACATCAAAGGAGGAATAGGATGGCTGCTACCAGTGGTGGGGCGACATCGCTCGTCGGGAAGACTTTCGACTGTGCATTCGGCCCGTTCGTGCCGCGGCTGACGGTTCTGTCGCCGACAGAATTGCATGTGCGGGCGACGCTCGGCGCTACTCAGATCGACGAGGTCGTGAAGAGCGATCTGACAGGCGTCCGCCCTGATCTGTTCATCATGAGCTGGACGGAGCAGAGCGGTAACTTCGTCGTGCAGGTTCAGGATCACGAGAACAAAGTCGTTCATAATTATGCGCGGCTGGCCGACGGGCAATTGTTCTGTGCGCAGGGGATCATTCAGCCGGTACCGGCGGCCTGACAGGGTATCACACCGCGCCGCGCGAACTACGCGAACTGTTGTGCGGCCACTTGAGGAATACAGGAGTACATTTCCCTCAATATAGACCCGTTCACCTTCAGGAGTGTCGTTATGAACACCCTTTCCGAACCAATCTTCGATGTCGCCCAGCTCGCGCATGTCGAATTGCTGACGCCCGATTTCGATGGGACATTACGCTTCTTCATGGACCTCATGGGTATGCAAGAGACCGAGCGGCGCGGCAAGTCGGTCTATCTGCGCGGCTATGAGGAGCAGTACCACCACTCGCTGAAGGTGACCGAGGCACAGCACGCCGGACTGGGGCACGTTGCTTGGCGAACGCGCAGCCGCAGGCGCTGGAGCGCCGAGTCGCAGCGGTAGAGGCGACCGGCCTCGGGCGAGGCTGGATCGACGGTGACGCCGGCCATGGCCGCGCCTTCAGATTCGCAACGCCCGAGGGGCACTCGATGGAGCTGCTGTGGGACGTCGACTATGTCAGCATACCGCCCGGGCAGGCTACGAAATTGCTTAATCGCCCGCAGAGACGCCCGCTCAACGGCATTCCGGTTCGCCGCATCGACCACCTGAACCTGATGGCCGCCAACACCGGCGCCTGCCGCGATTTCATGGTTGACGTGCTAGGCTTTCGCGAGCGCGAGCGGGTCGTTGGTGACAACGGGTCGGCGATCGCGAGCTGGCTCAGCGTGACCAACCTTTCGCACGATATTGCAATCGTCCCGGAGCCGACGGAGATGCGTGGACGCTTCCACCACGTCTGTTTCCACTACATTTCGGTGCAGCATCTCTTCGATCTGGCGGAGCTGGCAAGGGAAGCCGGCATTTCGATAGAGCACGGGCCGGGCCGGCACGGCATCGGCGGGGCAACGTTCCTGTACATGCTGGAACCAGGGGGCAATCGCATCGAGGTGATGGGCGATCCCGGCTACATGATTTTCGATCCGGCCTGGAAAACCGTGGTGTGGGAGGCGTCCAAGATCGCCGATGCCGTGGTCTGGAGCGGCTCTCCGGTTCCGGATTCCTTCTGGGTCTATGGAACGCCGGTGCCGCGGCCGGTGGAGGGTACGACCATCGCCGCCGTGGCGTAGATTCGGTATTTGCGCGAAGACCAGAACGGCAATTTTCTGGCATTCAATACGCTCGCCGGATCTGCTCGGCACGGCACCGCGCGATCCCACGTCGAGTGCAAGATGTGCCAGCAGTCTTGCCACTCGTTCTGTCAATTAGGAATAGCAAATATCTGACGCTACATGTTCTGGTAAACTGGGCCTTCGCCACCTTGTGGTGGCACCCAGGTTATGTTTCGGTTCGGGTCCTTGATGTCGCAAGTCTTGCAGTGGACGCAGTTCTGCGCGTTGATGACGAAGCGCACGTCCTTCGCCTCGGGATCGGCGGCGGCGTTGCCATCCTTGTCGACCCATTCGTAGACACTGGCCGGGCAGTAGCGTGTCGATGGCCCGGCATAGACATCGTGTTCGGAACGCTGCTGCAGATCCATATCCGCGACCAGCAGGTGGACAGGCTCGTTTTCCTCGTGGTTGGTGTTGGAGAGAAACACCGAGGACAGGCGGTCGAAGGTGAGCACGCCGTCCGGCTTCGGATAGGCGATCTTCTTATGCTTGGCGGCCGGCTCCAGCGTCGCATAGTCGGGCTTGCCGTGCTTCAGCGTGCCGAAAGGCGAGAAGCCGAACAGCGTGTTCAGCCACATGTCGAGGCCGCCAATGCCGACCCCGATGGCGGTGCCGAAGCGCGACCACAATGGCTTGACGTTGCGCACTTTCTTCAAATCCTTACCGATGTCGGTTGCCCGCCATGCCGCCTCGTAAGAAGCCAGTTCGTCATTGGCGCGGCCGGCGCCGATCGCCTCGGCGACATGCTCGGCCGCCAGCATTCCGGAGAGCACGGCATTGTGCGAGCCCTTGATGCGCGGCACGTTGACGAAGCCGGCAGCACACCCAATCAGCGCGCCCCCAGGGAAGGACAGTTTCGGCACCGACTGCCAGCCGCCCTCGGTGATGGCACGGGCGCCATAACCGAGCCGCTTGCCGCCCTCGAATGTGCCTTTGATCGCCGGGTGGGTCTTGAAGCGCTGGAATTCGTCGAATGGCGACAGATAGGGGTTCTTATAGTTGAGGTGGACGACGAAGCCGACCGCCACCTGGTTGTCCTCCAGGTGGTAGAGGAAGGAGCCGCCGCCGGTCTTCATGTCGAGCGGCCAGCCGAAGGAATGCTGGACCAAGCCTGGCCGGTGGTTCTCCGGCTTGACCTGCCAGAGCTCCTTGAGGCCGATCCCGTATTTGCCGGGCTCACGGCCGTCGGAAAGATGGTATTTTGCGATCAACTGCTTGGCCAGCGAGCCGCGTGCGCCCTCGCCGATCAGCACATATTTGCCCATCAGTGCCATGCCCGGCGCGAAGCCAGGGCCATGCGTGCCGTCCTTCTCGACGCCCATATCGCCGGTGACAACGCCGGTGACCGCGCCCTCGTCACTGTAAATGAGGTCCACGGCGGCAAAGCCCGGATAGATCTCGACGCCCAGCGCCTCGGCCTTGGTCGCCAGCCAGCGGCAGACATTGCCGAGCGAAACGATGTAGTTGCCGTGGTTGTTCATCAGCGGCGGCATCAGGATGTTGGGCAGACGGAACGAACCGGCGGGGCCGAGGACCAGGAAATGGTCTGCCGTGACCGGCGTCTTGAAGGGATGTCCTTCTTCGTCACGCCAGCCCGGCAGCAGCCGGTCGATGCCGATCGGATCGACGACGGCGCCGGACAGGATATGGGCGCCGACTTCGCCGCCCTTTTCAAGGACTACGACGGAAAGCTCGGGATTGACCTGCTTGAGACGGATCGCGGCGGCGAGGCCAGCCGGACCGGCGCCGACGATGACCACGTCGAATTCCATGCTTTCGCGTTCGATCTCGCTCATCAACATCTCACTGGCTACCGCATTTGCGCATCTTGCTGGCTTATCCGCTGCATAGCGCATCAATTCGCGACGTGAAACCGGCGCTGACGTGACAATGCCGATTTCGTCAAAAAGTCGCGCATCGTACTACAAAATCGCGGTTTGCGGTCCACCGGAACATCGATCCGGGCCAAGCCATTCCAAAGAGAGCCGGCGCCCTGACGTTTTTAATTGTTCGACGGCTTGCTTATCGGCCATACTTCGCACCATGCGCATTCCTGGGCCATCCGGCTTTTCATCGACGCGCTTTTTTTCGTCGCCCGGACGGATTTGCCGGGCGCTCGTTTTGGCCCTTTTGCCGCTGGCGTCCGTTGGCGCCCACGCCGAGCCGCAAAGGGTCTGGGTGGCCGGAGCCTACTCCTTTTCCGACGAGCTGGGCGGCTTCCGCATCACCAGCGCCTCGGGCATCGGGACAAAGGAGGACCCACTTGTCATCACCGAAGAGCTGAATTCGGCGACACCGGTGACACTGACGATCCGCACGACAAAGCCGATCCAGCCCTTCGGCACTGCGGGCCAATTTGCCAATGGCCTCATGTATATGCGCGTCGACGTGCTCAACAACAGCGGCCAGGCCTGGGTCGAGTTCCAGTTCGAGCTCCAGGAGATACTCCACCGGCCGAGCGTGTTCGGCGACGGCCTGTCGTTCGACCAGCGCAACAAAACGCCTGACAACATCTGGTCGAGCAGCTTTGCCGATTTCGATCGCGACTTCGAACCCTATGACCGGCTGCTGTTCAAGAGCGGCAAGATCGACCCGTTGAAGACAGCAAAATTCGATTATCTGATCACCGACTACACACCGCGCTGGACGTTCTATCTGGTGCAGGATCCGCGTATACCGTCGAGCTAAGAATCCTTGTTTTCGTCATGTCGTTGTCCCAAAACCGCTGCGCGCTTTTGGGCTACATGCATTACTTGCAAATTGCTGCCGCGCGGCGGAATGTGAAAGTATGACTGCCGTTTCCCGAGACGACCGACCAGATATCGCCGACCTGCTGGCCTTCTACGCCAGCGCCGGCGTCGATGAAGCGCTCGAAGACGAGCCGCTGAACAGGTTTGCTGAGGCTGCGTCAAAGCCGCCTGAGCGGGCGCCGGCGACAGTTCCGCCAGTTGGTGGAAGCGCCACACTGCCACGCTCGACAAGCCTGTCACGCGCCGGAATGGGCGAAAGGCAAGCTGCGGCACCGGCGGTGCGCGCCACGTCCGGGACGGCGACGGTGCCCGACGAGCAGCAAGCGGCCTTGGCGCGCCAATTGGCAACGACCGCGGCGACCCTGGACGAGCTTCGCCAGCACATGGCGGCATTCGACGGCTGCAATCTCAAATTCACCGCCAAGAACCTCGTGTTCGCCGACGGCAATCCGAATGCCGCGGTGATGCTGGTCGGCGAGGCGCCCGGCCGCGACGAGGACCTCGAGGGATTGCCGTTCGTCGGCCGCTCGGGCCGGCTGCTCGACCGGATGCTGGCCGCGATCGGCCTCGACCGGACGTCGGCCTATATCGCCAATGTCATCCCCTGGCGGCCGCCGGGCAACCGCACGCCGACGCCGCACGAGACCGAGATCTGCCGGCCATTCATCGAACGGCAGATCGAGCTGGTCAATCCGAAGGTGCTGGTCAATTTGGGCGGCCCCTCGGCAAAGACCTTGCTCAACACCACCGAGGGCATCCTGCGGCTGCGCGGCAATTGGCGCGTCCATACGGCCGCCTCCGGTATTGCCATTCCCGCCATGCCGACCCTTCACCCGGCCTATCTCTTGAGAACCCCCGCGCACAAGAAGCTGGCGTGGCGGGATTTCCTCGAGGTGAAGGCAAAGCTGCGGGCGCTGGGTTGAGGTGGGGCGCAGCTTCCCTTCTTCCCTTTGTTTGGACTGGGGACATCGCGAACAGGTGTGCGAGGACATCGCGAACAGTTTGCCATCCTATCGAGCCAGGGCATTGAGGTCGATGGTTTCTATTTTCTGGTGTCTGAACCAGGCGTCGAAGACGC